>NZ_QROM01000002.1:0-317072 GCF_003474365.1 Collinsella sp. AF38-3AC
GCCTCTTGACAATGTCCTGCTCATATTAAAAGGAACGTCCCCAAGTGCCGGCAGTTTGGGACGGTCATTGTCGATGAGAATCGGGCGCAATGCCAAAGGCCCCGTTGGGCGAAATGTCGAACGGAAAGGTGCCGCAGCGATTAAACGCGGCGATAAACATGCGGATGGCGTTGGACGGCGTGGTACCTACGAGCTGAGTTGCCGCCGCGAAGGCCGCCTTTTCCTCGGGCAAGACCTTCGCGACAACCGGGGTCATGTGTTCTGCCATGGCGCTTCCTTTTTGAAACGACGGTGGTGCGGATAGATGCGGGCCACGCGGCTGGGCGACGGGTTGTGAAGGCAACCCGATTGGCCCGCATCTGGAGTTTGTTTCTACGGCGTTGGTATTACTTGGTATTCCTAAGTATTACCCCGCAGATAGAATACCATACCCGACCCCATGGGGACGGAGAAAAAACGGATCATTTTGTTGCTGAATAAGTATTTAGAGCGTGATGATATCCGAGATATTGAGGGCCTGAGCGTCGACGGCATCGTGCGTGGCAAGCAACAGGATGCGACCGTCGAGCAAGTCGAGCACGACCTCGGCGCATGCGTCGCGCGCAGCGGTATCTAGACCGGTAAAGGGCTCGTCCAGAATCACCGCGTCGCCTGGGCACAGCAGGGCTCGGGCAATCTCGATGCGACGGCGCTGCCCACCCCCATATCAACCCTTTGCGCAAAACGGCAATGCCCCGTCCGCGCAAACACGCGAACAGGGCATTGATCAAGTTTTACGGTCAGCGGCTCTTTTGTGCCAGAGACCTTCTGTCTTTAGCGAAGCTCGGGCCAGTAACCCTTGTTGGCCTCGATCATGTCGTCGAGAACCTCCTTGGCGACCTTCATCGAAGGAACGGTCTTGTTGAGCGTAAAGGCCTTGAGCGCCTTCTCGTACGAACCCTCGATCGTAGCCTCGACGATGAGCTTCTCGGAGTTCAGCTGCTGCATCATAAGACCCTGCTGGAACAGCGGGATGTTGTCGCGGCTGATGACCTCGGGGCCGCTCTTGCCAATGTAGGCAGGCAGCTCGACCATGGCGTCGTAGGGCATGTTGGGGATAGCGCCCTTGTTCTCGCAAATGACCAGGAAGCGTTGCTTGGTATCGTTCTTCAGAGCAACAGCCAGATCGGCAATCCAGTCGCCGTGGCTGCCCGCATAGAACGTGTTCTCGTCGATCTCGCCCGTCTTCTCGTAATGGTCAATGCCGTCAAAGAGGTTCTTCTCGCGCGTCTCCTCAACCTCGTTTGCACGGGTGCGCTCGGGGTTAGAATGCTCGACGAACTCCTTCTGCTGCAGGTAGTAGTTCAGATACGTGTTGGGCAGGTACTCCGGGAAGCACTCCATGATCTCGTACTCGCCCTTCCAGACGTAGTACCAGCTGCCCTTGGTGTGGCGGTTCTGCTCGGGATGCTCGTCGGTGGCCTCCTCGGGCTTCTTGGACATCAGCGAGCTCATGCCCTTGAGGTAAGAATCGGGCAGCAGAATCTCGTGCTCCTTGATGTACTCGCGCAGCTGCGGGAGCACCTCCTCGCCCTTGTGGCGGATCGAGGTGAACCAACCAAAGTGGTTGAGGCCAAAGTAATCGTACTCGACATCCTTCTTGTCGATATCGAGCGCGGCGCAAACCACGTCGATAATCGCGATCGGCATGTCGCAGATGTTGATAATGCGAGCGTTGGGGCGCAGGACGCGGCAGCCCTCGGAGACGATGGCGGCAGGGTTGGAGTAGTTAAGAATCCAGTAGTCCTTCTTGGCATACTTCTCAACGTCGTCAATCAGCTCGACCATGGGGAAGATGGTGCGCATGCCATAGGCAAGGCCGCCGCAACCGCAGGTCTCCTGCCCCACGCAGCCGTGACGCAGCGGAATCTTCTCGTCCTGCTCGCGCATGGCATAGCCGCCCACGCGCATCTGGGCAAACACGAAGCTCGCGTCCGTAAAGGCAGTCTCCTTGTCGGTGGTCACCGTGAGCTTGATGTCCAGACCAAGGTCCTCGTGCAAAATCCAGTCCACGAGCACGCCGATCTTGCGCTGGCGCTCCTCGTTGATGTCGTACAGACGAATCTCGTCAACGTCGAGCTCGTCCTTGCGCAAAGCGATGGACTTGACGATGCCGGGGGTAAAGGTGGATCCGCCACCACACAGAGTAATGATCATTGTTTACTGCTCCTTCTCAATTGCGTTTTCGACCTTGTCACGCATCTCGGCGACTTTCATGCCAAAGATGATCTGAATGTTGTTGCCGTTGCGGTTGATGCCGCTGTTGGGCACGTGGTTGATGAGGTTCTCATCGATGAGGTCCGGGTTCTTAACGTTCACGCGGAGACGCGTAAAGCAGTTCTCGAGCTCCTCGATGTTGTCCTTGCCGCCAAGACCTGCGACCAGATCGGCGATGCCCGCATCGACGCCCTCTGCGGGAGCCGCGGCAACAGCGCCCTGCTTCACCGCGACAGACGCGGCGGCCTCGCCCTCGGCAACGGACTCGGCGAGCTCGGACTCCTCCTCGCGACCAGGCGTGTGGAGGTTGAGCTTCTTGATAAGGAAGGTAAAGAGGAAGAAGTAAAGGGCGGCGTTGAGAACTCCAAGAACAAGCATGACCGGCCAGTTGGTCTTATCAACACCAAGGACCAGGTTGGAAACCACGATGTTGATGATGCCGCCTTGAGTCGAAGCGGGCACGGAGAGAACCTTGAGCAGGACCAGGAAGATGCCGGAAAGAACCGAGTGAACGACAAAGAGCACAGGGGCAGCAAAGACAAAGAGGAAGTCCATGGGCTCGGTCACGCAGGAAAGCACGGCGGTGATGATCAGCGGGATGATGACAGCCCTGGTCTTGTCCTTGTTCTGCTTGTAGGCGGTGAAGATAAAGGCGAGACCGATGCCGATGTAGGGCCACAGGTTGTTGAAGGCGTAGCTGTTGAAATACGTGCTATCGGAGAAGGGCTGGCCCGTCATTGCCATCTCGGCGACACGGATGGGATAGGCGCCGGCGATAACCTGATCGCCCAGCGTAAGGGTGCCACCCACATCGGAGAACTGGAACGGGGTGTAGATGAGGTGGTGCAGACCGGTGGGAACGAGCAGCTTGTTGAGCATGCCGTAGATAAACAGACCGATGTTGCCCGACTCATTAATGATGCCGGCAACGGAGGAGATGGCACCCTGAACCGGAGGCCAAACGATGCAGAAGCCAGCGCCCATGATCCAGGAAATGATGATCATGATCAGGAACGGAAAGCGAACGCCCGAGAACATCGAAAGGGCAATGGGGAACTGCTTGTTCGAGTACTTGTTGAACACGGCACCGGTGATGCAACCAAGAATGATGCCACCAAACACGCCGGTATCGAGCACCTGGATGCCCATAACGGTGCTCTGGCCGGTTCCGGTAAGGCCGAGCATGCCGCTCGTTTCGGCAAGAGAACCGGTGGCGTTGAGCACGATGTTATTGGCCTGAAGGAACAGGAAGAACGACATCAGGGCGATAAGCGAAGCATGGCCCTTGTTCTTCTTTGCCATGGCGCCGGCGATGCCCACGCAGAACAGAATCGAGAGGTTGTTGATGATAAACATCAGCGACTGATAGACAACGGTGCCCACAAGCTGGAACGGGCCGGAGCCCAGCACGGGGACCACGGCGCAGATGGTCTTGTTGGTCAGAATGATGCCCACGATGAGCAGGATGCCGGCAACCGAGAGATACATCATCGGCTGAACGATCGACTTCGCGAACACCTCCAACGGCGCTTTGAAATTGAACTTCTTTTTTGCGGTCATAGCGATACTCCCCTTTCTTTTCCGCAAATTAAGACAGGTGTGCCCTGGACAAGACCATGAGCCTTGTCTTATATCAATCGATGTGCGGGCACGTTATGCCTAGAGACCAGATTCTCCAAGCAGGTTAACAATGTGATATGCGAGATAACTCTTCTCGGCATTGGTAACGACAACGTTATAGGTAGACGCTAAGCGGTCGGCAATTGACTCCGCGCACGAGAACGCCCTCGGATACACCGTTTCATCGATACGGAACAGCGCGTCGCCATTGACCTGCCCCGCCGCGGGATCGAGCGCTCGCTGCGCAAAAAACTGCAGATGGCGAACGAAACGCTCGTACGGCAACGAGGCGACGTCAAGGGTCGTGGCATAGTGCTCGGAAACAATCGCGAGCACGTCGCGAACAAGCTGGACCGAAACAATCAGACGGTCAGAGCGCTGCGGCATGGTAGCGTTGACGATATGCAAGGTGATGAAGCCCTGCTCCTCCTCGCTCATCTCGATGCCCAGGTAATCCTTGATAATCTGAAGGGCACGGCCCGCAAGCGCATACTCCTTGCGATAGAACTGCTGGATCTCGAGCAGCAACGGGTTCTCGCACGGAATGCCCTTGCGCTCGCGATCAAGGGCGAGGCTAATATGATCTGCGAGAGCAATGAGAATCTTGTCATTGATATCAACATTGAGCTCTCGACGAAGCATCTGAACAATGTCCTCGGAAATCACGAGGTTAACGGTGGGGATGGACTCCAAAAGATGTGCCAAGCGGTCAATCGTACGAGAATCCTGGGAGGTACCCTCCTGCAGCGCATAGGTCTTTTCGACCGACGCCTCGTCGATGATATCACCGGCATGGCGGCCAAAGCAGAGGCCTCAGCCGATGACGATGAGCTCGGAGCCATCGTCCGAAGTGACCATTGCGACGTTATTGTTGAAAACTCGCTTGATAACCACGGTACCCACCACAAGAATTTACTCGGAAAGCCAGACGACAGGCTCTTTAACAGCAACAGGGCCGGAAGCATGCTCACGAAGAGTCGAGTTCTCCGAGTGCTCGCACACGATAACGAAGACCGTGGGGTCGAAGCCGGCGGCGCGAACCGCGTCGAAATCGACCTCGACGAGGGGCTGGCCCACGTCGACATGGTCACCCTGAGCAACGAGCGCATGGAAGCCCTTGCCCTCAAGTTTAACAGTGTCGATTCCGATATGCAGCATCACCTGAGCAGAGCTGTCGTCGGACATGATGCCCAGCGCGTGCTCAGTCGGAAACAACGCCGCGACGGTGCCGGAAACAGGAGCGCACACCGTTCCCTCTTGGGGAACCACGGCAACGCCATCGCCCACCGCGCGGCTGCTAAAAGCAGGGTCATTGGTATTTTCTAGATGAACAAGCTCGCCGGAAACGGGAGCGAGGATTTCGAGCTCGGAAGCTGCAGTCTTCTGCTCATCCGAACCGCCCATCAGGCGAGAAAAGAAACCCATGGCGGCATGTCCCTTCATAAATATAGCCCAACCAAAATCAAGCGAATGCATCCATAGACACACACCCGTTCAAAGACTTTGGTTAGGCCCACGTCCGAGGGACTCGGTAACCTTCCGCATTTCTTTTTACGAGAGCTATTGTAGACAAGCCCAAAGCCAGAATAATCATTATGACCGGTGAACGGTATTTATTCTCCGATAAACGGTAGCTATGCGGCACTTAGGGACGTTCCTTTTCTGCCGGCACCCAGGGACACTCCTTGCTCTGACCCCTTTGCACCAAAAAGGGCCCCGAGCGTAGTTGCTCGGGGCCCTTAGCTTGTCTCACGCTAGCGTGCGATGCGTATGTTATTTGCGCTTGCCGCCGCCGTCGCCGGGACGACGGGAGCTGCCGCCACGCTTGCCGCCACGGCTGTTGCCACAGCTGCCACGGTTATCGCGACCGCCGGCGCGGCCGCCACGGGAACCGGCCTGGTTGCCGCCGCGACCACCACGGTAGCCGCCGCGACGCTCCTCGCGGGTATCGTCGTAGTTGCGCCAGTCATCGCGACGATCGCGGCTGGCACGCGGATCGCGACGCTCGCGCGACTCACCGGAACGCCCAGCGCCGCTGCGCCCACCATTGCCGCGAGCGCCCTCGCGACGCTCGCCGCCGCGGCCACCGCGCTCTTCAAAGCGCTTGCCGCCACGGGACTCACCGCTGCGGGCGCCATGCTCACCGCGACCCTCGCCGCCACGGCGCTCATCGCGCCCGCCGCGCTCGTCATTGCGACCGGAACGACGACGATCGCCCGAGCCACGCTTGCCGCCGCGCGAGCCACGGCCCTCGTCCTCGCGCTCAACACGGCGACGACCGCCGCGGTCCTCGTCCTCGCGGCGACGGCGATGCGCCTCGCCCTGGAACTGCTTGGCACGGCGCTCGGCACGGTTGCCTCGCGGGACCTGCTCGGCAGCGCCAGCACGCTCCTCGGCAGCCACCTCGCGGGCCACGCTCTCAACAGCCTCGTCCACGCGAGCCTGAACGCCCTCGCGCACGCGGATCTTGCCGCCGCGCTTGGGACGGCTCGGACGCTCGCCGTCGCCGCGACGCTCGTCGCGACCGCGGTTGGAACGACCGGCCACATCGCCGTAGTCATCGCCGTTGCGCTTGCCGTCGCGACGTGCCTGCTCAAGCTTCTTCTTGCTCTTGGACTTGCCGCGCTTGGTCTTCTTCTTCACCTTAAAGGCCGCAGGGTCGCGCTCGGGATCGACGGCGGGCGGGTTGGGGCCCACATGCAGGTCGCCGGCCTCGTAGATGTCGGCCGTCTTGTCCATGAGCTTCTCGATCTCGTAGAACTCATCGACGTCCTGCTCGGTCACAAACGTGATGGCCCAGCCTAGCTCGCCGGCGCGGCCCGTGCGGCCGATGCGGTGGATGTAGTCGGTCGGCTCGGCCGGCACGTCAAAGTTCACGACGTAGCGCACGTCGCTAATGTCGATGCCGCGGGCGAGCACGTCGGTCGCCACCAGTACGTCAACGGTGCCGTCGCGGAAGGCAGAAAGCGCGCGCTCGCGCTGGGCCTGGCTGCGGTTGCCGTGAATCGCAGCGGCCTTGATGCCCTTGCGCTCCAGACGACGGCAGCAGCTGTCGGCGCGGTGCTTGGTGCGCATAAAGACGATGGTGCGCTCCGGGCCCTCCTTCTTGAGGAACTCGGGCAGCAGGTTGTTCTTGGCCTCGATGGACACCGGGAACACAAACTGGTCGACGGTGTCGGCGGTCGACGTGGCGGGCGCGATCTCCACGCGGGCCGGGTCGCTCACCAGGTCGGTAATCTCGCCCACGGCCTCCTCGTCGAGGGTCGCCGAGAACAGCAGCGTCTGGCGCTCGGCCGGCGTCTCGCGCACAATGCGGCGGACGGCGGGCAAAAAGCCCATGTCGAGCATGCGGTCGGCCTCGTCGAGCACCAGGACCTTAACCTCGTCCAGGTGGCAGGCGCCCTGCTCGATCAGATCGACCAGACGGCCCGGCGTGGCGACCAGGATGTCGCAGCCGTACTTGAGGGCAGCGGTCTGCGGCTTGTAGCTCACGCCGCCCACGACGGTCACGGCGACATGGCCGGTGACGTCGGCGATCTTGCTCGCGACCTCGTCGATCTGCTGTGCGAGCTCGCGCGTGGGGGTGATGACGAGCATCACGGGGCCACGGCCGTTGCCCTCGGGCTTTTTAGCACCGCGACGGCGGTTGCGACCGCCGCGCTCGTGCACAGGCTTGGGAGGAGCGATGTGCTCCAGATTATTCATGGTCGGCAGCAAGAAGGCGGCCGTCTTGCCGGTGCCGGTCTGAGCGGCGGCAAGCAGGTCGCGACCCTCGAGCACTACGGGAATCGAGCCAGCCTGAACAGGCGTCGGCGCCGTGTAGCCCAGGTTCTCGATGGCACGGAGCATCTCGTCGGAAAGTCCCAGCTCGTCAAAGGCGGGCAGGTTCTCGGTCGCGGACTCGACGGCCTGGGCAGCATTGGCCTCGTCGGCAGCATCGAAGGCAGCCTGGCTCATGGCCTCGCGGGCCTCGTCCAGGATCTCGGCGTCGGTGACGTCGGATACAGAATTACGCATATGTTGTTGTTCCTTATCTGCACGCGCAATGGGCACGGCATGCGGCCGCGCGGGCGTGCTTGGTAGTGCGCTAATACATACAAAAATAGGTGCGCACAGAGAGGACGTTGCTCAGCACGCTGGCGATCGCTTTGGCAGCCCTATCACGCGCCGTCCAGACGCAGCAGCCCTAAGCGATGGAGCAGATTCGCCGCCGGTAAGTATACCCGTGCTTCGCATGCCCCCACGTAAACCACAGATGACGGGGCGGACGAGACGGGCCCGAGGCGGGCCCGGCTGATTGTCTCAATCAGTAACATCTACAGGGCAAATCTTCCTCTACGTGTTACAGATCGAGACAAACGGTCGACACGGTTCAGAAACGTCTCAATCTGTAACAGTTACGCAGCAAAATCGGTCCCAATTGTTACAGATCAAGACAGAGGGGAATTTCCGTCCAGTCCAAACCAAATCTCTCAGTCTTCCTGCAATTTCGAACATGTGGCCTATAATGTTGCTTTGGTTACGCCATATATTGCGCAGCCATTTAATACGTGGCCCACCGGGGGGGCATTAATTCCTATCGCCATATTGGCTAGGAAGCAATCAAAGGAGGTATCCGTGGCAGCAGAGACGCCTTGCTCGGTCCTCTATAACGATATTCGCTCGTTCGGCGGTCTTAAGCATCTCGAAATCGCCCGAATGCTTATCAATGGAAACTCCTATCTCGGCAGCACCTTGCTCGAGAAATGCTCTTCCAACCGCTCGTATCTCACCCGTTACATCGTCCATCGCGAGCCCGACCAGTACGCACCCGCCATCTACAGCGACTTTACCGTCACCACGCTCAACATTTCCGCGGCAATCTGCAGCAAGCTCGGCGGCGGCGAGTCCGCCTATCAGGCAATCGCCGAGCACTATCGTGGTCCGGCAGCCAACGAAATGATGTCAGCTCTCGCCAGCTACAAGCTGGACAGCCGCCTATATGCAAATGCCCTCAATCACATCGATAACTTTGACGGCAATACCGTGCGCGAGAAGAGCACGCTTTACCTTATGCTCTTTGTGGCAACGGGGGCGCTCGCTGACCCCATCCAAGGCGTGGCCACCGTCGAGCGCTTTTGCGACAGCAAGACAGGCGGGCACTTTGGCACCACCGAAACTACCGTCGGACGTGGCTTTATGAGCAGCCTGGAGCAGCCGCGCACTGTCGCCCCCAACCTCGGTCTGCTCAGAACCCATGCCGACAACTGCGCCGACATGCAAATCCATCCCCTCACACGCGATCCGCGCGGCACGGTAATTGGGTCCTTGCCCAAAACCTCGCCCAGCATCACCGATGTAGGCGCTGATGCATCGCGCGAGCATCTCCGCATTTGGCTCGAGGGCGGGCACTGGTACGCCCAGGGCCTTGGGTCGACCAACGGCACAGTGCTCGAATCGGGCGCGGGCGACGGCGATATTGTGATTGAGCCGCCCCGCGACCAACGAGAGCCCGGCAAAGTCTATCCCCCGGTGGAAATCGAAAACAGCGACAGGCTCCATCTGGGCCTCTACACGACATTCCTTGTCATTGTGGACTAGCGCGGAAAGGCGGACGGCGACCAATCGTCCTCCGCCTTTCCGCCGTTTGCGTCGTGCTGCACGCAATAATTGCGACAATGAACATTCACTTTTCATCAGAGCCGTCTATCATAGGTTCTATCGATGTCCGTACTTTTAGTATGAGCATACGGCCAACCCCTATAAACAAAGGAACGTTGTGAACACTATGGATCCCGTTCGTGGCAGCAAACTCATCCGTCTCGACACATTCGACACCGCCGTGGCGGTCAATCCGAGCGCGGAAGACGATGCCAAGCGCCGTTTCATGACGCTTATCCTCCAAACGCCCTATCGCAGCGACGGCAATATCGGACAGGTACTGCGCGCGACCAACACGAGCGGCGAGGTCTTTGCCGTCAAGCTGCTCAAGGACAACGCCATCCTTTCCGACCAGATGCCCGATCGCTCCGCCGAGCAAGCAGCTGCGCACCTGGCCAACACCGCCGCGCTGTTCGAGGAGTACCGTCATCTGTGTACCGTCTCGCACCTGCGCGGATTTCCGCGCGTCTATGGCTATGGATCGTGCGAGGACGACCCGCTCATCCTCATGGAGTGGGTCGAGGGCACCTCGCTCAAGCAGGCGCTGCCTTTGCTTCCGCACGATGCCTCGGGCGGGCTAACCACCCAGATGGTGGCTGCCGTTGGAAACGCCGTGCTTCGCGCACTCCTGATGACCCAAGGGCTCGTTACCCCGGTCGTCCATCGCGACCTGTCGCCCGCCAATATCATGTTCCGCACCACCAGTCGAACGCTCGAGCAACAGATCGCCGATTGCTCCTTTGACCCCTGTCTCATCGACATGGGCTCCGCGACCATGGCCCTCGGCGACGACACGATCACCCGGCGCGCCGACATCTGGCGCTTTGCCACGCCCGCATACGCCGCGCCCGAGATGCTCACGCAGGATATCGAAGGCATCGCGGCCCTTCGCCGCTCGCCGGCGATTGACGTCTATGCGCTATCGAGCATTCTGTACCAGCTCTACAGCGGTCGCAAGCCGTTCGATGTCGAGTCGACGGGTGCCGCGGCAACCGGCTCGTTCTACCTCATAAAGACCAAGACCAAGCCAGCGCCGCTCGAGCCGCGATGCAATGACGACGAAGCGCTCGTCCAGATCATCATGAAAGGCATCTCAGTCGAGCAGTGCGATCGTCCCACCGAGCAGCAGATGCTCGAGGTGCTCTCGTCCTACCTCCCCACCGCCGAATCCAAAGACAGCGAAGGCATGGGCAACGAGACCGCGGTCGATATCGATACCGGCACCCATCTTACAGTCGACGTCGCCGCTGAACGCGCACAAGAAATCCTGGAGCAGGCTCAACGCGACACCATGACCCGCCGGCGCTTTATCATCGGCGGCGTTGCCGCTGCCGTCGCGGGACTCGGCGTCATCGGCGCCGCCACTCATGGCTTTGGCATTCCCGACTACCTCGACGGCATCCGCAGCTCACTTGACGACTACACCTGGGATCAGCTGCAGGAGATTTCGCTCAAGATTAAGGCAGCGGAGTCCCGTAGCGAGGCACGCGAGATTGCCAAGCGCTATCATCTGCTCGACGACGACGGGCATATCCCCTATCCGTGTACCAAGCGTGTCACGCTCACCAACGGACTGCAGGTTGGCGCGCAGCTTGTGGGCATCCGCCACGATGAGCTTCTGGACGGGACGGGCAAGGCCGGGTTAACGTTTATGTTCGACGCAGGTATTGCCGAGCGCGATGCCGCAACGCAGGCATTGAACGCCGGCTGGGCAGATTGCGAACTGCGAGAATGGCTCGACAGCGACGGCCTCAAGCTGCTGCCAAGCGAGCTGCGCGCACTTATTAAAGAGGTTAAGAAGATCTCGAACAACGTCGGCGCCGCCAACAGTGCATCGTGTCTGAGCGAGTTGCCCGCAACCCTTTGGCTGCCCGCCATGGTCGAGCTCTACGGCAATCAGCCACCCGAGTCATTTACCGAGGACTTTCACTACCTGGCAGATATCTACAACGGCGAGGGCAAGGAATACCAACTCTTCCGCGAGCTCAAGGTAAGTCCGTATACCACGAACGAGACGATGGTCCGCCAGTGGAAGGGCAAGGACACCTGTTGGTGGGAGCGCACGGTGAGCCCCGACACATCGGAGAGCGAAGGCACACTCTATATGAACCGCGTGGGGCACGACGGCGACGTCTTTACGTACGCAACGCCTGCGGAAAAGCCAAACAAGCGAACCTGCGTGATTCCCGGATTCTGTATCTAGGGAGCGGGCGTCTTGCCGTGACGGGACCCCTCCCCGGCAATTGTCTCGATCTGTAACATTAGCTCGGCAGATACAGGTCTAGATGTTACAGAACGAGACAAACCCCAGCCCCGCGAGACAACATCTCAATCTGTAACAGTAAGGGGTCAAAAACCTCTCTTGATGTTACAGGTCAAGACATTTGAGTTGGCCGCGGGCGATCTGTCTCGATCTGTAACATCTATCAGGAAAAACGGTCCTTAGGTGTTACAGATTGAGACGTTAAGTTGTGGCTCGATGCAATGTCTCGATCTGTAACAGTTACTCGACAAAAACGGGTCTAGTTGTTACAGATTGAGACATTAGACCGGCTACGGTCCGCCGACCTGGCTATCACCTCGACCAATAATCAGAATGTCATACATTTCAATCTCCACTGGACACCCCCAGGGGGTATGGGTGTATAGTATCAGCTGGTTAACATTTCCGACGCTACGTCACAGAAAGGAGAAGCCATGGCTCAAGATAAGTTCGACGTGGGCGGCATGACATGCGCCGCCTGCCAGGCGCACGTGGACCGCGCCGTGAGCAAGCTCGACGGCATCCAGAGCGTCGCGGTCAATCTGCTCGCCGGCTCCATGTTGGTCGACTACGACCCCGCGCAGGTCACCCCCGACGATATCTGCACCGCTGTCGATCGCGCAGGGTACTCTGCCTCGCCCATCGATGCGGGCACCGGTGCCGTCGGCTTAAACGGCAGCGCGCAAGCCCAATCCGGCGCCACCCATATGGAGCCGCCCACCAAAAAGCTGGAGGCCGCCGCCTCCGCCATGCGCACCCGCCTCATCGCCTCGATCGTCTTCCTCATCCCATTGTTCTATATAGGCATGGGGCATATGCTCGGCTGGCCGCTGCCTGGCGTCTTCACCGACCACACCCACAGCATGACGCTCGCGCTCACCGAGCTCGTCCTGCTCATCCCCATCGTCTACGTCAACGACGCATACTTTATCAACGGGTTTAAATCGCTCGCGCACGGCGCGCCAACCATGGATGCCCTTATCGCCGTTGGCGCCACCGCGGCCATCGCCTGGTCGCTCTACGCCATGTTCATCATGGCCGACCAACTAGCCGCGGGGCAGGTCCACGAGGCCATGATGACGGGCATGGACAACCTGTATTTTGAGAGTGCGGGCACAATCCTATCGCTCGTCACCGTGGGTAAATACCTCGAGACGCGCAGCAAATCCAAAACCGGCGGCGCCATCGAGGCACTCATCGACTTGGCGCCCAAAACCGCGACTGTCGTTGCCGATGACGGCACCGAAACCACCGTCGACGTCGACAGCATCCTTCCCGGCCAGGTCCTGCGCGTGCGCCCCGGCGAGTCCATCCCCATCGACGGCGTGGTGCTCGAGGGCAGCTCGGCCGTGGACGAGAGCGCGCTCACCGGCGAGTCCATCCCCGTGGAGAAGACCGCCGGCGACACCGTCAACGCCGCCACCGTCAACCGCACGGGCTCGTTTACCTTCCGCGCCACGCGTGTGGGCGCCGACACGTCGCTCGCCAAGATCATCAAGCTCGTCGAGGACGCCAATGCCACCAAGGCGCCCATCGCCCGCATGGCCGATAAGGTCGCTGGCGTGTTCGTGCCCGTGGTGTTTGTGATCTCGGCAGCGACCTTTGCGGCGTGGATGGCACTGACCGGCAGTATGAACGAAGCGCTCACCTCCGCCGTGGCCGTGCTGGTGATCAGCTGTCCGTGCGCACTGGGTCTGGCCACGCCCGTCGCCATTATGGTGGGCACCGGCAAGGGCGCTGAAATGGGCATTCTATTTAAGAGCGCCGAGGCACTGGAGAACCTGCGCAGCGTGGGCACCGTCGTGCTCGACAAGACAGGCACCGTCACCCGCGGCAAACCTTGCGTGACGGACATTGTGGTGGCGACGCGCGCCGACGGCTCTCCCACGATGAGCGAGAAGGCGCTACTGAAGCTTGCCGCTGCGCTGGAACGCCAGAGCGAGCACCCGCTGGCAGAGTCGATTATGGCCGAGTGCGAGACACGCGGCATTGTCGCTCGCGCGGTTGAGGACTTTACCGCTGCGCCCGGTCGCGGCGTTACGGCACGCGAGGGGCAAAACGCCATCGCCGCCGGCAACGCGCGCCTGATGGACGAGCTGGGCGTGGAGGTGCCCGCTGACCTTGCCGAGCAGTTCGCTGCCGAGGGCAAAACGCCGTTGTTCTTTGCCAAAAACGGCGAGCTTGTCGGTACCATTGCCGTGGCGGACGAGGTCAAAGAAACGAGTGCCGAGGCCATCGCCGCGCTCCGCAAGCTCGGCGTCGACGTGCGCATGCTCACCGGCGACAACCGCGTGACGGCCGAGGCCATCGCCCGCCGCGTGGGGCTGAGCAGCGAACAGGTCATCGCCGACATCCTTCCCGCCGACAAGGAGCGCCATGTGCGCGAGTTGCAGGACGCAGGCAGCATGGTGGCCATGGTGGGCGACGGCATCAACGACTCCCCCGCCCTGGCGCGCGCCGACGTGGGCCTTGCCATCGGCACCGGTGCCGACATCGCCAAGGAGGGCGCCGACGTGGTACTCATGCGCAGCGACCTCATGGACGTCGCCCGTGCCATCGAGCTTTCGCGCGCCACGATCCGCAACATCAAGCAGGACCTGTTCTGGGCACTGTTCTACAACGGCATCGGCATTCCGCTGGCGGCGGGCGTGTTCTTCCCGCTCACCGGGTGGCAGCTCTCGCCGATGTTTGGCGCCGCGGCCATGAGCCTGTCGAGCGTATGTGTCGTAAGCAACGCCCTGCGTCTAAAATCCTTTAAGCCCAAAGTGGCAAAATAGGATCACTATTACGTCCATTTAGAACGGGTTTTCCGGGTGCCCGAGATTGACCTGAAAGAGGAGCGACGCGTACTTTGGTACGCGAGCGACGGCTTGAAGGTCAAGGTCGGGTGCCTGGGAAAGCCGACACAACAGAGAGGAATATCCATGCGTTACAAAATTAAGACTTCCGGCCTCATGTGCGGCCACTGCGATGCTACTGTCGAGACGGCACTGCTCAACGTGGCAGGCGTGACCGACGCCGACGCCGACCACGAGACTCAGACCGTACAGGTGGAGTGCGCCGACACCGTGACCGCCGAGCAGCTCGCTGCCGCCGTCGAGGGCGCCGGCGAGAAGTTCCACGCCCTTTCGGTGACCGCCGCGTAACGACCCGCACGTACCCCCCCGACCAGAAACGAGGACCCGCCATGATGGCAGACCATAAATCGGTGACCCGCATGCTCAAGACGGCGCGCGGCCAGATTGATGGCATCCTGCGGATGGTCGAGGAGGACCGCTATTGCGTCGATATCTCCACGCAGCTCATGGCCACACAGGCGCTCCTCGCGCGCATTAACGCCGACGTGCTCAAGGCGCATATTGAGGGCTGCGTGACTTCGGCAATCGAATCGGGCGACGAAGACCTCAAAGCCGCTAAGCTCGCCGAGATCGAACGCGTCGTCGACAAGCTCGCCAAGTAACTGATGCAAAGGGGACAGGTTGCATTACACCATCATGGTGCATCAGGGACGGGTACGTCTACGCCACATTGGCGCAGATTAACCTGTCCCCCTTGCTCTAAATCGGGTATAAAGGCGTGCAGCATATCGAACGAAAGGCAATTTACATGAATGACTTTATGAAGGGTCGCAATGGTGCTGACGAGCTCACCATCGTGATGGGTTTTGCCGGCATCGTCATCGCGATGATCGGATCGATGGCCCGCATCCAGTGGCTCAGCTGGATCGCCATCGCCGTGATCGTGCTCGGCGTGCTGCGCGGCCTGTCCAAAAACATCGACGCGCGCCGCAAGGAGAACGCGGCCTTTGTCGCCGTGACCGCAAACGTCCCCGGCCTAGGCAAGTTCGTCGCCAGTTTGGGCGGCGGCACCTCAGCGACAGGCGCCTCGCGTGCAGCCGGAACGAGCAAGGAAGACTTTGAGCGCGCCAAGCGCACGGCCAAGAAGATGTGGAAGGGTCGCAAGACCACGGCATACCTCAAGTGCCCCAACTGCGGCCAGATGCTCTCCGTCCCCAAGGGCAAGGGCAAAATCCGCGTCACCTGCCCCAAGTGCCACGCCAAGATGGAAACGCGCTCCTAGCGCCCGCACGCGGGACAAATTAATCAGGTTTGTTTGTCCCAAATCTTAAGTATTTGTTCGATAAAAAAGCCGAGGCCTCGTGTTGAGACCTCGGCTTTTTGCATGCGGTAATGGAGTCGTCCCTTTGTCACATCTACGCCACGCCGTCGCGAGTCAACTCCTCGGCCAGCGCCTCGGCCGGCATGGCCATAATCGCGTCGAGCTCGGCATCCACCTCGGGGATGCGCTTCACCTTCAGCTTGCGCACCAGATCGCCGCGGCACATTACGTGTACCGGCTCACGCAAGGCACACGGATCATCCAGAGGATTCTCGCGCGTCACCAGGATATCGGCGGCCTTGCCGCACTCGATCGTACCGGTCTCGCCGCCCAGCCCCAGCAGCTCGGCATTGACCTGCGTGGCCGTATGCAACGCAAAGGCATTGCTCACGCCGACATACTTGGCAAAATAGGCCACCTCACGCCACATGTCGTACTGCGTCACAAACGGGCAGCTCGAGTCCGTGCCCAGGCCTACCTTGATACCGGCCGCCAGCGCCGCACGAGCGCTCTCGATAATACCCGAGCACACGATATCGCCGTTCTTCTTTTGCGTATCGGTCGAATGGGTCTTCTCCGGGTCGAGCAGCACAAACGGCAGCGCCGGGCTGATAGTGCAGGTGACGCTGGGTGCACGATCCTCAAGCTGTGTGCCCGCGGCGCCGCGGTATAGTTCCAAGATCTCGGGCGTCATCGGGGCACCGTGCTCGATCGTATCGACCCCGGCCTGAAGCGCAGCCTTCACGCCCTCGGTGCTCTCGACATGAGCCATAACCGGCAGGCCCACCTCGTGCGCCGCCTTGCACGCCGCCGCGGCAACCTCGACCGGCATGCGCAGCACGCCAGGCTCGCCCACCTCGGTAGCGTCGAACACGCCGCCCGTCACGAACAGCTTGATGACATCGGCACCGCGCGCATACAGGTCTCGCACCTGCTCGGCTGCCTCGACGGGGCTGTTGGCCACCTGCGCGAACAAGCCCGCACCGTGGCCGCCCGGCACCGTGACGCCCGTTCCCGGCGCTACCAGGCGCGGACCCTGATATCTGCCGGCGTCGATAGCGTCGCGCACGGCGAGATCGGCAAACAACGGATCGCCCGCGCCGCGCACCGTGGTCACGCCGCTTGCCAGCTGCTGCTGGGAACTGCCCTTGAGGATGCGGCGGACGATGGCACGGCCCACGGGATTATCGAGTTTCTTCATCAGCGCTCCCGCATCGCCGGCCGAGACAGGCTTGCCCGAACCGCACAGGTGCACGTGCATATTGATGAGACCGGGCATGAGATACGCACCACCCAGGTCGATGACCTCGGCACCCGCGGGCGCCTGCGCCACAGCACTCGGCCCCATCCAGGTGATGACGCCGCGCTCAACAGTCACGGCCATATCGGGTTGCGACTCCATATGTTCCGAACCATCCAGGACGGTCGCATTGATAAACAACGTGGAACGATCGGCAGACGCCATATCGAGCTCCTCCCTCACGATTAACTTGAACATTTGTCCATTATCGCCCAAGGCGACGGAGATGCAGTCGATGTATCGGTTAACGGAGAAAAGGGAGGATGCGAGGATAGAGAGGCCAGCGCGGCGATGTCCCAGCCGTGTGTGCCGAACGTCTCGATCTGCAACAGTAAACCCGGTTTTTGGGCCACTAGATGTTACAGATCGAGACAAACTCGGCAGGAACAACCACATTCGCGTCAGTTGCACCCCTTAGCACCCATACCACTGGCGTCTCCATTCCTCAGCCAGATCGGCCCGCTGTTGAATTCCCGCCAGTCTCATCTTTTCATCCAGTTTCCCCGGGTTCTTGAGTTCATCAAACGTAAACCGAAGCACCTTGTGCCCGAGCATCGTCAGATGAGACTCTCGCTGACGTTCTGCCACGAATGGGTCGACCGACTCCCGATCCCCACCATCCTGCAGGGTATACTTTCCCTTCCCGTCGAGCTCGCCGATGACACATGTCCCGTCCTCGAGCTTCCAGAAATAATCAACCCGAAACACCTGGCTCGGATCGAGCGGGTCGCGAAACTCCACCTGCAGCTCCGGAACCGGAAAGCCGTACGCAATAAAGAACGCTCGGAACCGCGACTCGCCGCCGTTTTCGGACAGCCCATCCGCATACGACGCGATCACCTGTGCCCTGCGATACCCTCGCCTGCCCTCGCAATCGGCGCGGAGGCGCTCGCACAAATCCCCACGTGATACACCTTTCGCCCGCAGTGCAGAATCGGCAATCGCCAACCCGTAGGAGAACGGCGCACGCAGCAAGCAATCCTCCACCGTGCTCCAAAACGACGTCACCCGCACGCCATCAACACGCTCGAGCGTGCCCGCCACCTGTGGACGCAACAACCTGCACCCGCTGCTCAACGTCACCGAGCAACCCGTCTTAACAAGATATCGTGGCCCAAGCAGATCATTCGGCACCTCCAAACCCCACAAAAGTGCCGCGTCATAACCCCAAAACGCCCAATCGGGATGAAACTCTGCAAACCCTTTGATGGTACGCAGCGCTCGCTCCGCCGGTGTCAACGTATCCCAATCATGTTGAAAACAGAACAGATACGACTCGGGCTCCGCGATATCGTCGGTTCCAACATGGCGTCGCAGCCACATGAGCTCGGCATTGTCATGCGTTGCGAGCAGTGCACCTTGCTCGGTCGCCTCCGTGAGCCGCGCGAGCATCCTGTTCCGTGCCAACGTGTTGCGAGTCGTATGCTTGTGTTTGAAAACGGTATTAGACACTTCCATCACCACCACGTCAGACAAATGGACCATTGTCACCGTTGCCTCCGCTGACAAATGTCTTGATCTGTAACAGGAAGACAGTCTTTGAGCCTCTAGTTGTTACAGATCGAGATTTTCAGTCGTGCGTCCAGCCTTTGTCTCAATCTGTAACAGTAAGGTCGACTTTCAGCCTGTAGATGTTACAGATTGAGACATTCCCCCAACCAGGTGCCAAACGTCTCGATCTGTAACAGTTAGACGTTCTCCAGGCCCCTAAACGTTACAGATTTAGACAAATCAGCAGCGCCCAAGCATTCGTCTCGATCTGTAACAGGTAGACCGGTTTTTTGTCCCTAAACGTTACTGATCGAGACATAAAGACAGAGGGCAAGGCAGGCGACAGCTGCCCATCCCCTACTCCCACTCTTGCTCGTAGATGTTGAGGGACTTTACGTACCGCCCCTGGGCGCCCATGACGTCGCGGACCAGACGCAAGAAGAAGCTGATGAACGAGGTGTCAAAGCCGTCCTGCAGATCCTCGGGATGCACCGCACCCGGCCCGTCGACCGCCGTGTCGTTCAGGCGCGCGATGTCATATAGGTAGAGCTGTCCCACCGCAAGCCAGACATCGTCAACGCACGCGATGCGCACCGCGATCGCGCCGTCATTCCAATGCTCCTTTTGCACGATATGGGGATTGTAGACATCAAAGCGATGATCGGTGCGTGTGTCCTTCAGCGCGACCATGCCGGACGCAGGATCCTTATCCAAAATGCCAAAGCGAGAGAAGTACTGCGTGTCGCGCACCTGCTCGAGCCGCTTGAGCGAGGCTGGCAAAATCGATGCTGGCGGCTCATCCACATATAGCTCGAGCAGCGTCTCGCCATGGCGATAGGGGCGCTCAAACAGCAGCCAATCGGTAAACGCCATGTTGTAGGCCATGATTTCGTTTTGAGAAGGTTCGGTGCAATAGCTGAGCCACGGATCGACAATGATCTCGAACTGTTCGCGCGCCGACTCCAAAAACTGAAACTTCCGCAGCATCCAAAAGTGAGCCATGTCGGCAATATCGTTGCCGACGGCTTCGGCCAGCTCTGCTCGGTCAAAAACTTGGTCAGTCATGGCATCCTCCTCAAACTGATGGACCTCAATTTGAGCTTACGAGGAGGGCGAGCAACCGAGGCAAGCGCGGGCAAAATAGGCCTCCGGCTGCAAACCAGATGCTGACCAAACACTTGACGAAAAGATTGACCGAATGAGCGCACCGCAAAGAAACCGCAGGTAGACATAGACAGCCAACTCGCCCTTTTGAGCCAGATGCCCGCAGCCACCACAGAAACAACAGGTGACCACAGCCCAAAAAGTCGACAAATGAACACCCGTACGTCGACAAACGAGCAAATCGCTCGCAAATCCGCAAGGAGTGTCCCCGAATGCCGACAGAAAAGGAACGTCCCCAACTGTCGGCACTTAGGGACGTTCCTTTTGTGCCGGCAGTTGGGGACAGCCCTTGTTGATTCGATTGTGGGCGACTACCTTACAGCTCCAGCGCGTCTGCGACTTCGGTAGCACAGGCCAGGGCGTCGGCCATGGCGTTCACCACGAGCGAGCTGCCGTTGCGGGCGTCGCCGGCAACAAACACCGGCGCGGCATCCGCAGCAACGCCATCCACGCGAGCTGCACGATGCGAACCCTCGGCAACCATTACGGGCAGAGGTCGCCCGGCCGTGGCAACAGGCACGCCGACAGCTTCGAACACGCTGTGCTCCGGACCCGTAAAGCCGCAGGCGATGAGCACCAGCTGCGCCGGCACCTCGTGCTCGGAGCCCGCGATGTGCTCGGGCTTTCCCGCCGACCAATCCAGATCGACCACGCGCAGGCCCGCAGCCGCACCCTTCTTGTCCAGCAGCACCTCGAGCGTATCCACGCCCCAGGCACGCATCTCGCCACCCATCGCAGCGATAGCCTCCTGCTGGCCGTAGTCGGTCTTCTTAACGTTGGGCCACTGCGGCCAGGGGTTGCTCGCCGCGCGCTTATCGGGCGCGGCCGGCAAAAACTCAAACTGGCGCACACTGCGCGCACCCTGGCGCACGGCGGTACCCACGCAGTCGTTGCCGGTATCGCCGCCGCCAATGACCACGACGTCCAGGCCGCGAGCGTCCACCGCGAGCTCGCCACCATCGAGCAGCGAGACGGTCGAAGCCGTCAGGTAGTCCACGGCATACACCACGCCGGGCGCTTCGATGTTCGCAGCCGAAAGCCCGCGCGGGGCACGAGCACCAGCAGCCACCACGACAGCGTCAAAGCCATCGAGCTTGGCTGCCACCGCAGGGTCCGTCACATCGGCGCTCAGCTCAAACACAATGCCCAACTCACGCATGAGCGCCACGCGACGCTCGACCACGGACTTCTCGAGCTTCATGTTGGGAATGCCATACATGAGCAGACCGCCCGGGCGGTCATCGCGCTCAAACACCGTCACACGGGCGCCGCGACGCGCAAGCTCCCATGCAGCCACCAGACCAGCCGGTCCAGAACCAACCACGGCGACCGTGGGCGCATCCTCCCCCGCCGGCTCAAAGCGGCGCGGACCGCCGTTGGCCCACTCATGGTCGCTAATCGCGCGCTCGTTATCGTGAATCGTCGTGGGCTGGCCGTCGACCGAACCCAGGTTGCACGCGGCCTCGCACAGCGCCGGACACACGCGGCTCGTAAACTCGGGCATGGGCGAGGTGAGCGACAGGCGCTCGGCCGCCTCGTCCCAGCGGCCGCGGTACACCAGCTCGTTCCACTCGGGAATCAGGTTATGCAGCGGGCAGCCGCTCGGGCGTGCCTTGCCAAAGCTCGCGCCCATCTGGCAAAACGCCACACCGCACATCATGCAGCGGCTCGCTTGGGCGCGACGCGCATCGTCGTCGAGCTCCACGTACAGCGGATCGAAATCATGGCTGCGCTCCTCCACGGGGCGAAGCTCATGGGTCACGCGATCGATATCAAGAAAAGCACCGGGCTTACCCATGGCACTTACGCCTCCTTCTTGGTCGAAGCAACAGAGCTGGCAGCCACGGACGCAGCGCCCGCAGCATCGCCCGCAGCATCGAAGCGAGCAACATCCGCGGCACTCGCGCGACCGGTCACGATGTCAAACGCCAGCTCCTCGGCCTGAGCATGCGTCTTCCCGGCAGCCTCGCCCGCGGCGACAATCGCCAGCACGCGCTCGTACTCGGTCGGAATGACCTTCACAAAGTGCTTGCTCATCGTCTCAAAGCTGTAGAGCAGCTTGATGCCGCGCGGACTCTGCGTCGCGTCCACGTGCTCCTGGATGAGCGCACGAATCTGCGCCAGTTCGTCGGCCGTCGGGGCCTTGAGCTCAACGCTCTCGTGGTTCACACGGGCATCGAGTGTGCCGTACTGGTCAAAGACATAGGCCACGCCACCTGTCATGCCGGCGGCGAAGTTCTGCCCGACCTCGCCCAGGATGAGCGCCAGGCCGCCCGTCATGTACTCGCAGCCGTGGTTGCCGCAACCCTCGACCACCACGGTAGCACCGGAGTTGCGCACGCCAAAGCGCTGGCCGGCCAGACCGTTAATGAAGCCGCGGCCGCTCGTAGCGCCAAAGAACGCAACGTTGCCCACGATGATGTTCTCGTCGAACTTGAAGGTCGCATGCGGGTTGGGGCGCACCGACACCTCACCGCCCGAAAGGCCCTTGCCAAAGTAGTCATTGGCGTCACCGCACACGTTGAGCGTAATGCCGCGCGGCAGGAACGCGCCAAAGCTCTGACCAGCCGATCCATCGCAATCGATGGTGATGGAGCCGGCGGGCAGGCCCTCGGGATGCGCCTTGGTCACCGCGTTGCCCAGAATGGTGCCAACGCAGCGGTTGACGTTTGCGATATCGGCGCGGAAGCGAATCGGACGCAGGTGCGCACGAGCATCGGCCGTGTAGGGCACAAACAGCGTGGAGTCGAGCGTCTTGTCGAGCTCACTGTCGGCAGCCATCTGCGGCAGGAAGTGACGACCGTCGGCACCCGGAATGTGGGCACCGAACTCGCAGGTCGCGCTCGCCAGCACGGGCGACAGATCGAGCAGGTTGGCCTTGCGGTTGCCCGGGACCTCGATCTGGCGCAGGCACTCGGGATGGCCGACCATCTCGTCGACGGTGCGGAAGCCCAGGCTCGCCATGACCTCGCGCAGCTGCTCGGCAACAAAGAGCATAAAGTGCTCGACGTGCTCGGGCTTGCCGCGGAAGCCACGACGCAGGCGGCAGTTTTGCGTGGCGATGCCGGCCGGGCAGGTATCCTGCTGGCAGTCGCGCTGCATGAGGCAGCCCATCGAGATGAGCGGCATGGTCGCAAAACCAAACTCCTCGGCACCCAGCAAGCAGGCGACGGCGACATCGGTGCCGTCCATGAGTTTGCCGTCGGCCTCGAGCACCACGCGCGAGCGCAGGCCGTTTTGCAGCAGCGTCTGCTGGGCCTCGGCAAGGCCGAGCTCCAGCGGCAGACCCGCATGCCAGATAGAGTCGCGCGCAGCGGCACCCGAGCCGCCATTGTGGCCGCTGATCAAGATCTTGTCGGCAGCACCCTTGGCCACACCGGTGGCGATGGTACCGACGCCGGCCTCGCTGACCAGCTTGACCGACACGCGCGCGCCGGGGTTGGCGTTCTTAAGGTCAAAGATCAGCTCTGCCAGATCCTCGATGGAGTAAATATCGTGGTGTGGCGGAGGCGAGATCAGGCCGATGCCGGGCGTGGACTGACGGACCTCGGCGATCCAGGGGTAGACCTTCTTACCGGGCAGGTGGCCACCCTCGCCGGGCTTGGCGCCCTGGGCCATCTTGATCTGAATCTCGAAGGCGCTGCACAGGTAACGGCTCGTCACGCCAAAGCGCGCGCTTGCCACCTGCTTGATGGCGGAGTTCTTGGAGTCGCCGTTGGCCAGCGGGGTCTCGCGACGCGGGTCCTCGCCGCCCTCACCCGAGTTGGAACGTCCATGCAGGCGATTCATGGCGATGGCCATGCACTCGTGCGCCTCTTTGCTGATGGAGCCGTACGACATGGCGCCGGTGTTAAAGCGGCGGACGATGTTGAGCGCGGGCTCGACCTCGTCGAGTGCCACCGGAGTGCGGCCGCTGGCATTAAAGTCCAGCAGGTCGCGCAGGCGCACGGCACGACCGGTGCGGTGCAGGCGGGCGCTGTACTCCTTAAAGGTGTCGTAGCTGTCCTCGCGACAGGCAGTCTGCAGCAGGTAGACAGTCTGGGGGTCGATCAGGTGATCCTCGCCGCCGAGCGGGCGCCACTTGGTCAGGCCCAGTGTGGGCAGCTGATCGGGAGCCGGGCTCTTAAGGATAGCGAGCGCGGCGTCGTATCGCTCGTTTTGCTCGCGCTCAACGTCCTCGACACCCATACCGCCCACACGGCTCACCGTGCCGGCAAAGTACGCGTTGACGAACTCCGGCGTAAAGCCCACGGCCTCGAAGATTTGCGCGGAATGATAGCTCTGCACCGTGGAGATGCCCATCTTGGACATGATGGAGACGATGCCGGCGGTCGCAGCCTTGTTGTAATTGGCGATGCCCTGCTCGGCCGTCACGTCCAGATCGCCGCGCGCAGCCAGATCTCGGATGCACGCATGCGCGTTATACGGATAGATGCCGCTCGCGGAGTAGCCCACCAGTGCCGCAAAGTCGTGCGAGGACACCGCGTCGCCGCACTCCACCACGATATCGGCAAAGGTGCGCACACCGGCGCGGATCAGATGGTTGTGCACACAGCCCACGGCAAGCAGCGAGGGCACGGGCACCTCGCCCGCTCCGGCGCGGTCGCTCAGCACCACGATGTTCACGCCGTCGCGGACCGCAGCCTCAACGTCCTCGGCAAGCTGCTTGAGCGCAGCCTGCAGCGCGCCCTCGCCGGCATCGCGGCGGTAGACGGCACGGAAACGACGGGTCTTAAAGCCAACACGGTCGATGGCACAGATGTGGTCGAGCTCTTCCTCGTTGAGCAACGGGCGCTCCAAGCGCACCAGCTGACAGGCCGTGCGGGAATCCTCGAGCAGGTTGCCGTGGTTACCCAGGTAGAGCGTGGTCGAGGTGACCATGTGCTCGCGCAGGGCATCGATCGGCGGATTCGTGACCTGGGCGAATAACTGATAGAAGTAGTCAAAGAACGAACGCGTCTTCTTGGACAGGCAGGCCAGCGGCGCATCGATACCCATCGAGGCGAGCGGGGGCTTGCCCTGCTGGGCCATGGGGCGCACGACCTCGTCAACATCATCCCAGTGATAGCCAAGCTTGGCCATACGCACGGCGGCAGGTACCTCGGCGTCCTCGGCGGGTGTTGCCGCAACGGGCTCATCGAGCGCGTCGACGGTCAGCGTCTCCTCGGCAATCCAATCACGGTAGGGCTTTTCCTTGGCGTAACGGGCGCGCAGCTCGTCGTTGTAGATCACGCGGCCGCGGGCAAAATCGACCTCGAGCATCTGACCCGGTCCCAGGCAGCCGCTCGTCAGGATGTTCTCGGGGCGCACCTCGATGGTGCCCACCTCGCTCGCCAGCATAAAGCGGCCGTCGCGCGTCACGTAGTAGCGAGCCGGGCGCAGGCCGTTACGGTCGAGGGCGGCACCCAGGGTACGGCCGTCGGTAAAGGCGATGGCCGCCGGACCATCCCAAGGCTCCATGAGCATAGACTGGTAGGCGTCGTAGGCGCGACGCTCCTCACTCAGACTATCGTTGTGGTCCCACGGCTCGGGCAGCAGCATGGATGCGGCACGCGTAAGCGGACGACCGTTCATAACCAAAAACTCGAGAACGTTGTCCAGAATCGCGGAGTCGGAACCCTCGCGGTTGATGATGGGCATCACGCGCTCAAGATCGTGCTGCAGCACGGGACTGTACAGGTTGGGCTCGCGGGCGCGAATCCAGTTGACGTTGCCCTTAAGGGTGTTGATCTCGCCGTTGTGAATGATAAAACGGTTGGGGTGCGCACGCTCCCAGCTGGGCGTGGTGTTGGTGGAGTAGCGCGAGTGGACGAGCGCCACAGCCGTCTTGACGGCGGCGTCGTTAAGATCAATGAAGAAGCGGCGCATCTGCGTGGCGACCAGCATGCCCTTGTACACGATGGTGCGCGAGCTCATGGAGCACACGTAGAAGATCTTGTCACGCAGAGCGAACTCAGCGTCGGCCTTCTTCTCGATGGTACGGCGGCACACGTACAGGCGGCGCTCGAAGGCATCACCGGCGGGCGTGTCGTCCGGACGGCCCAGGAAGGCCTGCAAGATAGTAGGCATGCAGGCGCGGGCCGTCTCGCCCAGGTCGTGCGGATCGACCGGCACCTCGCGCCAAAAGAGCAGCGGCACGCCGGCCTCGGCGCAGCCTTCCTCAAACACGCGACGGGCATCCTCTACGCCCTTATCGTCCTGCGGAAAGAACAGCATGGCCACGCCATAGTCGCCCTCCGCCGGCAGAATCTGACCGCACTTTTGAGCCTCTTTTCGAAAAAAGTGATGCGGAACCTGGAACAGGATGCCGGCACCGTCGCCGGTGTTCTTCTCGAGTCCCGTGCCGCCGCGGTGCTCCAAGTTAACCAAAATGGACAGCGCGTCGTCCAGAATCTGGTGATGGCGCTCGCCGTTGATATCGGCAAGCGCGCCGATGCCACATGCATCGTGGTCGAATTCGGGGCGATAAAGGCCCTGCTGCTGAGCGGAATCTGCCTGCATCGCGATCCTCCCCTAGATATAAGACAGTCAGTTGAATAGGCATACTAGGAGCATCGCCGGCCCGCTGTGTTTCCCGCCCGTTTCGAAACAATCGCGTAACGCACGCTCTACGAGTGGACACCGCCGACCTCAAGGGCGACAACAAGGGCCCCAAGTTCGGCCTGTAAGCTCACCGCTTCAAACATCTCAATCTGTAACAGGAAGACCCAATTTCGACGACTTACTGTTACAGATTGAGATGTTTTCGAGAGACAATTCCGAATGTCTCAATCTGTAACACGAAGGGCCGGCTTTGGCGGTCAGCTGTTACAGAACGAGATTTTCCATAGGACCATTTCTTCCTGTCTCGATCTGTAACACCTAGGCCCAATTTCCATCCCCAGTTGTTACAGATCAAGACATTTCGGCAGCCCCCTTTCACCATCCCATTCAAATACGGCAATTTTATTAGTCTTGGTTAACTTTCGAGCCTAAAACGGGTATCCTTTGTGGCGTCAAACAAACGGCACGCAGGAGCGCGCCATGATCAACCATCTCAAACATCACTTTGACTCCCCGCGCACCGGTGGTCACGGAGGCCTAGACATTGCGCGGCATATCGGTCCCGGGCTGCTCGTCACCGTCGGCTTTATCGACCCGGGCAACTGGGCCTCCAATATGGCCGCGGGCTCGCAGTTTGGCTACGCGCTGCTGTGGATCGTCACGCTGTCCACGATTATGCTCATTGTGCTGCAGCACAACGCGGCACACCTGGGTATCGCCACGGGCGCCTGTCTTGCCGAGGCCACGACACGCTACCTCCCCCGCATCGTGGGACGCGCGGTGCTCGGCAGCGCCTACCTCGCGACCATCGCCACCGCCATGGCCGAGGTCCTGGGCGGTGCGATCGCACTTCAAATGCTCTTTGGCCTGCCCGTACGTGCCGGCTGCATCATCGTGGCGGCGGCATCGATTGCCATGCTCATGACAAGCTCCTACAAACGCGCCGAACGCTGGATCATCGCCTTCGTGGGCGTGGTGGGACTTTCGTTTTTAGCCGAGCTTGCGCTGGTCAAGGTCGACTGGCCGCAAGCCGCCACAAGCTGGATTACACCCAGTATGCCCACCGGCTCAGTCGCGATTATCGTAAGTGTCCTAGGCGCGGTCGTTATGCCCCACAATCTCTTCCTGCACTCCGAGGTCATCCAATCCATGCACTTCGAAGGCCAAGGCGAGCAGGTTATCGAAGAACGCCTGCGCTACGAGCTCTTCGACACGCTCTTTTCGATGGGTGTGGGCTGGGCAATCAACTCGGCCATGGTCATCCTGGCCGCAACGACCTTCTTTGCGCACGGCATTGTCGTAGACGACCTCGCCGTCGCAGCGGCCACGCTCTCCCCCATTCTGGGCCCGGCAAGCTCGACCATCTTTGCGGTGGCACTGCTGTTTGCGGGCATATCGAGTAGCGTGACGGCGGGCATGGCGGCGGGCACCATCACCGCGGGCATATTCGACGAGGAATACGACATCCACGACCGACATTCCTCGATCGGAGTGGCGGCCTGTTTCGTCGGCGCAGTGGCGGCGTGCCTGGTCGTCCCGAATCCTTTTGAGGGTCTCATTTGGAGTCAGGCACTGTTGTCGCTTCAGCTGCCGATTACGGTCTTTGTGCTCATACGACTCACCAGCTCGCCCCGCGTCATGGGCAAATACGCCAACTCGCGCCCGCTCAACGCGTTGCTCGTAGGGATCGGTGTCATCGTGACGATTCTCGACATCGTGCTGCTAACGGGGATGTAATGGGATGGCGTGACTGTCCAGATAAAACGTCTCAATCTGTAACAAGTGAGGCCGCTTGGAGCCCTTAGATGTTACAGATTGAGATTTTCTGAGAGATAGTTTCAGTTTGTCTCGATCTGTAACAAGTGGACCCAATTTCCTCGCCCAGATGTTACAGATCGAGATATTTCGTTGTGTTAGACCACTTTGGATAAGTGTCCTGCACGCAGTACACGCGACGGGGCCCCGGTTGTGACAATTCCATCATCAGGAGAGATGGAGGTTGCAATGGAAGACGTGCTCACCCAGCTGACGAGGCAGTTCCTCCCGCAGATGACGGCTGCCGAGAAGAGCAGGGTCCTGAGATCGCTCAAGGCGCTGATAGACGCGGAGCTTTTCGAACTCGCGGCAAGCGAGGGGGCGGAAGACGATCCCGACAGAGCCTGCCCCTGGTGCGGCTCCCCGCATTACGTGAAGAGGGGGCGAGACGGGCGCGGCCGTCAGCGGTTCCTCTGCCGAGGGTGCGCCAGGACCTTCACCGACGCCACCATGCGCATCTTCTCCACCACCAAGCTCGACAGGTCGGCCTGGATGAGGTTCGCGGAGTGCCACGTGGACATGCTCCCGCTGCGCGAGTCGGCGGAAAAGTGCGGCGTGTGCCTCAAGACGGCGTTCTTCATGCGCCACAGGCTGCTCGAGGCCATGGCCAAGCGCATGCCCGCCTTCCGCGTGGAGGCCGGCGGCGGGGCCGAGCTCGACGAGTGCTTCTTCAGGGAGAGCTTCAAGGGAAACCGCTCCAGGTCGGAGTCCGGCATGCCCAGGAAGCCCCGCACAAGGTCGCAGGGAACCGACGGGCACGAGAAGATATGCGTGCTCACCGGCATCAACGACGCCGGCGACATCTTCTACGAGATCGCGGGGAGGGGCGGCCTCGACGAGGCGGCAGCCAGGGAGCTGCTCGCCGACAAGCTCGCGGTCGGCGCGATAATCTCGACGGACCGTGCGCACGTGTACCGCCGCGTCCTGCCCGCCCTCGGCGTCGGCGCGCACATCGCCAGCAAGAGGGAGGAGCACGCCATCAACAGGGTGAACAGCCTCCACTCCCAGATGAGGCACTTCATCGGCAGGTTCCGGGGTGTCTCCACGAGACGCCTCGAGAACTACCTCGCCTGGTTCAAGTGGACATGGTGCTTCAAGGTCCGCAGGAGCGCGGACGAGCTCGCCGAGCTCATAGTGAGGCAGGCAGCCCGCGGCACGTACGAGAAGACCTGGCGCCAGTACAAGGTGACCCCCTATCCGTTCTACGAGTACTGGATCAAGCAGGCGAAATGGGACTCGCGTGCGCGGAGGGCCATATACGGCGTGGCGTGATGTCCAGGGCGGTCTGGCGCAGCGCATCTGCGGCAAGCGCTGAAGTCGTGCCCCGATGCAAATAGCAACAGCTAGCGATATTCTTCGGGAACGTCGAAACCGTACTCACGGCATAGGAGCATGACATCGTGGGCGTCGTGCTCGTCATGCTGATAGCCCAAGTGAAACAACAGCTGGCTTTCGGGGTCGATGCACGACACCTCCACCTCGCCGATGCGCCCCCTCCCCGAAAAGACCTCCCCGGGAAAACGATCTCCCTGATACAGAATATCGCCATTCTCGGCGAAATCGAAGCAATGCAGGTCGACGATGCGCCCCGCCTCGTCTTGCCACACCGTGTGATCTTCGGTGGTGAAAGATGCAGCCACCTCGGAAAACCCCTCATCAGCAATTAGATCCACGAACCTTTGGTAATCCCCGCGCTGAACGAACAGGTCGATGTCGTTATGAGCCCTGGTCTCACGCCCGACAAGCGCATCGACGCCCCAGCCGCCATCAAGGTATACGCCAATGCCCGCACCTGCGGAAAGGCCGATTATCCAACACGCATCATCCTTGGTGACCATAGGAGCTCCTTCGCTTTCGCCTGCTATCTAAGCAAGAAAGATTATAGGAAAAGTCCCAGTATCCAAAGCGGTCTAACACAACGAGATATTTCTTCAGCCCCAACCTTTTGTCTCGATCTGTAACAAGTAGAGGGGGTTTACGTGCCTAAATGTTATAGATTGAGATTTTGAGAATGATGGTTTTGGTTTGTCTCGTTCTGTAACAGGAAGACCCGTTTTGAGCCGTTAGATGTTGCAGGTTAAGACAAAAGGTCGGCCGGACTCACAACAGACAGGATCGGCTATAGCAGCCGTGATCCCTTGGGGACGGAGGAAAAGGGCCCCGGCCGGGATATCCGACCGGGGCCCTTGGACAGAGCTATATGTTGCTGCAAGTCGTGTGTCTACGAGCTACTCCTCGACGAGCTCAAACTGATCGGGACCGACGCCACACACCGGGCACACGTAATCCTCGGGCAGTTCGGGCGTGTCGACCTCTACCTCGTAACCGCAAACGGTGCACACGAACTTGTACGTCTTCTTTTCCTCGGCCATGATGTTCTCCTCTCGAACGTGGCTGCTGATGTACTTTGCTTAATTAGTATATATTCTTAATAATATAATGCAAGAAGTTTTACCGCATTTCTACCCTTGGTACGAAGACGCCTTGGGCGGCGTCTTGCCCTTCAGGACCTTATGGTAGTAATCGTAGGTGAGCGGCGTCTCGTCGCTCAGGCGCTCGGCATCCTCGACCTCGCCGATAAACAGTAGATGCGTGCCCACATCCACTGTGTCGATCAAACGGCAGCTAAACAAGGCTGCCGCATGCTCGGGAACATAGGGCATGCCCAGTGCGGTCTCGCGCGTCTCGTACTTGGCAAATTTGTCATAGTTGCTGCTGGTACGGAATCCAAAGTTACCAATGTAGGGCATATCGGCCGTCTGATCGATCACGGTCAGCGCAAAGGCCTTGGCAGACGAGATAACGCTAGACGTGACATTTTCCTTGTTCACGGCAACCGAAATGCGCGGCGGCGTGGACGTCACCTGCACCGCGGTGTTGATAATGCAGCCGGCGCGCGACCCATCTGCCGCGGCACTCACCACATACAGCCCGCACGGCATCGTAAAGAACGCAGTTTTATCCAAAACGACCACTCCCCTAACTCGGAATTGAGCCTTGCAGATGTATATACCCCCAATGAGACATATGTGTCAGAACGGTAAGAAAAATGAGACACACGCAGCTGCGGTGAAAAGTCCCTGTTTAAGCCTGGATACCCAACAAACAGGAACTATTCCACCGCAACTTGCGAGGAGCAGACCGGGAGTACGACAACAGTGATGGATGAATATCCCTCCCCGCCCGGATATCAACTCTTAGCGATTACGCTCCTTAAGCGCGCGATCGATTTCGCGCTGAACGTCACGTTTGGCCATGTCCTCGCGTTTGTCGTAGAGCTTTTTGCCACGGCCCAGGCCCAACAGCAGCTTAACGCGACCATCGGTATTAAAGTAGAGCTCGAGCGGCACCAGTGCATAACCGCGGTTGCGTAGTTTGCCGTCAAGAAAATCAATCTCCTTGCGATGCAGCAGCAGACGGCGCCGGCGATCGGGATCACGGTTCCACACGCCACCGTGACTATAGGGATGGATGTGCAAACCCACCAGCCAGCACTCGCCGCCGCGAATCAGCGCAAAAGTATCGGTAATCTGACAGGCGCGCTCGCGAATCGACTTGACCTCGGTACCGCTCAACTCAATGCCGCATTCGAACGTCTCGTCGATAAAGTATTCGTGATGCGCCGAACGATTCTTGGAGATGAGCTTGCGCTCGCGCTTACTGGGCATCGCCGGCCTCCTCGGCGTCATCGGCTTTCCCGCTCGCGGCCTCGCGTTTGGCCTTGCGCTCGGCGTTGAGCTCGGCATCGCTTTCGCGCACCAGCTTAATGATCGCCGCACATGCCTCCTCGCCCACCAGGTCGCGGGCACGGACCGTCAGGCGCGTAGCCTCCTGCTTGTCACCGTCGCTCGCAGCGTCGGTCGCACACATAATCAGACAAATGGCAATCTCGGCCGAAGGCGAGGTCGGTACGCCCTGCAGGGCGAGCTCACCCATCACGTGGTCGTCGCTCTCATCGGCGGCATCCGGATAGGTGGTATGGATCTTATTGAGCAGGCGCGTCGTATGCGCATCATTGGGCGCCAGGCGCAGCGCCAGACGCGCGCAGCCCACGGCAGCCGAAATGTTCTCGGTCTCGGGCTCCAAGAAGTACTGACCCAAGTTGGTGTAGGCGCGTGCGGCGCACTTACCGTCGCTCGCGCGCTCCAGCACCGAGAACGAGAGCGATGCCCACTCCTGCTTGTCCTCGAGCGCACGGAACAGCTCGGCCAAGTCCAAGCGATAGTTGCAGTTCATGGGATCCCAACGCACGGCCTGCATCAGGGCATTCCGAGCACTCACATAATCCTGCTGGCGGATGTAGGCAAACGCCATGTCGGAGTACAGGCGGTCAAAGGGAACCTCGACCTGCACCAGCTCGCGCGGATCCTTCTCCACGCGGCGATAGGCCAGACGCTCAAACTTACTATCGAAGCTAAAGTACTGGCGCTTCTCCTCCGTCTTGCACTCAGCGTCGATATACTCCTCGGCGAGCTCAACCAGACGCTCCAGCAGCGGCGTCGCCGTAGCCAGGTCGCCCTGCGCCAGATAGTTCTCGGCATACGTGATGTCTTCCAAGCTGATAGGCAGGTCCATGACAACTCCTCGGTCCGGGCGGCAGACTCAACGCGCGCCTTAAATATCGGTCAATACGCAAAACCCGGGTCTCTTACGAGGCCCGGGCGTTCAATTTTGGTAGCCCGTACCAGATTCGAACTGGTGATCTCCGCCTTGAGAGGGCGGCGTCCTAAACCGCTAGACGAACGGGCCATATGTAGCAAATGCAATGGCTGGGATGGAGGGAGTCGAACCCCCATTGACGGAACCAGAATCCGCTGTCCTGCCATTAGACGACATCCCAATGACTGCATCGCTGCGCTCGGCTGTGCCTTTGCGCAAGAAAGAAATATACGGGAAGTACCGCCGTGACGCAAGCCCCAATTTTGACTTTTTTGAAATTCAGTCAAATTGGCCTAATTTAGTCCAGCCCGTGAAGGACCTGTGAAGCCGACCGCTGCACACGAAGGGCAAAACGCCGCGAGCGGTAGCCGTCAACCGTTGGCAGATTCTACCGCGAAAACGATAGCACCAGGCAACACAATCGAAGTATCAATGATCGCGTAGATATCGAGGCGCCGTGGACGAAGAGCTTGATTACCTATGGGAGACCCTGGGCCTCGAGATCACTGCTGACCTTTGGCCCGAACGGGACAAGATCCATCCCACACTGCGCCCCGCCATCACGGTGATGCAGGCAAACTACCGCCGCGCCTCATTTTTGATCATGCGGATGTCATGGCACGCGGGACTCCCCGACCTTAAGCGAATCCAGGCAAGCCTCGTCGAGCTGTCCGGTATGCCGACCGTCATATCCGAGGCGCACCTGGAGCAGCGCCAGCGCGAGCGACTGCAACAGCAGCGGATTCCCTTTATCTGCCCCGGCGTTCAGGCATATCTGCCCTTTATGGACGAGGAGTACTGGAGCGGCAAGCCCAACAAGCACGTAAAGGTCTACGATCCGCACGAATGGACACAGCTCGAGGATTGAGCCGAGCGAGCCCGCCGATGGAAAACACGTCCCGCCCCGAGCGCTCAAAACGGGTCGCACTTTCCGCAGCCGCTACAGCAACGCCTCGGCCCAAGCCGCTTCCCTAAAGCCGGGAATCGCAAAGTCGTCGCCCACCAGCAGCGGACGCTTGACCAGCATGCCGTCGGTCGCCAGCAGCTCGTAGCACTCCCGATCCGTCATGCCCGCATCCAGACGCGCCTTCAGGCCCAGCTCTCGATATTTCATGCCCGACGAATTAAAGAAGCGCCGCACCGGCAGCCCCGAACGAGCAATCCAGGTCGCAAGCTCATCAGCCGTGGGATTGTCCAAAACGATATCGCGGTCGATATACTCTACCCCGTGTTCGTCCAGCCATGCCTTAGCCTTCTTACAGGTCGAGCACTTGGGATATTCAACAAACAGTACAGTCATGGGAATCCTCCGAATATAGATCGGCCAACGCAGGCACACGCCACACGAGGCGCCTTCGCACGATGGCCCAATTGTAGCCCACGGGTCACACGCTAAACGAACCGTACCCCGAATCCGCGTTTGATGAACGGCAGCAGTTCCATTGCCTCGGGCGTGATATGGCCCGCAACGTTCATGCGCTCGTCACCGGGAAGATCGACCCGAGCAATCTCAAGCTCGCCTTCGTAGCGCCCATAGCCGCTATTGCTCACAGCGATCGACCCCGCCTTTCGCGGCAGGCCGGCTCCGGCATCCGTCGGCACGGAATCCGGCTTATGCGTCGTGCGCGACTCCTGAGACCTAAAGATGAGGACGCTCGAATCGGGCCGGTCGTGATGAATCTGCCCACGTACGTAGGCATAACTGGACTCAAGCTCGCATTGCAAGTCCACGTATCCGGCGGAAACTTGAGCAAACTGCGCCCAGCCCGCATCGGAAAGATCGGGGTCGCCGACCAACACAATGTCGCAATCGGCGCCATGTGCGAGCTCAAGCATGTTGAGGGCAACCTTTGACGCGCGACCGCGCTGCGTCTCAACCGTCGGCAGCCCCTCGAATACCGGCCCGCGAACGTTAGCATCACCCGGCACAAAAGCCATGATTTCGAATCCAAGCGCCGCAAGACGAAGATTCACCCGAGCAATGTCCTCCAGAGCTAAGCCGGTATAAGGCTTGGGGTAAAAATTGTGGCAGGCGGCAAAACGAGTCACATCGGCACCGGCCTCACGCCACGATGCGATTTCATCAGAACTCACCGTCGATGCATTGACCACAATGCGAAATACACCGGACAGCTCCGCGACCCGCTGGGCGCTAAAGCCATAGTCCAAACGAAGGTATTCCAACCCCAGATCGCGCAGGTCCTCGATGCGCTCAAGCCCGAGCAAATCGCACGTGCGCGGCCCCACATCGGCAATGAGCGCAATGCCGCGGGCGGAAAGCAGCGACAGCACATGACGGACCTTATCGGCATACGCCGCTCCCCCATCCTCGGGAATATGCAGTGAGGTAAACGCATAGCGCGCACCCGCCGCAGCACCGCGCTCAATCGTCCGCTCAATATCCTGCAGAGGGCTGGAAAGATAAATCGAAATACCCGTTTTCACGCTTCAACGCTCCTTTAAAAAAGGCCGGCGGAGCAGTTAGCCCCGCCGGCACAACCATAGCATCAAGAAATCTGCCGCGCGCCGCGAGCTCTGAGCAACACGGCTCGCGATATCAAACTACTCGCCAAAGAACTCGTTGATCTTCTGCTCGTCGACGCCAAAGAACCACGTCAGGACAAAGCCGGCGGCATAGGCAAGCAGCATAGCGGCAACGTAGCCGAGCTGCTGGCCCGGAACGACGATCAGCAGGCCAAACAGACCGGAAACGCCCTGAGAAACCGTGCCGATGTGAAGCAGCGCCGCGAGCGCGCCACCAAATCCGGCACCCAGGCAGGCCGTCACAAACGGGCGAACGAGCGGCAGCGTAACAGCATACATCAGAGGCTCGCCCACACCCAGGATTCCAACGGGAATGGACTCGGCGACGTACTTCTTGAGTTTGGCGTTCTTGGTCTTAAAGTACAGCGCCAGACCGGCACCGACCTGGCCGCCGCCAGCCATCATAAGGATGGGCAGCAGGTAATTGATACCCTTGGTAGCGCCGTCGGGATCGTTGAGCATAGCGTGGATCGGCGTGAGCGCCTGATGCAGGCCGACGGACACCAGCGGCAAGAAACCCGCCGACAGGATATAGCCGCCCAGGACGCCCAGCTTCTCGAAGATAAAGGTCAAAACGCTAAAGATGGCAGTCGTCAGCCATGCGCCAACCGGCTGGATGACGAGCATCAGAGCAAAGGCGCCGATGATGAGCACCAGCAACGGGGACAGGAACGTGTCGAGTGCGTTGGGCATAACCTTGCGAATCTGACGCTCCATCCAGGCAAAAAATGCACCAGCGATGAGAGCCGCGATCATGCCGCCCGCTGCGGGGTTGTACTGCGCATTGGTAAGCGGCAGCAGAATGGCAGTGGCAGGATCAGCCGCGCCAGGCGCAAGCAGGGGCATGGCACTGTTGGCGATACACATCATGCCGGCGATGCCGCCCAGCGCAGCGGAGCCACCAAACTCACGTGCCGCGTTATAGCCCACCAAGATGGGCAGATAGGCAAACAGGGCCCAGCCCATGGAACGAATGCCCTGGTACCACCACTCGCCTGCAAGCGCGCCTGCCGTCGAGACGTTAATGACGTTGCAGATACCGTTGATGAGACCAGCCGCAATGATGCCGGGAAGCAGGGCGACGAAGACATTGGAAATCTTCTTGAGGAAGGCCTGAACCGGCTTGGACTCGTACTTGGCCTTCTGCGCGGCCTTGTTTGTGGCCGCAGCGTCAACCACGCTCTCGTCAGCAACGCCTTTCGCAAGGCCGGTGAGCTTGGAGAACTCCTCGAGCACCTTATTCACCTTGCCCGGACCCAGCACGATCTGCATCGTGTCGTCCTCGACCAGGCCCATCACGCCGTCGAGTGCCTTAATACCCTCCGTGTCGACGTTGCCCGTGTCTTTGACGGTCACGCGCAGGCGCGTCATGCACGCCGCGTTTGCGAGCACGTTGTCTTTACCGCCCAAAAGGTCCAGCAGCTTTTGAGCCAGCTCTTTGTTCGTCATAACTCCTCCTTGTATTGGGTATCTCGTTTGGATGTCATATCAGCTCACGCCGCGCACCTATTGGGCATCGGCATTGCTCTTCTCATGGCCACTCACCGCAGCACGGACATTGCCGCGCGCCCGCTCAAGAGCTACCGCAGCCTGCTCGGCATCGCAGTCCAGCAGTACCGAGACAATAGCGGTTTTTACGTGGCCGTCGGCATCTGCAAGCGCCTGAACAGCGCGCTCGCGCGTGCAGCCGGTCGCCTCCATCACGATGTTCTGTCCGCGCACCACCAACTTCTCGTTCGTCTGCTGCACGTCGACCATCAGGTTTTGGTATACCTTGCCGATCTTGACCATGGCACCGGTCGAAATCATGTTGAGGATGAGCTTTTGAACCGTTCCCGCCTTGAGCCTCGTTGAGCCGGTCAGCACCTCGGGACCAGGCACGGGCTCAATGGCAAGATCTGCGCTCTCCCCGATCTTCGACCCTTGGTTGCAGGCAATTGCAATGGTCTTGCACCCAATTGCCTTGGCGTACACAAGGCCGCCCACCACATAAGGAGTACGGCCGCTTGCTGCCAGGCCAACGACAAAATCCTTGTCCGAGAGTCCACGCTCTCGCAGGTCGTTCGCGCCAAGCTCCTCGCTGTCTTCGGCACCTTCGACAGCCTTGATAAACGCCGTCTCGCCTCCGGCAATGAGCCCGACAATCAGATCGGGTGACACGCCAAACGTGGGTGGACACTCCGAAGCGTCGAGTACGCCCAGACGACCGCTGGTGCCTGCGCCCATGTAAAAGACGCGCCCGCCGCGCTCGAGCGCCTCGGCAGCCCAGTCGATTGCCGTGGCAACCTGGGGCAGCACTTTCGTGACTGACTGGACGGCACGAAGATCCTCATCGTTCATCGTCGTGACGATTTGCAGCGATGTCATCGTATCGAGGTCCATTGACCTTTGATTACGCTGTTCGGTCGTGAATTTTGTTAAATCGAGCATTTCATTCACCTCATCTTTCCTGTTTCTCGATGTAGTTTTGCTTAATGACATGCGTCGCCCGTTCGTAGTCGCTGGCAACGTAAGCAGCGTACAGGGCATCGACAACCATAAGCTGGGCCATACGCGAAGCCATGGCACCGCTGCGGACCAAGGGTTCACTCGCAGCGACGCCGAGCACGGCATCGGCCATGGTGGCAAGCTTGGATGATCCATCTACTTTGGTAACGGCCACAACGGGACAGTTGTGGCGTTGAGCCTCGGCGGTGCAGTCCAGCACCTCTTGCGTCAAGCCCGAGTAGCTAAAGGCGATTGCCATATCGCCCTCATGCATGTTCTTGGCACATAAGAGCTGATCATGCCAGTCGTCGTACAGATGGCACTCTTTGTCGACACGCATGAGCTTTTGCGCCAGGTCGTGCGCGACCAAACGAGAGGCACCAATACCGAACAGATTGACCGCGCGTGCCCGCTTAAGACGGGCCGCGCATCGCTCCAAGACGGTGTAATCGAGCGTTCGCGCCGTCGCCTCGATCGTGCGCACGTTGCTTTTCATCACCTTCCCCACGATACGTTCGACGCTGTCATCCATGGAGATGTCCTCGAGGGCTATGTCTTTCTTGTCACCTAAGAGCGCCAGCTCGGCAATCAGTTCGCGCTGGAGCTCCTTGTAGCCCGCAAAACCCAAACGCTTGCAAAAGCGCAAAATGCTCGAGGGCGAGGAGAACGTGACATCGGCAAGACCGCGGACGGACAGCCCGACCACCTCGTGCGGATGAGCGCTTACATATGCGATGACATTGCGTTCCGCCGGGCTCGCGCTGAGCTCACGCTCGCGAAGCCGCAAAAGCAATCCGTTTGCCATCTCAAACACCTCCGTTGAGAAGAATTAAAGACCAACGAACGATTCGTACCGGATACAAACAGCTTTTGCGGTACATTGTGCCGCATCGTGGCGCACAAAGGGCGAGCGTTCTACCGCTCGCCCCTCAAATCCGACCGCTCGGAAATACGCGCGACACAAAATAATTCAACGAGGTTGCATTATCAGAAACGGGTTTGTTACCGGCTAGCGCCTCGCATGGGCGCCGATCGGCCGAGTCGCATGGCGCACCAACGCCGCTGCCAGCAATACCAACAGCATGGCGGTGACATAGCCCGCAGCATCGAATCCTAAATCGATAACGTCGAAATGCCTGCCGGGAACAAAGATCTTATGCACCTGATCGCCAACGGAGCAGGCGGCGCAAAAGAGCAATACGGGCACGCAACGGGAGCATACGCTCCACGGACGCCTGGAAAGACAAACCACGACCACGGAGGCGAATAATCCGACGAAGAAAAACTCTACGGTATGGGCAACGCGACGGACGTTTGTGCCCACCCACATGCGAATGGAAGCAAGTCGGCCAGACCGGACATTCGAGGCAGCCGAATCGGAGCGCCCGGTCATTCCGTTCTCTGTCTGGGCTTCACCCGTGGCATCGGCAGCCTGAACGCCCGTAGCCTGACCCTCCACCACACGCGCGGTGGACTCGCTCAGCAACGACGTCTCCACCGCATTTTGCTCCGTCAGCACCCAGATGCCCGCCAGCGTTGCAACGAACAGAACAATCGCGGTCCATCCGATTATTTGTTTTACGCGCGCCAAGGGCCAACCTCCTTTTTTGAATATCAGCGAGTGTAGCCCCAAATGGCATCGTCACCGTATCAAAATTTGAATCGCAACAGGAAGCGACAAAGCGACGCAAACCCCTACCCCGACTCGCGCATCCAGCGATCGAACGTCCCCACGCACACGCCCAGGCGCTTTGCCGCCTGGCTGCGGGTAATATCGCCTGCCTCATAGCTATCGCGCACCAGCTCAAACTGAGGAGGGCACGGCTTGCGAGGTCGACCGAAACGGACCCCTCGCGCCCGCGCCGCTGCAATTCCCTCCGCCTGGCGCCGATGGATATTCTCGCGCTCCACCTGCGCCACGTAGCTCAGCAGTTGCAGCACTATATCGGCAATCAGGGTGTTGGTCACATCCGGCGCGCCGCTGGCCCTGGCGCGCGTGTCAAGCAATGGCATGTCCAACACCACAATGGCAACTCCGAGCTCCTTGGTAATGCGTCGCCATTCCTCAAGAATCTCGGAGTAATTACGACCAAGTCGGTCGATAGAAAGCACCACCAGCACGTCCCCGTCTCCCAGGACGTGCAGCAGCTCGCGATAACGCGGTCGATCGAAGTCCTTGCCGCTCGCATGGTCGGCATAAATATTCGCCGAGCCCACGCCATAGGCGCCCAGCGCATCCAGCTGCCGATTAAGATTCTGATCGCGCGAACTCACCCGCGCATAACCGTACACCGTCGCCATCTCATCCCCGCTTTCTTGTAAACCTGCCAAAAAGGGACAGGTTTATTTTGGTAGGTTTTACCTCTCAAATAGCAGGTAAGCGGGCGGCCGAGCAGACGGCAAGGTAGCCACGATTCAAATGCGGAGGGCGGCCCCGAAAGACCGCCCTCCACTCTCCCGCCACGAGTCGGGATTTAGCTAATGGATAAGCTTAAAGTCCAAGTGCCCGCGCGTGGTATTGACGCGCGAGACCTCGATGATCACGCGCTGCCCCAGCTCGTAACGAGTGCCCGTGTCGGCGCCCGTCAGCGTAAGCGTATCCTCGTCGAACTCGAACCACTCGTTGCCCAGGCTCTTGATCGAAACCAAGCCTTCGACCTGCGTCAGGTCCAAGCGCACAAAGAGGCCCATGCTGCTAACCCACGAGACCGTTCCGGCATAGCGCTCGCCCAGGCGATCCTCGTAGTACTGGGCAATCTTGATCTTTTGCGTCGCGTGGCTGGCGGCGTCGGCCGCGCGCTCGGCATCGCTGCACGCACGGCAAATTTGCGGCAGAATGCGCGGAAGCGACTCCCGGCCTTTTCCGATCAGCCTGGGCGTACGCACTAAGGCGTCTTTTCCACCCAGCTGTTCGTATGCCAACTGCAGTTTGAGCACGCGGTGCACCACCAGATCGGGGTAGCGACGGATGGGACTCGTAAAGTGACAGTAGCACGGCGCGGCGAGCGCAAAGTGGCCCTCGTTACGCGGTTTGTACAGCGCGCGCTGCATGCTGCGCAGAAGCAGCGTGTTGACGAGCGGTGCGTTGGCCGTACCGGCGGCAGCATCAACTGCAGCCTGTAGTTCATCGGGACTCCCCAGGGCAATACCGGCAGCACGGCGATCGTCGATGATGCCGAGCTGCGCCAGCGCAACGGCGGCACCGTGCAGGCTATCGGGGCTCGGATCCTCATGCACGCGATAGCAGGCCTCGATATCACGGTCTGCCAGCCACTCTGCAATGCACTCGTTGGCGAGCAGCATGGCTTCCTCGATAAGCGACGTAGCACACGAACGCTCACGCGCGACAATCTGCATGGGTACTCCGTCCTCATCCAATAGAGCGCGGATCTCGGCCGTGTCAAAATCGACTGAGCCGCGGGCGCGACGAATGCGACGGCGAAGTTCGGCGAGTTCGTTGGCGGCGACAAGGAAATCGCCGAGATCGACGTTGCAGCCGCGAGCGGCCTCCTCGCACGCAAGACCGCGCTCAAGCGCTTCCTCGCGCGAGGTCTCGGCAGCCGCAACATCCTCGGCCGCACCCTCCAGCACCGAATACTCAACCGCGCCGGCACGCACCAGCAGCGCCTCGGCGCCGTCATAATCCATGCGCACACGCGAACGAATCACGCTGGGGTACGGATCGTAATGGCGAACGCGGCCCTGCGCATCGAGCTCAATGTCAACGGTAAACGCCAGACGGTCCTCGTCAGGGCGAAGCGAGCACAGGTCACAGGACAGGCGTTCGGGCAGCATGGGAAGCACGCGATCGGCCAGATACACCGATGTCGTACGATGGCGAGCCTCAAGATCGATATGCCCGTTCCAAGCCACATAGTGAGAAACGTCAGCGATATGCACACCCAGTTTGTAGCCGCCCCCGGGTGTGCGCTCCAGCGAAATGGCATCGTCAAAGTCACGCGCGTCGACCGGGTCGATCGTGATGACAAAGCGGTCGCGCAGGTCGCGGCGAAGCGGATCTTTAAGCGCCGCGGTCACATCGAGCGAAAGTTCCTCGGCGTCGTCCAGCGCGGCCTCGGGATAGCTATCGGTATAGCCGTAACGCGCCATCACATATTGAACGCCCAAATCGGGCGCGTCATCTCCGCCAATGCGGCGCTCGATCGTCACGGTGCCCGATTCCAGGCGCGTCGGGTAGGTCAAAATGCGCGCGACAACGGCATCACCCGGGTGGACGCCCAGACAATCCGCCGAGGTATCCTCGGGCAGAATGAAGAAGTCGGCCTTCAGACGCGAATCGAGCGGCTCGATCACACCAAGCGGACCGGCGGTCTGGTACGTGCCCACCACGCTTATGGCTGCGCGCTCAACCACGCCTTCGATCACGGCGCGCCGTTCACCGTGTGGGCTGTTCTTAATGCTCACGGCAACGGTATCTCCATCCATGATCTCGCGCTTACCGCGACCCATGACCTTGTAGTCGCCGTTTTCGGTTACAACGTAGGCGCTATGCTCATGGAGCTGCACGCGTCCGGTCAGGCTCGGACGGCGTTCGCTGCGCACCGGCCCGCGCTTATTGCGAGCTCCACGCTTATGCTTATTATTGCGCCCCATGGCGCCTCCTAACTATCGATGGTCGTTTACACCCCAAGAGTCTACCCAAATGGTCCTTAGGGGGCGGAGGAAAACGGATCACATAGATAGACCAGCGCCACGATGATCCGCAATCCTGCCGTTCCCTAGGGATCAAAAAACGGGTCGCCCCATAAGAGACGACCCGTTGGAAGGGGTGAATTCCAGGCATGCCTACACGCGCAGGTAGCGGCGCATGGCGATGGCAGAACCAAAGAGACCGATAATCACGCCGACCAGAATCAGCGCAGCATAGGTCACCAGGTAGTACTGCATCGGCAGGGCAAACGACATCCAGCCGATGCTCTCCTGCAGACGCGGAATCATCAGATTACGCAGCAGCTCCAGAACGCCGATGGAAAGCAGCGAGCCCAAAATGGCCTGCAGTACGCCCTCGGTGATAAACGGGCCACGAATGAAGCCGTTGCTGGCGCCGACCAGACGCATAATCGCAATCTCACGACGACGCGCCGTGATGGACAGGCGAATCGTGTTGTTGATGAAGATGAATGCGATAAAGGTCAGAAGGCCAACGAGCACCACGGCGGCGATGCGGATGTAGTTGGTCACCTGGAACAGGCGGCTCACTTCCTCCTGGCCGTACAGCACGCTCGCGTTGACGTCGCCGTCATCCGCGATCTTCTGGAAATCGGCATTCTTCTTGAGCTTCTTGGCCGTGCTTTCGACCTGAGACGGATCGTCCATCTCAATCGCGAACGAGGCCGGAAGCGGGTTCTGGCCGTCGAGCGCACTCATGGTGGCATCGGCGTTGCCCGACATCTTGCTCGTATACTCGGCCAGCGCGTCGTCCTTATCCTTATAGGTCACGGACTTGACGTTACTCCACGTCTTGAGCTCGGCCTCAAAGGCCTGGACGTCCGCCTGGTCGGCATCATCGCTGATGAATGCGTTGATAACAACCTGATCCTCGACGGTGCCGATCACGGAGTTCAGCATCGCGGAGCCCATAATGAACAGACCGATGATAAACAGCGAAAGGAAAATCGTGATGACGGCGCCGAGCGAGGTAGTCCAGTTACGGAAGAAGTGGCTGATTGCCTCTTTGAAGGAGTAGCCCACGTTAGTTGGTGCCATAGTTGCCGTAACCTCCCCTCTCCTGGTCGCGGATAACGTGGCCGCCCTCGAGGGCGATCACGCGACGGTGCATGCTATCGACCATCTCGCGGTCGTGCGTGGCGACGATCACGGTGGTGCCGGTGCGGTTAATACGCTCGAGCAGCTTCATGATGCCCAGCGAGATCGCCGGGTCGAGGTTGCCCGTCGGCTCGTCGCAGATCAGCAGCGGCGGACGGTTGACCATAGCGCGGGCGACGGCAACGCGCTGCTGCTCGCCACCGGAAAGCTGGTCGGGCAGCGAGTCCATCTGATCGGCCAGACCGACCAGGCGCAGCACCTCGGGCACCTGACTGCGAATGACGCCCTTGGGCTTGCCGATGCACTGCAGGGCAAACGCCACGTTTTCGTAGGCGGTCTTTTGCGGCAGAAGCTTAAAGTCCTGGAACACGGCGCCAATCTGGCGGCGCAGGAACGGAACCTTGCGGTTCTTGATCTTCATGAGGTCCTGACCGGCAACCAGGATGCGGCCACTCGTCGGCTTGACGTCGCGGTTGAGCGTCGATAGCAGCGTGGTCTTACCCGAGCCGGAGTGACCGACCAGGAAGACGAACTCGCCCGGATAGATCTCGATGTTGATATCGTCGAGCGCGGGCTTGTTGGGCTGTGCCGGATAGATCTTGGTGACATGCTCCATAAGGATGACGGGCTCGACACCGGCCTGCTTGGCCATCTTCTTGCGGCTGGCCTGCGGATCGATGGGCGCAAACACCGACGTAAAATCGGGATTGTTGAGCGCGTTATCGAGGCTTGCGACCTCGGCTGCCTGATCGCTCTTGACCACCGGGGCAGCAGGCTGCGTGGGGTCGGGAATAGCGGCAAAGAGGCCGGACTGCGCAGGCTGAGGAACCGGCGTCGCAGGGGCCATGGGGTCGGGAATGCCGGCCATGGTAGGCTGCGGCGTGGCGGCGCCAGCCTGAGGCTGCTCCACGCGAGCGGTCACGGCCTGAACGGGCTCAAAACCCGCCGTGCCGGAAAGCGCGACATCGCTGGTGGGATTGTAGGCAAAGGGATCGGATGCCGGCTGTGCCTGATCTGCCGGCTGAGCGGGGGCCTGAGCAACAGGCTGGCCCTCTGAATCCGGAGTGGCGAAACGACTGCCCTGGACGCCTGTCTGCGTCTTGGGGGCATCATCGCCCGCACCGGAGGTACGGAAGTGGTTACCCACTGGTGCTCCTTATCGTCGTGCGTTTAAACTACATGAGCGCTTTGTATTTTAGCAGCATTAGCTTTGCTGCACATAAGAAGCATGGCGGGGTTTGGTCTCACCGGCCGCGCGTAGGGTTACCTCCCAAATCGTCCTCGGACATGTCGGAGCCCCCGCTGCGCACTACGTGCGGCGGGGCTCCTCCGTCCTGCGGAAAGATTTGGGAGGTAACCCTACGCGCGGCCTGCGGCTACTAAGGGGCCGCCGCGTTTATCTTACGGTGCTGCATATACAAAGTTGGAAGGGTCTGAATTGCACTTTGCTGGTCTGGGCCCGTTTCCCGGAGAAAGCCCTTGCTTGGTGCGGGCCTAATTTGTTTGTTGCCGACAAAAAACAGGGGCGTCCTCTTTGAGGACGCCCCTGCTATGGATTGCATACGGTTGCTGAAGCGATACTTTGCCTCGCCTTGCCTTATGCCAAGAACTCCTTGGTGGTCGCCACGATGTTGGCGGCGTCCAGGCCGTACTTGTGCAGGAGCTCTGCACCCGGGCCGGACTCGCCAAAGGTGTCGTTAACGCCAATCTTCTTGAGCGGCGTCGGGCACTGCTCGCACAGGACATCGGCAACGGCGCTGCCCAGACCACCGATCACGGAGTGCTCCTCGACGGTCACGACGTGGCCGGTCTTGGTGGCGCTCTTGACGATCAGGTCGGCGTCGATGGGCTTGATGGTGTGCATGTTGATGACCTCGGCGTCGATACCCTCGGCAGCAAGCTGCTCGGCGGCCTCGAGGGCCTCGCCGACCATCAGACCACAGGCAATGATGGTAACGTCGGCGCCCTCGCGCATAACGATGCCCTTGCCCAACTCGAACTTATAGTTCTCGGGGTCGTTGATAACCGGCGAGGCCAGACGGGCAAAGCGCATGTACACAGGGCCGTCGCACTCGTAGGCGGCGCGCGTCACGGCGCGGGCCTCGACGTCGTCGGCGGGAACGATAACGGTCATGCCAGGGATAACGCGCATGAGGGCGATATCCTCGCAGCACTGGTGCGTGGCGCCGTCCTCGCCCACCGAGATACCGGCATGCGTGGCGCCAATCTTAACGTTGAGATGCGGATAGCCGATGGAGTTGCGGACCTGCTCAAAGGCGCGGCCGGCGGCGAACATGGCAAAGGTGCTCGCAAAGGCAACGCGGCCGGTGGTCGCGATACCGGCGGCAACACCCATCAGGTTGCTCTCGGCGATACCCACATCGAAGAAACGATCGGGGCAGGCGGCCTTAAACTTGCCGGTCTGCGTGGCGGCGGCCAGGTCGGCGTCGAGGACCACAAAGTCGTCGTGCTCGTTGGCGAGCTCGACGAGGGCCTCGCCGTAGCTTACGCGCGTGGCGATTTTCTTGACGTCTGCCATCCTAGAGCTCCTCTCCGGCGGCCGTGAGCTCTGCCATGGCCTGCTCAAACTGTTCATCGTTGGGGGCCTTGCCGTGCCAACCCACCTGGTTCTCCATAAAGGAAACGCCCTTGCCCTTCATGGTCTCGGCGATAATGGCGGTCGGCTGGCCCTTGGTGGCGCGGGCCTCGGCAAAGGCGGCGCGGATCTGATCGAAATCGTTGCCGTCGGCAAGCTCCACCACGTGGAACTTAAAGGCGCGGAACTTGTCTGCCAGCGGCATGGGGTCGTTGACCTCCTCGACGGGACCATCGATTTGCAGGCCGTTGTGGTCAACGATCACGCAAAGGTTATCGAGCTGCTGGTTGCCGGCAAACATGGCGGCCTCCCAGACCTGGCCTTCCTCGCTCTCGCCATCACCCAGCAGGGCGTAGGTGCGATAGTCATCGCCCCAGTGCTTGGCGGCAACCGCCATGCCCACGGCGGCGGAGATGCCCTGGCCCAGCGAGCCGGTGGACATATCGACGCCCGGGGTGTCGTTCATGTTGGGGTGGCCCTGCAGGTGGCTACCGATATGGCGCAGCGTCTCGAGATCCTCCTTGGGGAAGAACCCACGCTCGGCGAGCACGGCGTACAGACCCGGAGCACAGTGGCCCTTGGAGAGCACAAAGCGATCGCGGTCGGCCTTGTGGGGATCAGCCGGGTCGACGTTCATTTCCTCAAAGTACAGATAGGTCATGATGTCGGCAGCGCCGAGCGAACCGCCCGGATGGCCGGACTTGGCAGCGTGCACGCCGGTGACGATGCCCTTCCTAACCTCGTTGGCAACCTTTTTGAGCTCTTCGTCGCTCATTGTGCCTTCCTTTCATCCTCATTAGACAAAATGCGCACGGCACAGAAGGTAATCCCAACACAGCCGCAATGCACGTACGTCATTCATTATGCTGGAAACTGATGGCTTTACCAGACTTTTTATCATTATTTGAGCAATTTAGCAGGCAGACCCACTGATGAAACGGTTTATCAATGTGAACGTCTTTTGGATGGGGCGCAGCCTGCCCTACGCGTTAATGTCCTTGAATCCCTCGCCAAAGGTTTCCGTAACATCGGCAACCGTCACAATGGCGTGAGGATCGCGCTCGCGCACGATCGTCTTCAGGGTGTTGAGCTCTCGACGGCTCACGATGACCATAATCACCGGCTTCTCGGCGCCCGAATACATACCGGTCGCCTTTAACTTGGTGCAGCCGCGGCCCAGGCCATACATGATGTCGGCCGCGATATCGGGGAAGTTGTCCGAGATGATGAGCACCATACGACGCTTGTTGCCGCCATCGACCACAGCATCGATCACGTAGCCGCTGATCACCATCGAAAGACCTGCATACAGCGCGTTTTCGACCGAAAAGACCGGGGCCGACAGCGCGCACACGGCAACATCGATCGCCATGACGGTGGAGCCCACCGGTAGCGACGTATTGCGCGAGATGATCTGGCCGATCGTGTCGGAGCCGCCGGTGTTGGCACCGGCGCGCAGCACCATGCCGTAGCCGATGCCCGTGATAATGCCGCCCCACATAGCGGGCAGCATCAGATCGGCATGTGCCAACGGCGCCACAAACGGAGCGAACAGGTCGGTGAAAAAGCCCAGCAGCACAAAGCCCGTCGCGGTCTGCACCACATAGAACATGCCGCCCTCGCGCATAACGACCAGCAGCAGCAAGGCATTCATCACGATGGTCTGGATACCGACGGGAAGCGATATGCCATGCGAGGCGCCGACCGCCTGGATAATGGTGGCAAGGCCCGTAACGCCACCGGCAGCAAGGCCGTTGGGAATCAAAAACAGGTCGGTCGCAATAGCGGCCAGAGCGCACCCCAACATAATCTGGGGCAGATCGCGAAAGAAGTTCATCGAAAGAATGCGCTTGATGTCCAGACGATATGCCATGCTGCCTCCCTCAAAAAAGCGCACCCAAACGGATGCGCTTTGAGCTTCTTCTTGTATTCGATTTTACCGATTCGCCGACCAAATACCACCCCCGCTCAGGGTCCGTATTGGCCACATCTGCCCAAAGCCAACCCTATGGGTTTAGACAGACGGGGCCTCCGCATCGGCGTTGCCGGTTGCCCAGCGATGGTAGCCGATCACAAACGGATCCAGATCGCCATCGTCGAGAACGGCCTCGACGTTGCTGGTCTCCACACCCGAGCGCAGGTCCTTGACCATCTGATACGGGTAGAGCACGTAGCTGCGAATCTGGTTACCAAAACCGATCGTGGTCTTGGGTCCACGAATCTCGTCGAGCGCCTCGGCGCGCTTCTCGAGCTCGATCTCGTACAGACGGGCCTTGAGAATCTGCATGCACGCGGCCTTGTTTTGAATCTGGCTGCGCTCGTTTTGGCAAGTGACAACGATGCCGCTGGGAAAATGCGTCACGCGTACGGCGGAGTCGGTGGTGTTGACGCCCTGTCCGCCCGGGCCGCTCGCGTGATACACGTCCACGCGGATATCGTCGGGACTGATCTCGATGTCGATATCGTCAGGCAGCACGGGGATGACCTCGACGCCGGCAAACGTGGTCTGGCGGCGCTTCTTGTCGTCGGTGGGGCTAATGCGCACCAGACGGTGGACGCCGGCCTCGGCGCGCAGCATGCCAAACGCGTCCTTGCCCTCGACAGTAAAGGTCGCACGGTCGATGCCGATGACCTCGGCTGCGGGGCAGTCGTTAATGGTGACCTTCCAGCCGCGACGCTGGCAGTACTTCATGTACATCTTGAAGAGCATGAAGGTCCAGTCCTGCGCCTCCAGGCCGCCCTGTCCGGGTTTGATGGTCACAATCGCGTCGCCGTGATCGAACTCACCGGTAAACCAGCTCGAAAGCTCGAGCTCGTCGATAGCGCGGGCCAGGCGTTCTGCCGTAGCGGCAGCCTCCTCGCGCAATGCGGCGGCATCGGGGTCGTCGCCCATCTCCTCGGCAAGCTCCAGCGCCGCGCGGGCGTCAGATAGCTCGCCGCGCGCGGTATCCACGGCAGCGATATCTTCCTTGGCGCGAGCGATCTCCTCCATGGTGGCGCGAGCGGCGTCGGCGTCATCCCAAAAGCCGGGGGCCACGCTTTTGGTCTCGAGCTCGGTCACGCGCGTGCGCTTCTCGTCCAAATGAAGATACGACTCGACCTCGCCGAGCCGGTCCGCAAACGCGTCCAGCTCGGCGGGCGTTACCTCTAAAGCCTCGGCCATTAACGATTCCTGCCGTGGCAGTACTTGAACTTCTTGCCGCTGCCGCAGGGGCACAGGTCGTTGCGGCCCACGTTGACATAAGGGTCATCGCTCTCGGACTTGCGGTAGGTGGTCACCTTGCCACCGTTGTTGACGGCAGCCGGGCCTCCCTGGACGACCGTACGGGCTTGCACCTGTGCCTGCTTGCGCAGCACCGAGTTGCCGTTGTCGCCATCGACATCGGCGGGGCCGGAGAAGTGTGCACCCTCGAGCGCAGGGTCCTCCTTGTGCTCCACGGCGTGCGGGGCGGCCTTGATCTCGATGCGCAGGACGGTGCGCAGGTAATCCTCGTACATGGTGTCGACGAGCATCTGGAAGGCACCATAAGCCTCGGTCTTGTACTCGACCAGCGGGTCGCGCTGACCAAAGCCGCGCAGTCCGATACCGGTCTTGAGGTAGTCCATCTCCTGCAGGTAGTTCATCCAGCGGGTATCGATGACGCGCAGCATGACCTGGGTGTTGAGCTCGCGCATGAGGTCCTCACCCAGGCGCTCGGCCTTCATGTTGTAGCACTTCTCGACGTAGGCCAGGACATCGGCAGCCAGGGCCTCAAAGTCCTCGTCGGGGAACTTGGGCGTATCGATATGCCCGGTGAGCTCCACGACCCACTTGCGCAGGCCCTCGAGATCGCGCTCGCCATCGTGGCTGTCCTTGGTGCAGAACTCCTGCACGCAGCGGTACACGGTGTCGTGCATGACCTCGGTGATGTGGTCGGTCAGATCCTTGCCGTCCAGAATCTTGTTGCGCTCGGCGTAGATGACCTGGCGCTGCTTGTTCATGACGTCATCGTACTCGAGGACGCTCTTGCGCATGGAGAAGTTGATGCTCTCGACCTTGTGCTGGGCGCTCTCGACGGCCTTGGAGATGATCTTGTGCTGGATGGGCATGTCGTCGCCCATGTCGGCCGTGACCATCATCTTGGAGACGCGGTCCATCTTGTCGCCACCGAACAGGCGCATGAGGTCGTCCTCGAGCGACAGGTAGAACTGGGTCTCGCCCGGATCGCCCTGACGGCCGGAGCGGCCGCGCAGCTGGTTGTCGATACGACGGGACTCATGGCGCTCGGTGCCGATGACGGTCAGACCGCCGGCGGCAAGCACGCGCTCGCGCTCGGCCTTGCAGGTCTCCTTGGCCTCGGCGTTAAACTGCTCGAGCTGCTCGGGTGTCACGTCCTCCATGGTCAGGCCCTCGTACTCAAGGCGCTCGCGCACCAGCTCGTCGGGGTTGCCGCCCAGCAGGATGTCGGTACCACGACCGGCCATGTTAGTAGCGATGGTCACGGCGCCGTAGCGTCCGGCCTGCGCAACGATATGGGCCTCGCGCTCGTGGTGCTTAGCGTTGAGGACCTCGTGCGCGATGCCGCGCTTGGTAAGGGCGGCTGACAGCTTCTCGGAGCTCTCGATGGAGACGGTACCCACCAGGACCGGCTGGCCCTTAGCGTGGCGCTGCTCAACGTCGTCGGCAACGGCGTTGTACTTAGCCTGAATGGTGCGGTAGACCAGGTCCTCGTGGTCCACGCGCTGCACGGGTCTGTTGGAAGGAATGACCTCAACGGGCAGCTTGTAGATCTCGCGGAACTCGGCGTCCTCGGTGAGTGCCGTACCGGTCATACCGGAGAGCTTGTCATACAGGCGGAAGTAGTTCTGCAGGGTGATGGTCGCCAGCGTCTGGTTCTCCTCGCGCACGAGCACGCCCTCTTTGGCCTCGATGGCCTGGTGCAGGCCCTCGGAGTAACGGCGGCCTTCCATAATGCGGCCGGTGAACTCGTCGACGATCTTGACCTCGCCGTTGGTGACCACGTACTGCTTATCGCGGTGGAACATGTACTGGGCCTTCAGCGCCTGCTGCAGGTGGTTGACCAGCTGGCCCGAGAGATCGGCGTAGATGTCCTCGATGCCTAGGCGGCGCTCGATTTTCTTAAGGCCACGCTCGGTGGCGGCAATGGTGTGCTTGGCCTCGTCCATGACATAGTCGCCCGTGGGCTCGACGTCCTCGGTGGCGGTGAGCATGTCGTGCGACACGTCCTCGCCGCGCTCAAGGCCACGCACGGCACGCGCGAAGTCCTTGTAGGTACTGGCGGACTTGGTACCAGCGCCCGAGATGATCAGCGGGGTGCGGGCCTCATCGATCAGGATGGAGTCAACCTCGTCGACGATGGCGTAGTTGTGGCCGCGTTGCACGCGCTGCTCGGGACGGGTAACCATGTTGTCACGCAGGTAATCAAAGCCGAACTCGGAGTTGGTGCCGTAGGTGATGTCGGCCTGATAGGCCGGGCGCTTGAGCTCGAGCGGCATGTTGTTCTGGAGCAGACCGACGGTCATGCCCAGGTACTTATAGATGCGGCCCATCCACTCGGAGTCGCGCTTGGCAAGGTAATCATTGACAGTAACGACGTGCACGCCCTTGCCGGCAATAGCGTTGAGATAGCCAGCCAACGTGGAGACGAGGGTCTTACCTTCGCCGGTCTTCATCTCGGCGATGTGGCCCTCGTGCAGTGCCATGGCGCCAATAAGCTGCACGTCAAAGTGGCGCATACCCATGGTGCGCTTGGAAGCCTCACGCACGGTGGCAAAGGCCTCGGGGAGCATGTCGTCGAGCGACTCGCCGTTGGCGTAACGCTCGCGGAACTTATCGGTCTGGCCGCGGAGTTCCTCCTCGGTCATCTTCTCAAACTGGGGCTCAAGACCGTTGATCTGGTCGACGATCTTGTAGTAGCGCTTGAGGTCCTTATCGGATCCAAAGGACAGCAGCTTTGACATGAATCCCATGTGGTTTTCCTTTTTGGCCATCGCCCGTGGCATAAAACCTTGGACGAGTTAAACACAGATATTTGTACTTTAGCCAAACAAGGCGCCGCCTATGCGGTCGACACGCTCGACCACGTAATAACTACGACAGCCTGCCAAAAAGGGACTGGTTTATTTTGGCGGCTTTTATCTGGGAAACCGCTGCCTCTCTCTGCCATTTGGTGCAAGCTAGCCCGTCCCCTTCGCACCAACCTGGCGCAATGGGGACGGGCTAGCTTGCACCAATAAAAAGAAAAGGGCCGCGCACCCAAACGGATGCGCGGCCCTTATGCCATGAATGCGAGTGTTTCCGCGGCGAGCTACTTACTCAGCAGCCTCGGTGGTCTCGGCCTCGGCAGCGGCCTCCTCGACGGGAGCCTCTGCGGGAGCCTCGGCGGCCTGCTTGGCAGCCTCCTCGGCAAACTTAGCGGCACGCTTAGCCTTCTCGGCAGCCTTAGCCTCAGCGGCGGCCTTGCGAGCGGCCTCGGCCTCAGCAGCCTTGGCGGCCTTGGCAGCCTTGGCCTCCTCGGCCTTCTTGAGCTGAGCGGCAGCGGCGCCACCGAACTTGTCGGCGAAGCGCTGGACGCGTCCACCGGTGTCGACGAACTTCTGCTGGCCGGTGTAGAACGGGTGGCACTCGTTGCAAAGCTCGACCTTCATCTCGGACACGGTAGCGTGCGTCTTGAAGGTGTTGCCGCAGGAGCACGTCACCGTGCACTCGACATACTGGGGATGGATACCCTGCTTCATGGTAGGACTCCTTATTGGTCAGGCGCTGGTTACCGATCAGCGCATAAGGCGTCTTGGTTTCCGACCAAGACAACAAACTCGGCTATGGTACCACGGCGCCGCGTGTCCCACAAAAGGTTCACGGTCTTTTCGGCACAACGCGAGGAAAAATGACCCACGGATTACCGACAAATGGTCCCATGAATTACCTTCAAAACGACCCACGCACTGGTAGAACGTTGCAAATTTCAACGTTCTGGAATCGTGGGTGCTGACGGTTTGCCATTGCGAGAGGCATGGCGGCTCGACCATCAGGATAATCTCGGCGAGAAAATCGACGAGGACAGAGGGACGGCAGTATTGGAGCTATCGAAACGAATGGCAAGGACGAGATTATGGAGATGCCCGCCGAGGTCGACTTCTCCGACAGCGTTCCGAACCCCTACATCGGGAAGGTGCGCCGCCGCGTCACTATGAACATCGACGGCTAGAACATCGACTACTTCAAGGCGGAGTCCGCCCGTACAGTGGTGCCGTATCAAGTCATCATCAGCATGTACCTGGCCGAGTGCCGCGGGCGGAGGAAGCGTCTGACGTTCGCGAACTGCAGTGGTGAGCATTCCCGCTTGGGCAGTAAAAGGAAGAGGGGGCTGGCAAGGCCAGTCCCCTCTTCTCTCATGACACTCGATTTGCATTTACGGCACGACGAAAGCCGGGCCGCTGGTTACCTTGTCAAATTCGAGCACCGACGTTCCGGTGTTCAAATAAAGGCTTCCTTGGTTTCCGTCTGCGGAGGCGTAAGCCAGGTGGACAAATCCGTAATCATCTCCTGATTGGTCGGCCAACATGAAGATGTTCGGATCGCCGGTTGTCTCAAATGAACCGTCGGTCACATTTCCATTGCTGTCGACGATTTGCCACCTGTTTTCGTCTTCCCCAAGGAAGGAGAGCTGGGTTAAGCCGGTCTCGTGGTCTCGGTACACTCCGTCTAGGCGGAACCCTTCGGAAATGCCATGTTTCAAGGTGTTCGCATCTTTTATGGATACGGCAGAGACTGCGATTGCGGCTATCGCGACCAATAACGCCAGCGCAATGGGTATTTTGGCGGAGCCGGTCTTCATGTCAGCCTACTTTGCGCTTGCCGAGAGCCATGCTGTAGAACGTGTTGGTGGCCATCTTTGCGTAGACCCTGCGTACCCCGTTCGTCGTCTCATAGACGACGTAGGGTTGAATCTTGTGGGTCACGTTCGCCGTCGCCTTGTAGAAGCCCGATCCGGAAATGTTGACCGCGTACCCCGTCACGCTGAGGGAGCGATTTGCCTTCGGGATGGAAACGCTCACGCTGCCAACTCCTCCGGGAAGGGATACCGACACACCGACCGATCCGCCGCCGGAAGGTGATACGAAGATAGAGCCACCTCCCGATATCTGCACGCCGCCCGCCGGCTGTCCGGCGACGTCATGCCATCCAGTGCTCTTGTTTACCACGCTGCCGTATACCGTGTCGTAGGTCGGACGTCCCCCGGCTCGTGCGTCGCCATCGTACCCGGCGAGGGCTTGCTCGATGATTTGCGCAGCTTCTTCCTCCGCGCGTTCGCGGAGCATCGCGTCAAACTGGTTTTCAGTGAGGTCGGGGCGAACGAAGTAGTCGATTCGATTCTGATCAAGTGTTTGAAATTCCGCCGCTAACACCCCTTTTGGCATCAGTAGGGAGATTCCTCCAACCGCCGCTGCGGCGATAGCGGCTCGCCTGGTGATCCCGGTTTCGACGATTTTCTTCATTGTGTCCTCCTAACGGACGTCTTGGATAGAAAACATCTCCTTTCTCAAAATTGCCCCTGATAACGTGATGATTCCTCGCTCGTTCATATTGCCGTTGGCTTGGGTTGCGCGCGTATTGAATGCGTCGACAAAGCTCTGCATGCCCTGCTTCATAAAGAAGGGGCCGAAGATGGGTGAATTGAACGCGATGGGGACGGAGAAGGCTGCGGCAAGAACGAGCGTAGAGATCCATACGGCCCTGTCTCTTAGGATTAGTTTGAGAAGAAGTCGACAGTACATTTAGAAGCACCTACATTTCTCAAAGCATCGTTAGTTTAATTAATGACAGACCGAATGAAGATACGTGCGACGGGGGCGAGGCAAATGGCTGAGCGGTATTGATACGCGGGTTCAACGGTATCATATTGACCACATAGATTTTTAACTTGCATTTCTACCCGCCCTTTTCGTAGAGTCGCCGATACGTGCTTAGCGCACCCTCGGCGCGTCCGGCAGGCTTTGCGAAATGGGATCCACGAGACTTCGGCGCAGTATCATCTTGCGGGATGCTTCTAATGAGCCTCCCATCCTTCAAAAACAGAATCTCATCGCACTGCCTATCGACCGAATCCAAGATGTGGGATGACATGATGATGCACGTACCAGAATCGGCCAGCTTCCTGAGGATCTCTGAATGCAAGTCCACCCTGCTGGGGTCGAGCGCGTTCATGGGCTCATCTAATAGAAGGTACCGCGCACCCGTCGCATACGCAATCGCCAGGGTAAGCTGCTGCTTCATGCCCTGGCTCAGAGTACGGATCCTCATCTTCGCGAACTCGCCTATCTGCGTTTGTTCCACTATCACTTCGATATCGCGAGCATGTGGCCACATATCGCAAACCATCTTGAGGTGATCTTCCGCACGCAATCCGGGATACAGCAGCGTCCCCTCACCAGGTGCGTAGAAGATCATAGAACGGACCTCTCTTGTACCCGTGCCCTGCGCCTCATCCAGAACGATGCTCCCGTCCACGCGAGGACCCGGCAAACCTGCCATCGCCCGCAGCAACGTCGTCTTTCCATGCCCGTTCGGAGCGACGAGACCGTAGACCGTACCCGGGGCAAACTCAGCGTCCACCGAATCTACGAGTACCTTCTTTCCATAAGAGATCGTCAGCGTTTGAAGGCCAATCATCGAGATCATCCCCTTTCGATCTTTGGAACACTCAGGCGCACCATCAACGGAGATACGGCGCCCAAGACCACCAGCAGAGCGACCGATGCGCCGACGACCTCTCCAAAAGGCATCGCGTTCGTCCCTCGCCCAAGGAACCCAATCGTCCCCACCTGGGAAGCGGGATCAAACGAGGCGAATGGAGCCAGCAGCGCGACGCCCATGCCCGCGCTTTCAACATGAGCGCTCAACGAACCCAACACCAAGAGAACCGCGCAAACCACTCCGGTGACAACGGGGTTGCGGCTAATCGCTGCTGTCAACGCAGCGACGACGGAAATCACGCCGTATGCCATGACCAGCAACGGAATGCTGCACAACACCGCCTCCCCCACCATGGACGTTGTCGAAGCTCCCGCCCGAATGAGAGCGACGGGATACTCCGATCCACCCGCACCGTTCTTAATCAAGGACACAACCGCAGCGGGAACCATCGACACCAAAAGCAGCGCCAAGCCAAGCAGGAGAGACAGCGCAACAGCCGTCAGAAAACGCACATGCGCTGTTGCGGGGACTTGGAAAACCAGAAGGGAACGGCACCGCAGGTAGGTGCACGCAAGCGATGTGACAACCACGGGCAACAGCCAAAACAAGGAAGGAAGCGCTGCCTGGAGATAGGAAAGGAGGATTAATGGGGGCATCTTCGTACTTAACTCGTAAACCTTGGGGTCCGGCAAGCTCGCGATCGACTCGAGCAGAAGGGCGCGCGCCTCCGCACGAGAAGGAGTCTCCGGCTCGATTCCGATCGATTGCAGGAGGGTCGCATCTGCCGCGCCCAGCTCGCCTCGAGCGCGCTCGTACGTCGCAAGGCTTCGAAACCCCTCCGCAGGCGTGGGCGCGTACACGAAACCCGAAAGAGCATCTCGCATGCCTTCCAGGGCCGCTTTGCCCTCGACGTCCATATTCGCAACGTCCTGCTCTAGATACCGATCTATTGAACGGAGCTCCCCATCCCTATACCGAACAGCGGAAACGTCACCAGCGTCAGGAAACACCTCGACCAGAGCCGGGGCCAGCATCGCCGTCGACATTGCAATCGCGCATACGGCGAGGGCAGGAGAATGCAGGAGCAGCTTCCCCATCGTTCTTACGTATGCAACGGCGGAGGTACAAGCGCTCGAACGGGCTGTCGTTCTCGATGCGGTGAAGGAACCTCTCTCAAGACAAATCGGGGACATCGGGCGCGCGCAGCCGCTCTTTCCAGCAACGCAAAGCAGGCTAATTGCCAGCACCTCGATCCCGATTGCGCATACGAGGGTAATCGCGCCACGCTCGAAGCAAAGTCCAGGCAGATTCACTATCTGCGTTGTCGGGTACGGGCTATAGGCGCCGACGGTCAACTCAGTGTTCGCATACGTAAGGGGATTCAACAGGGCGAACTCACGTAAAGCGATGGATCTTCCGTAATACCCGGGAACCATCGTCGCCCCCATCAGGGCACATACGAACACGATTCCAAGCGTAGGGTTATTGGCAATCTTCACGGCAAGGTGAACGACGAGCGAGATGAACGCCGCCACCAAGAATTGCAAGATGGCCGTCTGTGCGAACACCAGCCAAGCCGGTTTGATAACCGGAGTCGCATATTGAACGTAGCCTATCGGATAGAACAGCGAGCCCGGGCCATTCTTCACAAGTGCGGCGATTATCCCTGGAAGATTGACGGCGAAGACGGCAAGCATCGCAAAAACACTCGCCCATACGCTCGATGCAACAAGCCTGCCCAGCTCACCCATCGGTGCCTGGATGATGAGTTTTTCACGTTTGTTAAGACGCGCGGCAAGGAACGAGACGGCAACGGCCGTTGCGGCCCATAGCAAGTACTCCTTCGATCCGTCATAAAAGGAGTACGCTCCATCCGATACCTGCAGAAACGGAAGCAGAGGAGAGAGCGGCGCCAAGACAAGACGCCCCGCGGCAAGAGGGTACAGAAGCGCGGGCATGCTTGATGAAGAGGTATAGACGCCCTCCTCCCCCGCATTCACAAGCGCATCCGCATAGGATGCTGACAATTCCTGCTCAACACGGGTTATTCCCGACTCGAGGTATTCAACCCGTCCGTCGATGCCAGCCGCGCTCCTGAAGACGGGCAGAGCACAAAGAACCATCAACGCAACAACGGCAACACAGAGCGACCTGGAGGAGAGGAGCGACCTAAAGATTGCCTTCGAGATTTTGAGCATATTCATCGCCAACCTTAACCTCATCCAGTCGGAACAGAGGGGCCGAACAAAATGCTCGGCCCCTCCTCGCATCTAGTAGGTGCTATAGACAAATTGCCATTTATCAGTTGTGCCAAGAACACCACAGGAACACATTGCAGCGAGGCGGGATTCCCTATGATGCGCGGATCGGCGATAGCCATTTCGGTAGGAGATCGTCTTGTAAGAGATGTTGAACATCGAGATGCTGTGCCCGCTCACGCCGCGAGGACAGCTGTAGCTCCAGTAGGTATCGACGACGTCGTCCGTATACCCGAGGGGCTCAACGAGGGCACACTGGCTGCTCTCCTGGGAAGGAGGCATCGGGGTATCCGCAAAAGCGGGGGCTCCCGGCAGCAACAGACAAAGAGCGAGGCCGAGGAAAACCAAGAGCTTACACGACTTAACAGTACTGAACATAATCCTCTCCAATCTAGAGGGGTTTCGGTTGCAGCATGCTGTGATTACTTGCCGGCAAAATCAATTTAACATAAACTGTTAAAAAGTAACCTGAGGTTTTTAAATTCTTCGGAGGTTATTATGAGTTACGACAATCGCACTCCCCGGCTTCATTCCTTCCGCATCGCATGTGCGATAGCCTCTGCGGCCCTTTGCGTCACCGCCATCGCACAAGTGGCGTTCTCCTTAAAGCCAGCAATCGAAGTGCTCGACAACCCTGTAATTGCAGACTCCCCCGCGTATCCAGCCCTTGCGATCTCGACATTGGCCCCTGCCGTCATCGGTATCGCCACGACCATCCTCAGCGCCGTTCTCGTGTGGACGATCAAGAGCGGAGACCCCTTCAAGAAAGGGTCTGCGACATGCTTGAAGGTGCTCGGCATTCTCTTCGTTGTTCAAGCTGCCACCAGCTTCTACGCCGGCTCACTCGAAACCTCCGTTTCGATGTTTGGCGGCGAGGGGGCCGTCGGCGCCCAAGAGATCGCTTCATCATTCGACTGGACCTCTCTGGTTCTCGGCATCGTCTTGCTCATGCTTTCCCAGCTCTTCTTGTACGCCCGAGAGCTGTACCTCGACTCCGACGAGATTGCGTAAGGAAACGCCATGCCCGTAATTGTTCGCCTCGACAAGATCATGGCCGAGCGAAAGATTTCCTCGAACGAACTTGCCGAAAGGATTGGAACCACGCCCGTGAACCTGTCCCGTATAAAAAAAGGGCATATTCGCGGCATTCGCTTCAACACACTCGAGCAGCTATGCCTCGCCCTTCGTTGCCAACCCGGAGACCTTCTCGAAGTCATGAGCGAAGAGGATGCCCGAAAGGAGTTCGGACTCGATTGGTCCGCCGAGGATTAGGGGGCGGTCGTACTCGCCCTGCACACGGGGATGCGAATCGGCGAGGTCTGCGGCCTTCGGTGGTGCGATGTGGATTTCGAGACGGGCCTGATCTCGATCAGGCACTCGGTGGCGTACGCGAAGGGGATGGGTTCGTTCATCAAGGACACCAAGACCCATGACGCCAGGGGCATCCCCATCGACCCGGTCGGCCTGCTCCCCTTCCTGAAGGAGATCCACGAGATCGACCGCGGGAAGCTGCGCTCGCGCAACCTTACCGGGGCGGTCGAGATCGGGAACTGCTACATCCTGTCGGAGCCGGGCGCGGCCTTCGCGACGGCGAGCTATATCCGCAGGGCGTTCAAGACGTTCTCGGAGACCAACGGCCTCATGGGCACCAACGACGAGCTGATCACGTTCCACGGCCTGCGCCACACGTTCGCCACGCAGTGGATCCGCCAGGGCGGCGATATCAAGGCGCTCCAATCGATCCTCGGGCACAAGGACGCCATGGCGACGCTCAACGTCTACGCCGACATCGAGCCAATCTCCAAAATCCATAACATGCTGCGTGTCTCGCCGTGCCTCTGGCGCGGGTACCTCGGGCCGAGGGTCGATCCGGGACCCATGTTCCAGCAGAGAATCCAGGAGTCCATCGAGACGCTCCAGGCGTTCGGCTACGGCGTCACCGAGCCGGACGACCGAAATATCGTCATACGCGACGTGAAGACGATCAGTCGGCTCTACCCCACCGAGTACGCCGCGGTGCTGGGCCCATCCCAACTGAGGTCACGGTGGCCCGATAGGGGCGCCGCCCGCGGCATGCGCCGCGGAGCGGTATCCCCCACCGAATAGTGGGGGATGCCCCCCGTTTTCAGTTTGGAATCAGCGGTCGGAGGCGTTCGGCTGACTGCGGGAACGGCCTATCCGCTCGATGTGTTCGGCTGAGTTCGGAAATCAACCCAACACGAGCTGGACGCGCGCCAGACGGCTCTTCCCCATGCGGCCTGCCCCCTCACGCTCATGTTGCAGACGTGTAACGCCGCTGTAAGCGCACCCCTTTTGGCGCCAGACAGGTACAATGATGAACACTGTACCGTAGCGGAGCGCCCCGCGCGCGCCGCAATCACGCGAAAGGGTTTCCCATGGCCGAGATCTCGTCCTCCCGTATCGTCATCACCGTCCTTGGCAAGAACCGCCCCGGCATCGTCGCCGGCGTCACCCGCGTTCTGGGCGAGGCCAACGTCGACATCCGCGACATCACGCAGTCCATTATCGAGGACATCTTCACCATGACCATGCTGGCCGACACCGCCGAGTCCAAGCTCGACTTTGCCGAGCTGCAGAAGGCCCTGGCCGAGGCCGGCGAGCTTTCGGGCGTCAATGTGTCCATCCAGCGCGAGGACGTCTTTAACTTTATGTACCGCCTGTAGCGAACAAGCCGCTGGGGATAGCCTGACGCGCGCATGCCCATGCAAGTCACCCCGATGCGGCCCGGAGAGGAGCGCGCATGGCCTACGACGCCAAGAAAATCTATTACCGCTTCGATGACCACTTGAGCCGCCTGGTTCTGGATTACGAAGCAAGCCGCCAGATTTCGCCTGAGAGCGAAAACCTCTACCACGGCCTGCCGACCGACCCTTATGACGAGGGCCTGTTTGTCGAGCACAATGTCAAGCGCGGCCTGCGCAATGCCGACGGCTCGGGCGTGGTCGCGGGCCTCACTCGTATCTCGGATGTGCACGGCTACAACAAGGTCGACGGAAAGGTCGTGCCCGATCAGGGCAAGCTCACGCTTCGCGGCTACAGCATCGAGGATCTGGTCAACAATGCCCAGGCCGAGAATCGCTACGGCTACGAGGAAGTCGCCTATCTGCTTATCACGGGTTCGCTGCCCAACAAGGAAGAGCTCGACGGCTTTTGCGAGCGCCTGGGCGCCTTTAGACATCTGAGTGACGAGTACGTTAAAGAGTTCCCTATGACCACGGTGTCTTCGAGCATCATGAACGTGCTCCAGCGCGCCGTACTGTTGCTCTACGCCTTCGATGCCGAACCAGACGTGATCACGCCCGAGCACGAAATCGACGTCGCCATTTCCATGCTTGCACGTCTCCCGCGCATCGCCGCCTTCGCACACATGGCCTCGGTCGCCAAGCTTCGCGGCTCCGAGGTTCACGTGCCACACCCCACGCCCGGCCTTTCCACCGCCGAGACCATCCTGCAGGTCCTGCGCGGCGGCATGGCGTTCACCCGCGATGAGGCGATGCTGCTCGACGTTATGCTCATGCTGCATGCCGAGCACGGCGGCGGCAACAACTCCACCTTCGCCTGCCGCGTGCTGTCGTCTTCGGCCACTGACCCGTATTCCGCCTACGCCGCGGCTATCGGATCGCTCAAGGGCCCGCGCCACGGCGGTGCCAATGCCAAGGTCGTGTCTATGCACGAGGACATCCGCGCGCATGTCTCCAACTGGGAGGACGAGGACGAGGTCGCGGCCTACCTGGGCAAGATCCTCGACAAGCAGGCCTTCGACGGCACGGGCCTCGTCTACGGCATGGGCCACGCCGTCTATACGCTCAGCGACCCGCGCGCCGAGGTATGCCGCCGTTACGCGCGCGCACTTGCCGCCAAGAAGGACTTGGGCGAAGAGTTCGCACTCATCGAGCGCATCGAGCGCCTGGCACCCCAGGTCATGCGCGACCACGGTATGACCAAGCCCATCTGCGCCAACATCGACCTGTACACGGGCTTTATCTACAAGATGCTCGGCGTGCCCGAGACGCTCTTTACGCCGCTGTTCGCCGTCGCCCGCATGGCAGGCTGGTCGGCGCACCGCATGGAAGAGCTCTTCTGCGCGCACCGTATTATTCGCCCGGCCTATCGTCCGGTGATCGAGCCGCTGGAGTACAAGCCACTCGCCGACCGCTAGGACGCGGACCGTTATAGAACTCGAGCGTGGCCAGGGCATCGCCGCCCTCGGCCACGCTTTTTATGCCAGCAGAAAGGGCTGCATCAAATGATTGTGTTTTCCGATATGGACGGAACGCTGCTGACGAGTGATAAGCAGATGAGCGACGCCACCTGGGCGATGCTCGACGAGCTTGCGCGCCGCGGCATTGAGTTTGTGCCCTGCACGGGACGTCCACTGTCAGGCGTCTTTGAGCCCATCCTCGCCCATCCCGCCGTGCACTACGCGGTCTGCGCCAATGGTGCCAGCGTCTGGCAGCTCGACAACGATACGCCCACCGATGCCTCACGTGCTACGCGCATTTTGAGCCGACCACTCGACCGCACCATCGCCCACCGCGTCCATAGCATTGCCGCCGGCCATGACGTCACCTTCGATATCTTCGCGGACGGGCAGTGCTTCCTCCCCCGCTCGCTCTACACGCGCCTGGACGAATTCTGCGGCGGCGACCCCCACATCGCGGCTTCGCTCAAGCGCACACGAACACCGATCGACCTGGATGTCGACAGCAAGATCGACGAGGTCGAAACGCTCGAACGCATCGCCATGTACTGGCACGACCCGGCCGATCGCGACACCATCGCGGCGGCGCTCGACACGCTCGAAGGCATCGAGGTCACGCGTTCGTACGCCATGAATATCGAGGTCATGGGCGAGGGCGCCACCAAGGGAACGGCCCTCACGTGGCTATGCGAGCACTTGGGCGAGCGTCTCGCCGACGCCTGGGCGTTCGGCGACAACATCAACGACATCCCCATGCTGCAGGCAGCGGGCCACGGCACGGCCATGATCAACGCCGAGCCCGAGGACCGCGAGGCCTCCGACGCCATCACCGAATACGACAACGACCACGACGGCGTCGCCCGCACCATCATGGACGCCCTCGCCTAGCAGCAGCAACCCGGCAGAAAAGGAACGTCCCCATCTGCCGGATTAAGCAAGGCTCTCCAGAACACGGCGGAGTTCTTGCTGGACGGCGTGGTCGCGGTTACGACCCACCATGCGATCGGCCACCGCCTTGAGCGCGGGGCGCGCGTTTTCCATCGCGCAACCCGTGCCGACAAAGCGAATAATCTCGTAGTCGTTCATCGAGTCGCCAAACGCCATAACCTCATCGCGCCCAATGTCATAATGCTCCGCGAGCTGCGCAATACCCGAAGCCTTCGATACGCCGGGCTGCATGGCGTCGATCCACGCGTTGCCCGAAGGCGCAAAAGTAAAGAGCTGACCGAGTTCGCGCTGTAGTACGTAAGCGCTGTCCATAACAGCACCGTCATCGCAAAAGATACTCGCTTTGATGATATTTACGCTGGGATCGGGCAGCTCCCAAATGCGCTCGGCATTGGGAAGGTCCTTATCGACCTCGCGCACGAACTTGCTCTCGTCATCGAGCAAAAAGGACTTGGCTCGGTCAAAGAGCGCAAGATGCAAATTGGGAAACGTCCTGACGGCCTGGGCGAGTTTTCGAATCGCCAGGTGCGAATACACCTCGCGGTCTACCATTTTGCCGTCGGCGTAGACCTGGGCACCGTTAGCTGCGACAAAGTCCATCTTGTCGCGAACGGGCGCAAAGAACTCGCACAGGCGATCGTAGCGGCGGCCTGACGATACGGCAAAATGCACGCCACGCTCGCGCAGCGCCAAAATTAGTTCGTAGGTCTCGGGAGGCACCTGGCCGTTTTCGTCAAGCAGCGTGCCGTCCATATCGGATGCAATCAGTTTAAACATAGAAAAGCTCCCTTCGGGCTTGTTGGAATCGAACGTGTATCCGATTCCAACGTACCCAAAGGGAGCTCAAATATAAGACGCCGCAGTCATAAACGTTACATAGACCCGGCAAATAGCTCACGCGTGCCAGAGGTCTCACGGTCGCGGCGTCAGGCGACACGCCAAAGAGTGTCCCCGACGACTAGTCGTTTAAGAACGTCCCCAATGACTAGTCGGCGTAGGTGAAGGTTGTAACGTCGAACATGCCCTCGGGGCGGATGCGGAGCGTCGGGATGACCGGCAGGGGCAGGAAGATGATGCCCATGATGGGGTCGAGCGGCGGCTCAATACCCATGGCGCGTGCCTTGACCATAAAGTCGTCGTGCTGCGCGGCGACATCCTCGGCCGTGCCCTCGCTCATCAGGCCGCCGAGCGCCAGAGGAATGCGCGCCACGACCTCGCCGTTGCGCACCAGCACGTGGCCGCCCTGGCCAACAGCCTCGACGGCAGCCATCATATCGGTCGCGTTGTCGCCCACCACGCACACGTTATGCGAGTCGTGGCCGATCGTCGAGGCGATAGCGCCGCCCGTGATGGTAAAGCCGCGCACCCAGCCGCGACCGATGTGCTTGCCAACAAGACCCAGGCCCGCAGGACCATCACCGTCGGCGCCCTCGGCTTGCAGCGACACGCCGCGGCCGTGACGTTCGATCAGCATAATGCGGCGCAGGCCCTCGTCAGTCTCGGGACGAACCATGCCCGTGATAGCCATGCCCGGGATCACATCAATAACCGCCTCGCCCGGCTTAAAGGCATAATCGAACACGTCAAGCGAAAGCTTCGGCAGCTTAACGGAGGCGCGCAGCTCATCGGCAAGGGCCGCAACCTCGGCCATCTCGGGTGCAATCTCGCCCACAAAGGCGCCGTCCTGTGCCACGAGCGCACCGGCGGCATACACGAGATGCGGAGCCGCGACAAACGTCAGGTCGTTGAGCACCAGCAGGTCGGCGCGCTTGCCCGGGGCGATCGCGCCGCGGAGCTCATGCGGGTCACGACAGCCGTGGTCCAGGCCAAATGCCTCAGCCGTGGAAAGGGACGCCATGGAGATAGCGACCACCGGGTCGATGCCGGCCTCGATGGCCACGCGGCAGGCATTGTCGATCATGCCGGTCGAAAGAGCATCGGAGGGAGCGCGGTCGTCGGTCGCAAAGCAGCAGCGGCGGGCGCGGGCAGGGTTCTCCAGCAGCATCGGGGACAAATTAGCCAGGTCGTGGCTGCACGTGCCCTCACGCAGCATCACATACATGCCGCGGGACAGCTTGTCGAGCGCCTCCTCGGGAATCGTCGACTCGTGGTCGGCAATGATGCCTGCCGCGGCATAGGCGTTGAGATCCTTGCCGGCAACGAGCGGGGCGTGACCGTCGACCTGCTTGGACGGCGTCTGGTTGGCAGCGTCGATACGAGCACAGGTCTCGGGATCGGCCATAAAGACGCCCGGCAGGTTCATCATCTCGCCCAGGCCAAAGACATCACCCGGATGCTCGGCAAAAAACGCCTGCATATCGGCGGCCGAAATAACGGCACCGGCCTGCTCATCGGGCAGCGCGGGCACGCACGAAGGCATCATGTACTTGATGGAGATGGGTGCGCGGCGACCATCCTCGATCATAAAGCGCAAGCCGTCGAGACCGGCAACATTGGCAATCTCGTGGCTGTCGACAATGGCGGTGGTAGTACCGCGCGTCGCGGCCATGCGAGCATACTCGGCGGGACGGATGTTCGAAGACTCGATATGCAGGTGCCCGTCAATAAAGCCGGGAGCAAGATAGCGGCCCTGGCAGTCGATAACCTCGGTCGCCTCGTAGGTGCCGGCGGCATCGTCGCGACCGTCGTAGAGCACGCCGACGATTACGCCATCCTTGACGGCAACGCTACCGGGTGCCACGCGCTGGCCATATACGTCGACAATCTGCGCATTGGTAAACAGCGTGTCGACGGGCACGCGACCCTCGGCAGCGTCGATCACAGACCTCATGACCTCAACGGACATACATACTCCTTTAACCGTAGAAAAAAGCTGCAGGGCGGACAGACCTTCACCGCAGCAAACCAATAGCCATTGTATGCCCAAACGATGGGACAGCAATACACCCCCCTGCAAATGACGAGAGTGGATAATCTCCCACTTTGAGCCCACAAACAGGCCAAAAACGGAAGATTATCCACTCTCATTCTGTGAGGTTAACTTACTCGTTAGACCAACTTAAATCCTTTGCGCTTGCCTACGGAGAGGGTGTCGCCCAGCTTGAGGGCGCTGGGGTCGATGTTGTAGCTCTTGGGAGCCACGGCCTCGCCGTTGATCTTGACGCCGCCGCCGTCGATATCGCGGCGGGCCTGGCCGGCGCTGGCCGAAAGGCCCAGGTCCTTGAGCAGGCCAGCGAGGTAGATCTGGCCCTCGTCGTTGACGGTCAGCTCAACGTGCTTCTCGGGGAAGTCGGCAAGCTGCCCCTCCTTGAACACGCGGTCGAACTCGGCCTGAGCCTCGTCGCCGGCACCGGCGCCGTGGTAGGTGTCGCACAGGTCGCGGCCAAGAGCGCGCTTGAGCTCGTAGGGGTCGGCAGAGCCATCGGCCAGAGCAGCATCGATCTTGTCGACCTCGGCCGGGGTGAGCGAACTGGCCAGACGATAGTACTTGCCAATCATCTCGTCGGGGATGGACATGGTCTTGCCGAACATATCCTTGGGAGCATCGGTCAGGCCGATGTAGTTGCCATAGGACTTGGACATCTTGCGCACGCCGTCGGTGCCCTCGAGCAGCGGCATGGTAAGCGCGATCTGCGGCTCCATGCCCATCTTCTCCATAAGCTCGCGGCCGGCGAGCAGGTTAAAGAGCTGGTCGGTGCCGCCCATCTCCACGTCGGCCTTAATCTGAACGGAGTCGAAGGCCTGCATCACGGGGTACAGGAACTCGTGCAGGGCGATCGGCGTCTGGGACTGGTAGCGCTTGGTAAAGTCGTCGCGCTCAAGGATGCGGGCGACGGTAAACTTGGAGCACACCTGCAGCAGGCCGGCCAGATCCATCGAAAGGATCCAATCGCCGTTGTGCACGATGGTGGTCTTCTCGGGGTCCAGGATCTTCATGGCCTGGCTCACATAGGTCTCGGCGTTGGCCTCGATCTGCTCCTGCGAAAGCTGCGGACGCGTGGAGTTCTTGCCCGAGGGGTCGCCGATCAGCGCGGTGCCGTTGCCGATGATAAGGGTGACGTTGTGGCCCAGGTCCTGGAACTGGCGCATCTTGCGCAGCGGCACGGCATGGCCCAGGTGCAGATCGGGGCTGGTGGGGTCGACGCCGAGCTTGATGTTGAGGGGCTCGCCCTTCTCAAGCTTCTTGCGAAGGTCGGCCTCGGGGACGATCTTCGCAGCGCCCGAGGTGATGATACGCATTTGCTCGTCAACAGACAGCATTGGGTATCCTCCTTTTGCTATAGCACCCTCACCGGATACGGCGGTGCTGGAAGTTCATAAACTCACTTATGATAACCAAAACGGCGCGACGCGGCACCTATGTCAGGAAAATCCTCGTCCTGCCGCGTGCATCGATGGCAACTGGCAAACGCGTGCCATCCCGCTCAACCAGATAGCGCGCCTGCCGACGACGCATGCAATCGTGACAACATGCCCCGGCTTGCGCCGCATCGGTGGCGCAAGCCCCCTCGGCGGTCAGCAGGCAGTGCTCGCACACCATGAGCTCGGTGTGGTCGGCATCGACGGGGCCCAGAACACCAAGTTCGGCCGTCAGTTCGGCAATACGCTCCGCATCATTGCCGAGCAACTCGGCCGGCAAGTACACCCGACCCGCGCCGAGCCCACGTAGCCAGGCAAGCGTAGTCCGGTTCGCACAGAACACCGGCGCCGCCACGTCAAACGTCACGCCCAGCTCGCGAGCGATCACCACCTGCCCCAGGTTGCGGCAGACGACGCGCCCGGCACGCTGCATCAGTGAGCGGGTCCGGTCAGCGTCACCCGTGCGGCACACCTCGTCGAGCACCACAACGGCGTCGGACAAATCGAGTTCTCCGCGCGGGTCGGCATCCATCAGCTGCCAAGCAAAAACCATGCGAGCGGGAATCGCGCACTCCACCAACTCCGTCGACGCACCGCCATCCACCGCAACGTCCTCAAAGGGTAGTACCTCAACGGCACGCGCAACGGGCGCAATCGCATCTGCCTCGGCCCGCATGCGCTCCAACACCGCCGCCGTCTGATCCAACACGCCGGCGCTGCGAATCAGGTACACCTCGCAGCCCGTGTCCACCTTACGCTTGCAATGCACGACAACGCGTTCCCCCGCCGCGGCACTCACCGGGCAGGGCACCTGCGGCCAGCGCTTGGGCACATCGGGACGCGCGTCGACACCCGGATAGAACCGAATCTCGAGCGTGTCACCCGCCGCCACGGCGGCGTCGAGCTCAACGGCCACCTCTTCGTGGCCCACAGCGACCAAGCGCCCCACGCGCACGCCCTGGTTGATTGCACGCTCAAAGCTCATAAGCTCGGCGCCCGAACGCCCTCGCAGGTACGCATCGGTAAACCCACGGTTAAACGACCTTCCCAGCTCGCGTTCGAGCGCCGGCACCGCATTGGCATCCCACGTGCCGTCGCGCAGCATATCGAGCGCGTGACGCCACGCCCTCACCACGTTAAAGACATAGTCGGGATTCTTCATGCGACCCTCGATCTTGAGCGACGCCACGCCGGCGGCAACAAGCTCGGGCAGGTGCGCAATGCCCAGGTAATCACGCGGGCACAGCAGACGGTCCCCCTCAACGGCGACGACGCTCTCCCCCGCCTCGTCCACTAGGTCGTACGCCAGGCGGCACGGCTGTGTGCAGTCCCCGCGCATCGCCGAGCGCCCGCGCCTCAGGGCTGAGAACTCACAAGCACCCGAGTAGCCAATGCAGATGGCCCCGTGGCAGAACACCTCGATAGGCACGCCCGTACCGCACAAGGAGGCAATCTCGTCGACCGTCAGCTCGCGTGCCGTCGTCACGCGCTCGACCCCCAGCTCATCGGCGGCAAGCCGCACGGCGCCTTCGCTATGAACGCCCGCCTGCGTAGACAGGTGAATCTCGACGCCGGGAATCGCCGCACGCAGCGCGCACGCCAATCCGGCATCGGCAACAATCAGGGCATCGGCGCCCAGCTCCAGTGCATGAGCTCCCAACGCCACCGCGTCGGACAACTCATCGTCAAACACGAACACGTTGAGCGTCACGTACACACGCACGCCATGGGCATGCGCCACGGCACAACCGCGCGCAAACTCGTCATCCGTAAAGCCATGGGCGCTCACACGGGCGTTAAAGTCGCCCAACCCCGCATAGATGGCATCGGCGCCCGCGGCGATGGCCGCAAGCATCTGGTCGAGTCCGCCCGCCGGCGCCAGCAGCTCGGGCAGCGCCGCACCGGCACCATCCAATCCAGTCTCGTATTGTCCGCACGGCCCCATCGTCCGAATCGCCATCGGCAAACTCCTTACCAAGGTATGCATTCACTCTGAAAAATGCCGTCTTCCAGCATACACGAGGCCTCGCGCGCCCCGTTTGGTTTATCGTGTAATAACTTATGTCCATCCTGCCCCGACGGCACATCCACCGTCCGGCACGACATACCTGGAGGTCAATATATGGGTCCTCGCCAACGACAGGGACGCAGCCGTTCAAAGACGCATGCCCTGCCCATAATCCTGCTCTCGTTTTTGGGCTTTCTGCTTATCGCGGGCGTGGCATTTGGCATCGGCATGGTCGGCAACGTCAACCGCTGGCTGTCCGATCTGCCCGACTACACCGACGCCAACGCGTATCTGGTGAGCGAGCCCACCGAGATCGTCGACTGCAACGGCAACAAGATCGCGAGCTTCTACACGCAAAACCGCAAGTCCATCACCAAGGACGAGGTCTCCCCCTACGTGCTGCAGGGCACCGTTGACGTCGAGGACGAGCGCTTCTACGAGCACGGCGGTATCGACCTGTGGGGTATCGCGCGTGCTGCGGTGGCAACCCTCGGCGGCGGGCACGAAGGCGCCTCGACTATCACCCAGCAGCTGGTGCGCAACACCATCCTGCAGGAGGAGCAGTTCGACTCGACCATCGAGCGTAAGGTGCGCGAGGCCTACATCGCCGTCAAGATGGAGGACATGTACTCCAAAGACGAGATCCTCATGATGTACCTCAACACCATCTATTACGGCCACGGCGCCTACGGCATCGAGGCCGCAGCCGAGACCTATCTGTCCAAGAGCGCCGCCGACCTCACCCTCAGCGAGGCCGCGCTGCTCATCGGCCTTCCCAACTCGCCCTCGCAGTACGACCCCACGGTCAACCCCGACCTGGCGCTGTCCCGTCGCAACAAGGTCCTTGACAACATGTTGCGCCTGGGCCACATCACGCAGGAGGAGCACGATGCCGCACAGGCCGAGCCCATCACCCTCAACGTGACCGAGATTTCGGGCAGCGGCGTCGACATATACTCGCAGCCCTACTTTGTCGCCTATGTTAAGCAGCTGCTGGAGCAGGAGTTCTCGACCGACGTGCTCTTTAAGGGCGGCCTGACCGTCAAGACCACCATCGACCCCACCATGCAACAGGTGGCCGAGGAGGCTGTGCGCTCGCAGCTCGACACGCTTTCGCTCGACGGCCTGGACATGGGCATGGTCGTCGTAGACCCCAAGACCGGCTACATCAAGTGCATGGTGGGCGGCTACGACTACAACGCCGACGAGAATCACGTGAACCACGCTACGGCAAAGCGCCCCGTAGGCTCCACGTTTAAGGCCTTTACGCTGGCAACTGCCATCCAAAACGGTATGAACCCCAACGTCACCCTCAACTGCAACTCGCCTCTTACAGCCAAGGGCACTACGACCAAGGTGCAAAACTATGCCAACCAGAGCTATGGCAACATCACGCTTAAGCAGGCAACGGCGTACTCATCCAACACCGGCTACATTCAGGTGGCAGAAGCCATCGGCAACAACAAGATCATGTCGCTCGTCAAAAAGCTCGGCATCGATCCCGCCAAGGACAATATCGAGGACGTTCCCGTCATGACGCTCGGCACCGGGTCCATCTCGCCGCTCGAGATGGCATCGGCCTACGCCACTTTTGCCAACGGCGGCCATTATCGCCAGCCGATCGCCATCACCGAGATCGACTCGCGTACCGGCTCGGTGCTGTACCAGCACACCGACAATCCCACGCAGGTGCTCACCGAAGGCGAGGCTGCCGCGGTTACCGACGTTCTATCCGGCGTCATGCAGGGCAGTGGCACGGGTGCCGCCGGCGCGCTGAGCGTCAACCAGCCCTATGCCGGCAAGACGGGTACCACTGACAACACCACCAACCTGTGGTTCTGCGGCTACACGCCGCAACTGGCGTGCGCCCTGTGGACCGGTTATTCCGCAGGCGAGATTCCCATCCAAAAGTACGGTACGGACCTGCTGGGCGACAGCACCAACCTGCCCGTCTTTAAGAAGTTCATGAACACTGTTTTGGCTGGAACCGAGCGCGAGGAGTTCCCGACCGGAACGGCCCCCACGTACAAGAACAATAACGTCTGGAAGTTCTACGGCACCAACAACACCAAGAAGACGGAAAGCGACGAGGACGAAGACAAGGACGAAGAGGAAACCACCACCACGACGACCACAACGACCACGACCACCGAGACCACAGGCGGCGACACCACCGGCGGCACCGGTACGACCGGTGGCTCGACGGGCGGCTCCACTGGTGGTTCGACCGGCGGCGATGGCGGCACGCCTACGCCTACGCCCACTCCCGACCCCTCGCCCACGCCCACTCCCGACCCCTCGCCCACGCCTGACGATACGGTCGGCTAGAAATCATCCGGCCATAAGCAACAAGGCCCCCGAGCAGCTTATTAAACCGCTCGGGGCCTTTTAGTTTAAAGCGACCTGGTGGGCGGTCTTTATGCCTGCAAACAAAAAAAGGGGGTACCGACCAACGTCGATACCCCTTACAAGCCACTATGTCAGCGCACGCAGGGCCAAGCGCACGACCCGCACGCCTACTTGCGAGAATTGCTCAGCTTATTGATCAGCGCCTCGAGACGCTCGCCGTCCTCGGCCGTCTGGGCAATAACCAAAATCGTATCGTTGCCGGCAAGCGAGCCAAGCACATCGGGCAACTCTGCCGCATCAACGGCGGCGGCGATGCCGGAAGCCGTGCCAGGCTGAGCCTTGATCATAACCAGATTATCGGTGCGCAGAACGCCCGTTACGAGCTCGGAAACCATACGCTGCAGGTGCAGGTCCTCTGCCAGAACATAGATGCCCTCAGGGAGCTTACGCAGCCCCATATCGGCAATATCGCGAGAGACAGTCGCCTGCGTGCAATCAAAGCCCATAGCGCGGAGCTCATCGACCAGCACGCGCTGCGTGCGGACGTCCTTATTGCGCACAATATCTCTAATGGCATCCTGGCGCCCATTGCGTTTTTTAGCCATACAAACCCTCACTCCAAAAGATGGCGGAGACAATCAATCAATAATTGAATAGTTTAACGCTATTTGAAAGCTTTTGTGTATAAGAACGCATTTCGAAACAATTCCATGTAAGTTTGTTTCGAAATGATCGCCCCTAGGCAGTTTTGGCACCAGTTCGGTTAAGAAAAGCAGCCAAATGCGTATACATCACGCAACGCGTAGGCTTCGCGCTTGCAATTGGCCCAAACAACAAACCGAGTCCGCGGTGGTCATCCTTAAGCGCCGCAACCATCTGACGAGTTCGGGGTGCCTCGAGCATATCACGCATACGGGCGGAGCGCTCAATTGATGACACCCCATGCGGGCTCAGACACAAATTCTCGATGCAGGCGACCAGTCCGGCAAAGTAGAACTTCTGGCTTGCCAGCATGAGCCAACCACCGCTATCTGCTTCCGAGAGTGAGTCCGCAAGCTCATCGAGCGCTCGGGTGTCATCGGATACCTTGGCATACATGGTGGGATCAAAGGCATCTGTAAGCTTAGGCGCCGCCGCGTGGAAACAAGCGTCGCCGCATCCGGAGACGCGCTGTGCCTGCGAGAGCGCACACGCCATAAACCCAACAGTGCGAAACGTCTTATCGCACAAAAGGCATGCTTCAAACAGCGGACGGGTGTACATCACGCCAGAGACTTGAGCAACCAGGCCGCCTAAAATCAACTGAGGCAGCCCGGCGACCATCGATGATTTGCTATCAATGGAAATATGAGTAGCATCCAAGACGCGCGAATGGCGCTCTCGATGTGCATCATAGCGGTCGAGCGACACCGTGGGGAAGACTATGTCTGCCGCAGTATCGCACGCGATATCGACCATCTTGGAAAGGGCGTGCGGAGCAAACCACTCATCGGCGTTCATGGCGATGATTTGAGAGCCGCGCGAGGCATCAAAACCGGCACGAAGACAAGCGCCGCGCTTAGCGTCCTCGACGTCAATCAAATCAATATGGATGTCCCTGTCGGCAGCAACTTGAAGCGAATGGCGCACACCGGGCGCAGCATCGCGGCAGACAACGACAATCTGCAAATCATAGAGGTCTTGGCTCTGGATACTCTCGAGCGCACGCATCGCATAGCTGGGCGAACCTTCTACCACAAGGATCACCGAAAGTCGCGGATGCGAGCCACGTCGAACCAAGTTATCCGTCCTCTCGTCAGCAGTGAATCAAACTGTCGTTCATGGTACACCCCGGCAATAAAAGCAATGAGACACCGGTTGTATTGCACGCCAAGAACAGATGTTGCACACGCGCAGCCCACAGATGACAGGTGTCGACGCACGACGCGTCGAGCCCTCCCCTAGTCGATCACGACAAGCTCGGCGGGATCGTAATCCACGCCCATAAACGTAAGGCCGCAGGCAGGAGCCGTGGGGCCCGCAGCGGTACGGTCGCAAGCATCGATGACCTCACGCATCCACCCAGGTTCATGGCGATGCATGCCAATCTCGACAAGCGTGCCCACGATCGTACGGACCATCGAATGCAGAAACGCATTACCCTCGATGGTGAACGTCAGGATGTCCTCGCCAAACGCAACCTCATGGCCAAACTCGGCACGCATCACGCAGCGATGCGTGGGCTTGCCAACGGCCGAGGCAACCTTGCAAAAGCTTTTAAAGTCCTGCTCGCCCAGCAGCGCGGGGCAGGCAGCAGACATTGCCTCAACATCCAAGGGATAGCGATGCCACCACACCGCACCGCGGGACAGCACGGGGCGCGCATCTCGATCGGCAATACGGTACGTATACGTACGGGAACGCGCGTCAAAACGTGCAGAAAAGCCTTTACGGGCCTTGTAGACCTCGTTTATGGCGATATCTTTGGGCAGCAGGGCATCCATAGCCCGCAGCCACCTACGGCGCGTACACGCGAGCTCAGCGTCCGTTACGGGCACGCTGATGTACTGAGCCACGGCATGCACGCCGGCATCGGTACGCCCCGCGCATGTCAGATCGATCGGGCGGCGAAGCAGCGTCTCGATGGCTCGACGCAGCTCACCCGCAACCGTCGTCTGTCCCGGCTGCTCGGCAAACCCGCTATACGACGAGCCGTCATAGGCGACGCGGAATACAAGGGTGGCGTCAAGCTCGAGAATCGAATTGATATCAGACGGCGCAGTCATGGGCGCTCCCAACAAACAAGCAACAGTATCGCGACAAAAAAAGAGGGGTACGCGAACGTACCCCTCGAATATAGCCTATGCAGACGGAATGTCTACTCAGCGGTCTCCTCAGCAGGAGCCTCCTCGGCAGCGGTCTCCTCGACAGCCTCGACCTTCTTGGGAGCAGCGGCCTTCTTGGGGGCCGGAGCAGCCTTCTTAGCCTTAGGCGTGCAAGGCTCGGTGACGAGCTCCATGATAACGATGGGAGCGTTGTCGCCCTTGCGGTTACCGAGCTTCATGATGCGGGTGTAACCGCCGTTGCGGTCCTGCCACATGCCCTGAGCAGCCTTGTCGAAGATCTCGGCAACGAGCTGCTTATCGCCGAGCTTGGCGATAGCCAGACGACGAGAGTGCAGGTCGCCCTTCTTGGCCCAAGTGATGATCGGGTCGACGACCGAACGCAGCGCCTTAGCGCGGGTCTCGGTGGTCTTGATGCGGTCGTTCTCGAAGAGGGCCTTAGCAAGGCTCTTCTTCATGGCCTTGGTGTGGCTCGCATCGGTGCCGAGCTTCAGGCCCTTCTTAACGTTGTGACGCATGGTCTAGTTTCTCCTCAAATATGCGAAGCATTAAGCCTTCAGGCTCAGGCCCATGGACTCAAGCTTGTCCTTCACTTCCTCGATCGACTTAACACCGAAGTTACGGATGTTGAGTAGATCGTTCTCCGAGAACTCAACGAGCTGACGGACCGAGTGAATGCTGGCGCGCTTAAGGCAGTTGTAGGAACGGACGGAAAGGTCCAGATCCTCAATCTGCTTGTCCAGCTCGGCGTTGTCGTTGGTGACCTCGGGAGCGAAGATCGAAGCCTCCTCCTCGACCTCGGGGGTCTCGGCAAGGTTCATAAAGGCGGCCATATGCTGGTTGATGATATTGGCAGCCTGGACCACGGCGTCGCGCGGGGCGATGGAACCGTTGGTCTCGATCTCGAGGACAAGGCGGTCGTAGTCGGTGTGCTGACCGACACGGCAAGCCTCAACGAGCTTGGCGCAACGGGAAACCGGCGAGTACAGCGAGTCGACGTGGATCACACCGATGGGATCGTTGTCGCGCTGGTTAGCCTCGCCAGAGACATAGCCGCGGCCATAGCCGATGCGCATGCTCATGGTGAGATGGCCACCCTCGGTGAGCGTAGCAATGTGCTGCTCGGGGTTGACCAGCTCAAACTCGGACGGAATAAAGAAGTCCGCACCGGTGACCTCGCAGGGGCCGTCAACCGAGATGGTGGCGGTCGCCTCGTCGGTCGTGCCGAGAGCCCTGAAGACAAGACCCTTGACATTCAGGACGATGTCGGTGACATCCTCGACCATGTTAGGGATGGTCATGAACTCGTGCTGCGCACCATCGATCTGAATAGCCTCGACGGCGGCACCCTCGAGCGAGGACAGAAGAACGCGACGAAGGGAGTTACCCAGCGTATCGCCGTAGCCACGCTCGAGCGGCTCGACGGAGACACGAGCAGACGTCTCGTTGATCTCTTCGACCTGAACCTGAGGCCTAATGAATTCTGACATGTATTACCTCCAGCCTCAGCAGCCCGGATGGACTACTTAGAGTAGAGCTCGACGATGAGCTGCTCGTTGATATCACCGCTGATCTGCTCACGCGTCGGCAGAGCGAGCACGTTACCAGACAGCTTCTCGATATCGACCTCGAGCCAGCCAGGGACCTCAAAGCGCTCGGAGGAAATCAGGGCCTCCTTGATGGGGAGGAGGTCACGGAACTTCTCGCCGACAGCGACGACGTCGCCGGCCTTGACGCGGTAGGACGGGATGTCCACGCGCTTGCCGTTCACGGTGAAGTGACCGTGACGGACGGACTGACGAGCCTCTTTGCGGGTGCGGGCGAAGCCAAGACGGAAGACGACGTTGTCGAGGCGAGACTCAAGGATAATCATGAGGTTCTCACCGGTGACGCCGTTCATCTTACGGGCCTTGTTGAAGTAGCCGTGGAACTGCTTCTCCAGAACGCCATAGATGAACTTGACCTTCTGCTTCTCGCGCAGCTGCATGCCGTACTCAGATTCCTTGCGACGGCGCTTGGGCTGACGGATAGATTCCTTCTTGCTGCTGTAACCGAGCTCAGCGGGATCGATCCCGAGCTGACGGCAGCGCTTAAGAACAGGAGTCCTGTCGATTGCCATATTGATACGATCCTTTCAGTTACACGCGGCGACGCTTCTTGGGGCGGCAGCCGTTGTGCGGAATGGGGGTCTTGTCCTGGATGCTCGAGACCTCGAGGCCAGCAGCCTGGAGGGAGCGGATGGCGGTCTCACGACCGGAGCCGGGGCCCTTGACGAAGACGGAAACCTTCTTCATACCGTGCTCCATGGCCTGCTTGGCAGCAGCCTCGGCAGCCATCTGGGCAGCGAACGGCGTGGACTTACGGGAGCCCTTGAAGCCCACCTGGCCAGCCGACTTCCAGGAAATGACGTTGCCCTGGGGATCGGTGATCGAAACGATCGTGTTGTTGAACGTAGAACGAATGTGAGCCTGGCCCACGGAAATGTTCTTACGGTCCGCGCGCTTCAGACGGGCAGCGCGAACGTTCTTCTTAGCAGTAGCCATCTATCTAGCGCTCCTTATTTCTTCTTCTTAGCACCGATCTGACGCTTCGGGCCCTTGCGGGTACGAGCGTTAGTGTGGGTGCGCTGGCCGCGGACCGGGAGGCCCTTGCGGTGACGAAGGCCGCGGTTGCAGCCGATGTCCATAAGGCGCTTGACGTTCTGGTTGCGCTCACGGCGGAGGTCGCCCTCAACCATGATCTGGTTCTTGTCGATATAATCACGGATGGCGTTAACCTCATCTTCGGTGAGGTCCTTAACGCGCGTATCCACGTTAACGTTGCACTCGACGCAAATCTTCGTCGCAGTGGTGCGGCCGATGCCGTAAATGTAGGTCAAACCGATCTCAACGCGCTTCTCACGCGGGAGGTCGACACCATTAATACGGGCCAACGTAGTCTCCTCTCTTAACCCTGACGCTGCTTATGACGGGGGTTCTCGCAAATGACGAGGACCTTGCCATGGCGCCTAATGATTTTGCACTTATCGCACATCTTCTTGACCGAAGGACGTACCTTCATCGTTCTTCCTTTCGGTAGCGCTCAAACTACTTCCCTACTATCTACTCGCCCAGCCGCAGGCGTTTAAAACTATGGCTGGTCTTCACACACAATCCGACCGTAGGTTGAGCTAAGCCTGCAGTCGGAAATGGAGTGCGTGTATGCGTGCCGCTATTTGTAGCGATAGGTGATGCGGCCGCGGGTCAGGTCGTACGGGGAAAGCTCCACGACAACCCTGTCACCGGGGAGAATACGGATGTAATTCATTCGGATCTTGCCAGAAATGTTGCACAGAACCGAATGACCGTTCTCGAGCTCGACCTTAAACATGGCGTTGGGCAGCGGTTCCTTTACCGTACCCTCGAGCTCAATTGCGTCTTCCTTCTTCACAAGCAATCATCTTTCTCTAGAAAACGACAGCGATTGAATATTCTACAATACGTATGCACGCATCGTAATATCTTCGTAATGGCTCCACAACTACGTGGAACTTGTTACATTTGAAATGTAAAACAAAGCCGTTCCCTGATGCCCAAGATCGCCTTGAAATGAGAAGGAATAGACCTTGGGGTCATGCCTTCGAAATTGAAAGGCGAGGTTGGGCATCAGGGGGCGGCGACTTTTACATTTCTCCGCCCTGCAGGGAGCACCAAGCACCTTGCGCGTCCGTGGTGAGAATCACCGGACCGTCATTGGTAATGGCGACGGTGTTCTCGTAGTGCGCGGCGGGCAGGTGATCGTTGGTCGTAACAATCCAACCGTCGGAGCCCGAGCTCACATGGTTGGAACCCATCGTAACCATCGGCTCAATGGCAATGACCATGCCGGTCTGGAGGCGCACGCCCCTCCCCTTCTTTCCATAGTTAGGAACGTTGGGGTCCTCGTGCATCACACGGCCAATGCCATGGCCCACATAGTCGCGAAGCACGCCGTAACCGTGAGACTCAGCGAGGGACTGAACGGCATAACCGACGTCGCCGATATGGTTACCGGGAACAGCCTGCTCGATGGCAGCCTTAAGGCAATCGCGCGTAACCTCGCACAGGGCCTTGGCCTCAGGCGTAGGGGTGCCGACGAAAAACGTCCAAGCGTTATCGCCAACCCAACCGTCGACAACGGCTCCCGTATCGATGGAGATGATATCGCCATCGCGCAGGATCATGTCGGGGTTGGGAATACCGTGGACCACAGCATCGTTGATCGATGCGCAAATAGTCCCCGGGAACCCGCCGTATCCCTTAAAGGCAGGGGTGCCGCCATGCATGCGGATAATCTGCTCCGCGAGCTGATCGAGCTCAAAAGTCGAAACGCCGGGGCGCACCATGGCTCCAACGTGGCGGAGCGCCATCTTAGATAGCGCTCCTGCCTTTTTCATCTGCTCGATTTGCGTTGCAGACTTAATCTTGATCATAGACCGAGAGCCTCTTTGACATCCCCGTACACGGTCTCGCGAGCCTGCTCACCGTTGACCGACTTGAGCAGACCTTGGCCACTATAGTAGTCGACGAGCGGGCTCGTGGACTTCTCGTAGACGTCGAGACGGTTCTTGATGGTCTCGGGCTTGTCGTCGTCGCGCTGATACATCTCGCCGCCGCACTTGGGGCAGGTGGTATCGGAAGCCGTGCCGGTGTAACCGCAGGCGCGGCAGGTACGACGCGAAGACAGACGCTCGATGATGACCTCGGGGGCCACATCGACCAGAAGGGCGCAGTCGATCTCGCGACCCATGGTGGAGAGCTCGGAATCGAGCGTCACGGCCTGGGCGGTGTTGCGCGGGAAGCCGTCGAGGATGAAGCCCTGCTGGGCGTCATCGGCGGCAAGGCGCTCCTTGACAAGATCGATCACGAGCTGGTCGGGAACGAGCTCGCCAGCGTCCATGTACTTCTTAGCCTGAATACCAAGCTCGGTGCCACCCTTGACGGCAGCACGCAGCAGGTCGCCCGTGGAAATGTGAGCGACGCCAAACTCGGCGACGAGCTCCTGTGCGACGGTGCCCTTACCGGCACCCGGAGCTCCGAGCAATACGAGGTTCATGAGCAATCCTCCTCTAGCCTATTTAAAGAATCCATCGTAATCATACATCTTGATCTGGCCTTCGAGCTTATCGACCGTATCGAGCACGACGCCGACCATGATGAGGATGGACGTGCCGCCAAATGCCTGGATCAGCTGGTTACCCGTGAAAGAGAAGATGATCGAAGGCACGATGGCGATGAGCGCCAAAAAGACAGCGCTGGGAAGCGTGATCTTGTTGAGCGCGTTCTTGATGTAGGCCGCGGTAGCTCTACCCGGACGCACGCCCGGAATAAAGCCGCCCTGCTTCTTAAGGTTGTCGGCCGTGTCATCGGGGTTGAACACCATGGAGGTGTAGAAGTATGCGAAGAACACGATGAGGACAACATTAAGCACCCAGTTGAGCCAACCGGTCGAAAGCGCAGAGGCAGCTGCCTGAATCCAGCCGATGCCGGGGAAGAACACGGCAATCTGAGCCGGGAAGTACAGCAGCGCCGAAGCGAAGATGATCGGCACGACGCCCGCGGTGTTGACCTTGATGGGCAGGTAGGTGGTCTGGCCACCCATCATGCGACGACCCACAACGCGCTTAGCGTAGGAGACCGGAATGCGGCGCTGGCCGCGCTCAAGGAAAACAATCAGCGGGATAACCAGCAAGATGATGGCGCAGATGATCACCATGGTGATGATGCCACCGGCATTGCCCTCGGTGCTGGAGAAGATCGCCTGCGGCAGGCCGGCCATGATGTTCGCAAAGATGATCAGCGACATGCCATTGCCGATACCGCGCTGGGTGATGAGCTCACCAATCCACATGATCAGCATGGCGCCCGCAGTGAGCGTGCCGACGATCATGAGGTCGAAGATGATCTCGGGAGCGCCGGCGCCAGTAAAGCTGATGCCGAAGCTCTTAAAGAGGAAAAGGTAGCCCACGGAGTTGAGGATTGCCAGAGCCAGGGTGAGGTAACGCGAATACTGCGTAATCTTGGTCTGACCGACCTCGCCCTCGCGGGCAAGCTCATGCAGGGAAGGCACAACGGCCTGGAGCATCTGGAGGATGATCGAGCTGGTGATGTAAGGCATGATGCCCAGCGAAAACACCGACACATAGCTCAACGCGCCGCCAGAGAAAAGATTCAGGAGGGCCATAGCACCTGCGGCGACCGAATTGTTATCGGTCGAGAAAAGGCCCAGCATCCCCTGGAAGGGAATGCCGGGCACAGGAACGTGCGCACCAATACGGTACACGACGAGCATAGCTATGGTAAAAAGAATCTTTTCACGCAATTCTTTGATGCGGAAAGCATTCTTAAGACCATTTAGCACGGCAGCTCGACCTTTCCGCCAGCGGCCTCGATCTTGGCCTGCGCAGAAGCGCTGACCTTGTCGACCTTGACCGTGAACTTCTTGGTGAGCTCACCATTGCCGAGCACCTTGACGGGCTCGAACTCGCTCTTAGTGATGCGAGCGGCCTTAAGAGCGGCACCGTCGATCACAGCGCCGTCCTCGAACTTACGCTCGAGACGCTCAACGTTAACAGCGGTGTACTCGATACGACGGGGGTTGCGGAAGCCCGGAAGCTTGGGCAGGCGCATAGCCAGCGGAGTCTGGCCACCCTCGAAGCCGGCACCCTTGGTGCCGCCAGAGCGGGAACCCTGGCCCTTCTGACCGCGGCCAGAAGTGGTGCCGTGACCCGAAGAATTGCCACGGCCGACGCGCTTGCGGTTCTTGGTGGAACCGGGCGCGGGAGTAAGATCGTGAAGCTGCATTTGCTACTCCTCTACAATCTCGACAAGGTGCTTGACCTTGAAGATCATGCCGCGGACGGACTCGTTGTCAGCAATCTCGCGAACCTCGCGGATCCTGTGGAGACCGAGGGCACGGACAGTACGGACCTGGTCCTGCTTGCAACCGTTGGTGCTGCGGACCTGCTTGATCTTGATGGTGTCAGCCATGCTTAGTTCTCCTTACCGACGAACATCTCGGAGACCGTCAGGCCACGGCGAGCCGCGACGTCCTCAGGGCTGGAGAGCTCCTTGAGGCCCTCGACGGCAGCCTTGATGATGTTGAGGCCGTTGTCGGTACCGAGGGACTTGGACAGGACGTTCTTGATGCCAGCAAGCTCGAAGAGGGGACGCACAGCGCCGCCGGCGATAACGCCGGTACCCTCGACAGCGGGCTTGATGATGATGCGGCCGGCACCAAAGTGGCCGAGAACCTCGTGCGGGATGGTGCCCTGCTCGGTCACCGGCACGTGGAACATGTTCTTCTTGGCATCGAGAGACGCCTTGGAGATGGCCAGGGGCACCTCAGCGGATTTGCCCATGCCAACGCCGACGTTGCCCTTGCCGTCGCCAACGACGACGAGAGCGACGAGGCTCATGCGACGACCGCCCTTGACGGTCTTCGACACGCGGTTGATGTAAACGACGCGCTCCTCGAACTCGGAGGCCTCGCGCTGCTGCTTCTGATTACGAGCCATGTGCTACATACCTCCTAGAACTCGAGACCGGCGGCACGAGCACCGTCGGCGAGGGCCTTGACGCGGCCATGGTAGATACGGCCACCGCGATCGAAGGCGACCTTGGTGATGCCGGCCTCGATGGCGCGCTTGCCAACGAGCTGACCGACCTTCTCCGCAGCCTCCTTGTTCGAGGTGTGGGTGCCCTTGAACTCGGCCTCGAGGGTCGAGGCAGAGACGAGCGTCAGGCTGGAGCCCTTGCTGTCGTCGATGATCTGGGCATAGATGTTGGCGTTAGTACGGGTCACGCGAAGACGCGGACGCTCGGAGGTACCCGAGACCTTGCCGCGAACACGACGCTGACGACGCTTGAGGCCTTCCAGCTTCGCCTTATGCTTGTTCATACGTAAACTCCTAAAAAGGTTGATCTTGCCAGCACCTGACGGGGTGCTGGTCTTATGCGAGTGAGTCGGTTACGACTACTTGGCGGCCTTACCCAGCTTGCGGCGGATGTGCTCGCCAACGTAGTGGATACCCTTGCCCTTGTAAGGCTCGGGAGGACGATGGCCGCGGATCTCAGCGGCGATCTGACCGACCTGCTGCTTGTTGATACCCTTGACGTTCACGTGGGTGTTGTCGGGAACCTCGAAGGTGATGCCCTCGGGAGCCTCGACGATCACGGGGTGCGAGAAGCCCAGGGAGAACTCGAGGTTCTTGCCCTTCTGCTGCACGCGGTAACCGACGCCGGCGAGCTCGAGCTTCTTCTCGAAGCCCTCGGAAACGCCAACAACCATGTTGTGGATGAGGGCGCGGGTGAGGCCGTGGCGGGCACGGGTCTCACGCTCGTCGTCGGGACGGGAAACGGTGAGGACGTTGTCCTCGACGTTGATAGCGAGCTTCTCAAAGACATCGAGCTCGAGCTGGCCCTTGGGGCCCTTGACGACAACGTTGTTGCCGTTGACTGCCACTTCGACTCCGGCGGGAATCTGGACAGGCTTATTACCGATACGAGACACGGTGATCTCCTTTCCTTCTACCTACCGAGCGAATTACCAGACGTAAGCGATGATCTCGCCGCCGACGTTGTGCTTGCGAGCATCGCGGTCGGTCATGACGCCATGGCTGGTGGAAATAATGGCGGTACCAAGGCCACCGCGGACGCGGGGCATGTCGGCAACGCCGGTGTACTTACGCAGGCCCGGCTTGGAAATGCGGCGGATGCCGTTGATGACCTTAGCCTTCTTGGGACCATACTTAAGCGTGATGTGCAGAGTCTTCTGGGGAACGGTGTCCTCGACATCGTAGCCCTCGATGTAGCCCTCCTCGTGCAGAACACGAGCGATCTCGACGAGCTTCTTGCTGCTCGGCATGGAGACCGTGGCCTTGTTCACAGAGTTAGCGTTACGGATGCGCGTAAGCATATCTGCGATCGGGTCTGTAAGGTTCATACAGATTCTCCTTCGTTCTTGATGAACACGTGCTCTTGGTTCTTCGCCGCCCTTAACGGCAAAGCCTTTTTAGCGCGTTTTCCCTGTTCCAAACTGATGCTTGAAACGCTGGTAGTGACTTACCAGCTGGCCTTCTTAACGCCGGGAAGCTCGCCCTTGAGTGCAAGCTCGCGGAAGCAGACACGGCACAGGCCGAACTTGCGGTACACAGAGTGCGGACGGCCGCAGCGCTGGCAGCGCGTGTACTCACGAGTAGAGAACTTCTGCTTGCGATTGCACTTGACGATCATCGATGTCTTAGCCACTTATATCCTCCTCACATAGAGTATTGTTCGCCCCAAGCGCCGCCCCCTTGTGGGAACGGCGCTTATAGGGCAGGTGAACCTATTTCTTGAACGGGAAACCGAAGGCGTCCAGAAGGGCCTTGGCCTCCTCATCGGTGTTGGCGGTGGTCACGAAAGTGATGTCCATACCACGCTGGTGATCGACGGAGTCGAAGTCAATCTCGGGGAAGATGAGCTGCTCGGTGACGCCCATGGAGAAGTTACCACGGCCGTCAAAGCTCTTGGCGGAGATACCGCGGAAGTCGCGGATACGGGGGATCGCGACGGAGGTCAGACGATCGAAGAACTCCCACATACGGTCGCCACGCAGGGTAACCTTGCAGCCGATCGGCATACCAGCGCGCAGGCGGAAGGTAGCGATGGACTTGCGGGCACGGGTAATCATCGGCTGCTGGCCGGTGATGGCGCGCAGGTCGCGCACGGCACCGTCGATGGCCTTGGAATCGGTAGCGGCCTCGCCGACACCCATGTTCACGACGATCTTCTCAAACTTGGGGATCATCATGACGTTCTCGTACTGGAACTTGTCCTGAAGCTGCTGCTTGACCTCATTGTTGTACTTGGTCTTCAGACGCGGCACATACTTCTCTTCTGCCATTGTTCACTCCTTCTTGGGGTTTTAAGCACGGGGCGTGGCCACGATGGGTTGTCCTCGTGCCTCCTGGCTGCATCCGCGCCGCTCATGGCATTTCGCGGTTTGGACTCGACGCAGCAGGAGCCGACAAAACAATCGGTACTATACGCGCATTGGGTGCGTATTTCCAGAAAAACCTCGTCTGCCTGCACAACTCCACAACTCCCCCGCACAAATATGACCCGCATGTGCCAGGGTAGCTAATTTGGGACGGGGCTTTTTTAGCTACCCTGCGACAAGGTAGCTAAAAAAGCCCCGTCCCAAATTAGCTACCCCTGGGATGCGAGTAGCGCTTGCGGGGGACGAGCTTGGTGCGGCGCAGGTGGATCATTTGGGCGGCGATGGAGATGGCGATCTCCTCGGGGTCCTCGGCCTCGATGGCGACACCGATTGGCAGGTGCAGCTCGTCGATCTGGTCCTGCGCAAAGCCCTCCTGCTCCAAGCGGGCCCGCACAAAGGCCGTCTTGCGGCGCGAACCCAAGCAACCCAGATAGGCAGGCTTGGCGCGCATGGCCTGAATCACCACATCGATATCGGACTTGTGGCCTGCTGTTGCCACGACCACCAGGTCGCGCGGACCGATGGGACACAGCTCGATCAGGTTCTTGTAGTCGACCAGGCGACGATCGTAGACACCGGGCACCCATTCGGGCGTCAACGTGCCGGGACGGTCATCGCACGCCACGACGGCAAAGCCCGCCGCCGTGAGCACACGTGCCGTCGCGGCGCCCACGTGCCCGCAGCCAAAGATGTAGGTCAGACCCTCGGGGCAGAGCGTCTCGATGTGCGCCGCGGGAATCTCGGAGGCCGCGTTGGTGTAGGTGACCTTACTCCCCTCCTCCACCAGCGAAAGCCTGGGGCAGCCCACAATGGTGTGGCGCGATTCCTCGCCATGGCACTCGGCCACATCGCCCTCGAGCGCGCTCGCGATAAACGGTTCAAAGTCGATGACGAAGTCGCCGATACGTCGATACGCCAAGACGTCGGCAACCGACTGGAACAACGGCGTCTGGGTCGCGTCCAGGTGCAGTTAGCACAGGCAGATGGCTCCGCCGCAGATCATGCCGGTATCGGAGTTCTCGCCGCCCATGGTGTAGCGGACCAGACGCGATTTACCCCCGGCCAGCAGCTCGCGAGCCTCGTCCAGCGCAAAGAGCTCGATTTTGCCGCCGCCGACCAACGTCGCCTTGTCCGAAATATGGTTGATATAGCTGGCATCGCCGCGCGGGTCGACGTCGGCGCACTTAAAGCCCTCGGTCGCCTGAACGCCGTCGGCCAAAAGGCCGCGCAAGCAGCCGTCAATCTGCGTGACCATGGGCGTATCGCCCGCGTAGCCAATCACGTCTCCGGCGCTCACGATGTCGCCGATGGTGCGGTCAGATCGAAACACGCCGACGGCGGGGCTGTGGATAACGCGCTCTTTGCCATATCCGGCGATGACGCCCGGCACGCCCGTGTTGGGCTGGGGCGAGCCCTGGGTAATGGCACGGCCCAGGAAATGCCCGCGCATGGTTTCGATCACGGCGTCGCAGTCAACCGGCGCGGTGAAGCCCGGTCCCACGGCAATAACGGCAGGCGCCATGTCGCGCGTGGTACCCAGGTTGCGCTTGGCCAGAATCGCGTCGACCACAGCCGCAGGCTTCAGTTCGCCGAGCATCTGCGCCTGGGGGTCCACCACCACGGTGACATCCCCGCCTCGGTAATCTCAAGCGCCTCGGCCGACGTCTGCGCCAAGCGGGCGCGAATGCCCTCGACCTGGACCTCGCCCAAGCGAATGGCCTCGCAAAAACTGATTGTGCGACGGATGCACGTGGGGACCGCGATATCGGCCATAACGACCGACACGCCGACGCGCACCAAACGGGCAGCGACACCCGTGGCGATATCGCCGGCGCCGCGAACATAAACAAGCATTCCCGGGGCACATCCCTGTGCTACGGTTTGAGCAGAGCAAAAGCGGTTCGACCGCTAAGCAGCGACAATCCGTCATCCTTGCCCTTAAGCCCCATAAGGTCGGGAAAGAGACTCGCAGGGAACAGCACCGGCGAGGCGGGTTCACCGTTTAGGGCAAGACGCACGGGCGCGACGCCGCCGTTGGCCTTAAAAGCGCTTATCCCGCACGCCCACGATGCAAAAAGGGGGGCACCCCGCCGGTTGGCAAAGTGCCCCCTTTACATGGTTTACCTCAACCCGGCTTTAGGCCTGGAACCAACGGGCGGCGTTGACCTCGCCGTGCTCGCAAGAGGCGCCTGAGATGTCGGCGGTCTTATAACGCAGCGACGCTTTCGTTATTTGCGAACAAGTGTGGTTTATGGCACAGTGAGCCCAAACAAATTTTTAGGAAGGCACCCATGACCCCCGCACAGATTGAGTTCTACAAGCGCCTTGCACACGGTCTGGCGCTCCAATTTGGCCCCAACTGCGAAGTCGTCGTCCACGATCTGGAAACCGAGGACGTGGACCACTCCATCGTAGTGATCGAAAACGGCCACGTCAGCGGGCGCAAACTGGGTGACGGCCCCAGCCATATCGTGTTTGAGTCCATGCACGAGGGCACCACCGACGTGCACGACCGCGAGCCATACCTCACCAAAACCACCGATGGCAAGCTGCTCAAATCGTCGACGATCTTTATCCGCAACGACGAGGGCAAGCCCGTCGGCATTTTGGGCATCAACTTTGACATTACGCTTATGAAGGCTTTTGAGCGTTCGCTCGACGCCTTTACCGGCACCGGCGGCACGGGCTACACCGAGCCCGAGCCCATTACCAAAAACATCGGCAACCTGCTCGAGGACCTGCTGCACGAGTGCGAGCAGTTTGTGGGCAAGCCCGCGGCGCTCATGACCAAAGACGAGCGTATTCGTGCCATTGGCTACCTCGACCGTCGCGGCGCCTTCCTCATTTCAAAGTCGAGCGAGCGCGCCTGCGAGTTCTTTGGCATCTCCAAATACAGCTTCTATAGCTACCTCAACGAGGCCAAGGCGGCGGCCGGCGACAAATAGTCAGCGCGCCTGCACCCCTCCCCTTTTTGGGCGCGAGTTCTGGAAAGCACGAATCCAAGACCGAGCCGCTTGGGAAGTTCCATATAATCGATGTCATTGGTATTTCGAAAGGGTGGAACAGAATGGCGTTGAGCAAGGCATCATGCACCGGTCGCGGATTGATTCCGGCAATTGATGGACATGTGCACCGCATGTTCGATGAGGGTGAAGACAACCTGTTTTCGCTGAGCCTTGACGACGTGATGGATGATCGCCCGTGGACCGCCGATGAACTCATGGGCGGCGGGGCTCGCCCGTCAAGCCCCAATCCCGCACTTGCGCCTAAGCCCGCATCTGCGCCGACTCCTGCGCAGTCGCCTGTTTCGACGCCCGCGCCTACGCCCGCACCCACTTCGGCGCCCACGCCCGCTCCCCGCCCCGCAAGCGACCCGACCGAGACGGCGGCATTTCTCGCTGCAGCGACGCAGGGCAAATCGGCCGACAGCACCGTCATGTTCAGCGCCCAGCAGTTGCCTGTTCCTGCGGCACGCAAGCCTCAAGTCACAAGGCTCGATGAGCCCGCTACCCATCAGGTGGCCTACGATTCCTGGGCTGCAGCCGATCTGGATGAGACCTCTACCGGCATGCTGGCGCTCGACGTTCCAGTTAACCCGCTTTTTGCCGCCAACACGAGCGCCGCGGACTATGAGGGCGGTGCGGCATATTCCGATTATTCCGATGGCTATGATGGCACCGGTCGCATCGAGACCGAGGATTATGGCACCGCATCGAGCGATTATCTCAACGATCCGTACGCTGCCGCGCCTGCACCGGAATATGACCCGGAGGCCGCGTCCGCACCGGCGTATACCAAAAGCACGGGCGAAGAGCTCTTCGCCGATTATTACGCCGAGGAAAAGGCACTGCGTTTCTCGGAATTTCCGCAGGCAGTCAAGGTTGCCTTTATCGCCATTATCATTGCCCTACTCGGCGTCATTGCGTTTGAGGGATTCCAGCTGTTCCGCGGCCCCACCCAAGCGGAGTCGGAGACCCAGCAAAAAGAGGACGATAACGAGTATCTGGACATCAACACCCTCAAGGGCGACCCCAACGACGGAGACGACGAGTAGCGAGGGTTAAGTGAGGGCCGGAAGAGTCGACGGCACGTTACGGCTCCAAAAGCCCTGCCATAAAGATGGGCAGATACAGCACGTCACCATCGCGGTGAAGATTACATTCCGCAAGTACCAGGGCGCGATCGATTCCGTAGCCCTTCGTTGTCAGTGCGTTATCGAGCGCCGCGTGGCACTTAAAGCTCTTGCCCGATTTGACCTCGATGGCAAACACTTCCCCATCGAACGTCTCTTCCACAAAATCGAGCTCACCGACCTTTTTGGACGTAAAGTAGCGCAATCTAAACCCATGAGCTTTGAGCTCTTGGGCAACGAAGCCCTCAAACGCCGCCCCCATGTTCATGCCAAAGGCGCCTTCCGCCTCCCCATCAAAAACGCCTTGGGCGACCCTTTTGGAATACGACGACATGAGCATTCCGGTGTCCAGGTAAAACAGCTTGAACAGATTTCGTTGCTCCCCCAATAAAAGGGGTGCAACGGGCGCCGTTACGTTATACACGGGAAGCGCGACACCCGCCTCCGATAACCAGAGAAAATGATCTGTCACCTGCGAAAAACGTTTGACACCGTTAATCGATGACAGTTTGAATCGCTTGTTTTTGGAGCCGGCCTCGCTGGGAATCAAATCATAGATATCGCGAATAACCAAGCGTAGCTCGGGCGGAGCGTACTTTGCGATGTCATCGCGATACAGGGCGTGAAGATCGCGGTGGATGTTTCGAACCTCGTCGACATTGCGCGTCGCCAAGAAGGAATTGACCGCGTCGGGCATGCCTCCCACCACCACATACTGATGGAACAGATCGAGCAAGCGGTCATACAGGTAGCCGGGGAGCTCCCCTTCATCCTTTAGACAGCCCCTGAGCATGTCAAACACGCTGGCACCAACGCCATTTGCCCAGCAAAACTCCTCAAAGTCGAGCGGGTACATCTGGACCTGCTCGACATACCCCACCGGCAGGGAATCGATGCCCTCGAGCTCAACGCCAAGGAGCGATCCGGTAAGGATGTATCGAAAGTCGCCGCGCTGGACCAGGTACTTGATAAACGTCACCACGTTGGGGCATCGCTGCACCTCGTCGATAACCACGACGGTCTTGTTCGCAACCATCGGCTGCGTCGCAGCGATAGACATGCGCATAAGCAGGTCATCCGCGCTTTTTGCCGCCAAAAACGAATCGCGCACGGACGCGTCGGCGATAAGGTCGAACGTCACGACGTTTTCGAACGATTCGTTTGCAAAGACGTTGACCAAATATGACTTTCCTACCTGTCGGGCACCCTTGACCAAAAGAGCCTTGTTAGGCGACGAGGCAAGCCAAGATTCAAACCGTGCTTTCGCTTTTCTCTGCAGCATAAGCGCACCTCTTATTACGTGCTGTTTTAGCACTAGGATACACTTTTCCGTAGTTATTAGGTGCTTATTTCGACACTTTTCCGAGGTTTTAAAGTGTGTATTACAACACTTTTCCATACTTTTATATGGGAAAATTCGACACTTTTTCGGATTTAAGCCTAACAGCAGCCGGCGAAATCAAACGCCGCCCGCGCATCATTTCGCAGGAGGCGCTTGATTTGTGTCCGCGCGCGCTGATAGACTCCATCGTGCCCGCAAGGAGCGGGCGCGTTTTATCCAGAGTCGGAGTAGAGAGTTGGCTCCACGATCCCGACGCCAACCGGCCAAGAGGCACGGTGGCCCTGCCAACATCGATGAAAGGAGTCCGTATGGACAATTTCTCTGTGCGCAGCGAGCGCAATTTCCACAACCTGGTCGTCAAGACAAACCGAATGCATCTTCTAGACGGGCCGAGCGGCCATGCCTCGGCCATGGTCAAGAACAGCCTCTCCCACCAGATGCGCTTTACCGTGCAGATGTTCGAGGAAGAGCCCTGCACCGCCGGCGACCCGCACGTGCTGCAGATTCAGCTGCTCGGAGACGATTCGCGCGAGCCGTCCAGCTGGAAGCTGTTTGCCGACGGCGCATGCATCGCGAACGGATCCGGCGCCTTTGCCCGCAAGTGTTTCTACGAGGGAGCCGAGGTGTTTTTGGACCTGTGCCGCGATGCCGTCGAGGCTGCCGCGCTACGCCAATGGAGCCAGAGAGAGTATGAGCTGCTGAGCGCGGCGCGTGGGATTGCGGGAGTGTAAGCGAACGCACCCGCCACGCGAGACCGCGACATCGTTGTTGGCAGGATTGTCCCTGCCTGACTCTTTGATTCCACGCCTGACCATATTGCCGTTCACCCGTTCGCCTCAACAGTCGCCAGCAATGCAACGCTATAATTCTGTAAACGCATTTGTATTGCATTTCGAGCGATGGGAGCGCAGATGCCCGATAGCTACAAGGAGCTCATCAAGAGCAGTCCCGACGAAACCGAGATCAGGAGCTTCCTGGTAAACGGTGACCAGGTCTCCGTGACCCTGCGCATCCCCGATACCCTGCGTGACGCTGCGAAGGAGGAGGCGGCACTGCGAGGCATGAGCTTCTCCGCCTTCGTACGCACCTGCATGATTGAAGAGCTCGCGAAGAAGGGAGCGTGAGCATGATCAGGGTTAAGACTCTCACCGTCCAGCTCATAGACGCGCAGCCGGACCGCATCCGCATCTGTCGCATCGACGGCGAGTCGCTCGTGACCGTCATCGTTCCGAGGGAAGACCTCGCCGAGGCGAAGTCGCTACCGAACATCCCGCAGCGCGGCATCTACTACCTACTCGACGAGGACCACGGCAACGTGAGCCGCGTCTATGCCGGGCAGACGACCCAGGGCATCGCCCGGCTCGACGCACACAAGGCAAAGAAGGAGTTCTGGAACAAGGCCGTCATGTTCCTCGACGATGACCAGAACATCAGCAGGGACGCACTGGACGTCCTCGAGGCAAAGGCCATCGACTACGTGCGCATCCACGGTTCGTACGAGACCGACAACTCGGCGACGCCCAAGCCCTACGTCGACCCGTACAAGGAGGAAGCCGTCGAGCGCCTGCACGAGAGGATCCTCTTCAGGATGGCGGCTCTGGGGTACGACCTCGATAGGGTCGACCAGGGCCCCGCAGGTGCGCCGACGGTCTTCCACACGAAGAAGAACGGCATACGCGGGGCGGGACGCTACGACAAGGCCACCGGGCACTTCACCGTGCTCGCCGGCTCGAAAGTGAACCTCTCGAGGCCCGTGCTGAAGAACGCGAGCGTCGCGGCCGCGCGTAGGGAGATCTTCGGCGATTCGGGCGGCATCGCAGAGCTCACCGAGGATCTCGAATTCCCGACGCCCAGCGCCGCGGCGGTGTTTGTGCTCGGCGGCAGCCAGAACGGCTGGGCCGAATGGGTAAGCGACGACGGAGAAACGCTCAACCAAGTCTATAGAAATGAGGAAAACTAGATGAACAAGCAGCAGCTGGCCTCCAAGATATGGGAGTCCGCCAACAAGATGCGCTCCAAGATCGAGGCTAACGAGTACAAGGACTACATTCTGGGATTCATCTTCTACAAGTTCCTTTCTGAGACTGAGGTTGCCCGCCTGAAGGCGCGCGACTTCGCCGAGGAGGACCTGCCCAGTCTGGTGGAAGACGACGAGGAGACAGTCGAGTTCGTCAAGGGCGAGTGCGGCTACTTCATCGCCTACGAGAACCTCTTCTCCACCTGGGTCGCCAAGAGCGGCGACTTCGAGATTTCGAATGTTCGTGACGCCCTCTCCGCCTTTAGCCGCAATATCGACCCTGCCCGCAAGCGCGTCTTCGACGGCATCTTCGACACGTTGCAGACCGGCCTCTCCAAGCTCGGCACCGACGCACGGAGCCAGTCCAAGGCCGCTCGCGACCTCATCTACCTCATCAAGGACATCCCGATGGACGGTCGCCAGAACTACGACGTGCTCGGCTTCATCTACGAATACCTCATCAGCAACTTCGCCGCCAACGCCGGTAAGAAAGCCGGCGAGTTCTACACGCCGCACGAGGTGTCCATGCTCATGAGCGAGATTGTCTCATGGCACCTGGCCGGACGCGAGAACATCACCATCTACGACCCCACGAGCGGATCGGGCTCGCTGCTTATCAATATCGGCAAGGCAGTGGCGCGACGCAACGGCGACCCAAACTCCATCAAGTATTATGCGCAGGAGCTTAAGGAGAACACGTACAACCTCACGCGCATGAATCTGGTCATGCGCGGAATACTCCCCGACAACATCGTGGCGCGCAATGGCGATACGCTCGAAGACGATTGGCCTTGGTTCGATACGGTCGAGAACAAGGATGAGACCTACAATCCACTGTTCGTCGATGCCGTGGTGTCGAATCCGCCCTACTCCCAAAACTGGGATCCGGAAGACAAAGAACTCGATCCGCGCTTCAAGTTCGGCGTTGCCCCTAAATCCAAGGCCGATTACGCTTTCCTTTTGCATGATTTGTACCACTTGCGCCCCGACGGCATCATGTGCATCGTTCTGCCCCATGGCGTGCTGTTCCGCGGCGGCGAGGAAGGCACTATTCGCAAGAACCTGGTGGAGAATCGTCATATCCAGGCCATCATCGGGCTCCCTGCCAACATTTTCTTCGGCACCGGCATCCCGACCATCGTCATGGTGCTTCGCAAGCAGCGCGAGAGCAGCGACGTGCTGGTCGTGGATGCGTCGAAGCACTTTGTGAAGGAAGGCAAGAACAACAAGCTGCGCGCGAGCGATATACGCCGCATCGTGGACGCGGTGACAACCGGGGCGACCGTTGAAAAGTTCAGCCGCCTGGTGACTATCGACGAGATACGCGCCAACGATTACAACCTCAATATTCCGCGCTATGTGGATTCGTCCGAAGCCGCTGAGAGCTGGGACGTGTACGCCGCCATGTTCGGTGGAGTTCCGAAGGCCGAAGTCGACGCTCTCGACCGCTACTGGAAGGTGTGGCCGAGCCTGAAGGGCCAGCTTTACGGCGATGACGGCGGGTCGTGCCTTGCTTCCGTGACGGACGACGTGGCAGCAACGGTGAAGGCCAACGCCGACGTCGCCTCATTTCTGGGCGGCTATCGGGATACGCTGGCCCATCTGCCTGAGGAATTGCGAAAGCGATTGGTTGATGGCGCGTTGCAGGTCGATTCCGTGGCCGAAGAAGAACGTATTGCAGCACGGCTTCGCGATGCCCTTCATGATGTCGCGCTTGTTGACGGATATGATGCCTATCAAGCTCTCGACGATGCATGGACGGGCATCTCCGGTGACCTCGAGATTATCCAAACCGAGGGTAAAGAAGCCGTGCGCAAAGTCGATCCGAATATGGTGATAAAAAAGAAAGACGGAAAGGAAACTGAAGTTCAGGACGGCTGGATTGGTCATGTACTCCCGTTCGAGCTAGTGCAAAGCCACATACTCACAGCCGAAGTTGCCAAAATAGACTCGATGGAGGTGAGGCTGTCCGCCATATCCTCGTCTTGTTCTGAATTGATTGATTCCTTGGACGCCGAGCAGCTCGACTCTCCAGTGATTAACGATTCAAACGATGCATTCGTCCTCAAAGAAATCAATGCCCATCTTAACAGCGAGATGAAATATATCTCCTCTCCAGCGATTCATGACCTGGAAGAATATTTGAAACTTCTTGATCGAAAAGCAAAAAAGCAAGAAAAGCTAGCCTTCATTGAAAAGCACCCTGAGGTTTCCTGGCAGGAAATGGAGTCAAACAAAGACGGAACTTACGGCAAAGCAAAGGTTGCATCCTATATAGGAAAGCTAAAGCTGGCAGTAGGCTTTCCCATCGATAGCTTTGAATACGTCCTTGCACAAGCGAAGGAGCTTCTCGACGAGGAGAAGTCACTCAAGAAAGCAAATAAGGAAGCGAAACTTGCGCTCGAGAAAAAGACCAAGGAGGTTATCGAGGGCTTGACCGACACCCAATGTGACGAATTGCTTGCTGCAAAGTGGATTGAGCCGCTGCAATCTGATTTGCTCGAGCTGCCCAATGCTGTCGTAAGCGATTTCATCGCAAAGATTGTCGCACTGAACGCAAAGTACGCGACAACCTATTCGGACGTATGCAACCAGATTACTGAGACGGAAAACGAGCTGGCGGCGATGCTAGGCCAGCTCACGGGCAACGAGCACGATATGGCAGGCATTGCCGAGCTGCAGAAACTGTTGGGAGGTGAATAGCATGGCTGAAAAGATCAATGTGCCCGCAATCCGCTTCGCTGGCTTCGTTGACCCTTGGGAACAGCGTAAGTTGGGGGAATTAGGGCGTATCGAAACTGGAAATACTCCACCGACCGATAATGAGGCTTATTATCAAGTCGATGGAATGCCTTGGGCCACGCCTACAGACATCGATGGGACTCCATGGCTACGTACTGAAAAAGCATTGAGCGAATTAGGTATAGCTGTCGCTCGTACCGTGCCCGCTGGGTCCATTCTTTGTACATGTATCGCGAGTATCGGAAAGAACGCAATTACGCAAACAACCTGCGGTTTCAATCAGCAGATTAACGCCCTAGCACCGAAAAAGGATTATTACGATTCGTATTTTCTTTTTACGGAAAGTGTTATTTGGTCTGACCAAATGAAGAAATCCGCCGCAGCGGCAACCATGCAAATCGTCAACAAAACCGAATTCTCAAATCTAGAAACTTCAGTGCCATCGCTTGAAGAGCAGCGGCAAATCGGCTCCTTCTTCGCAGAATTAGACAACCTCATCACCCTTCATCAGCGTAAGTTTGAGAAACTTGTTCAGTTAAAGAAATCGATGCTTGATAAGATGTTTCCCAAACCGGGTGAGCGATTCCCCGAAATCCGCTTCGCCGGCTTTACTGACCCTTGGGAACAGCGTAAGTTGGGGGAACTGCTTCTTTTCCAAAATGGTTTTAATGGCTCCAGCGAGTCATTTGGAAGCGGGATTCCGCTTATCAGTGTCATGGATGTTCTTGATGATGAATTCATTACGCACGAGACAGTAAGGGGCAAAGCTCGCCTAAATTACGAAGAAGCTAGCCGCTATTGTGTTGAGTACGGTGATGTACTGTTTCAGCGCAGCTCGGAAAATCAGGAGGATGCCGGAACGTCGAACGTGTATCTTGACCAGCATGTTCCATCCGCTTTCGGAGGATTCGTGATAAGAGGTAAAAAAGTCGATGAGTATAACCCCATTTTCATTAAATATCTTCTTGGTTCCTCTTTAATTCGCGAGCAAATTACTCACAGAGCTCAGGGCGCTCAACATATCAATGTGTCGCAGGATACCTTAGCCGATGTTGTTCTCTTGATGCCCTCCATGCGCGAACAGGAGGCTGTCGGATTGGTTTTCCTCCATCTCGCTAACCTCATCACCCTTCATCAGCGTAAGCTTGAGTTATTGAGGAATACTAAGAAATCGCTGTTGGATAGGATGTTTGTTTAACAACCATCGTGAGTTGTTTCTAGTTTCGAGCCCCAAAGCCGCCGATTTCGCTATATCGAATCGGCGGCTTTTCTTTTTGATGAGGAAAATTATGTCGCTCGCGGTGTCGCCGAACTGTCACTGATGAAGGGTGATGAGGGAGTCAAGCTCGGCTAAGCTCTTCGCAATTGCCTTCTGCTCGGCGTGATCGGCAGGCACGGCGAAGAACGATTGTGAAATCAGATTCCAATCTGCGCGAGGCATCTTAGAGCCCGAAGATACATTTGCGAGCCTTTGGAAGTTGTTCGTTTGAATCAGCCGATACAAAAATGAACTGTCACACTCTGTTGCCCTAAGGATCCAAAAATCACCAACAGCTACACCATTGAACTGCGGGTATAGCCAATTCATCAAATAAGGACGAAGCTTCCCGTATAGAACATCTCCGGCGTAAAACTTAATTCCTGTTTTGCCGCCTTCTTTGTCGCGCAAATCTTTGTTCAGCGTGCCCTCGCCGGAAACGATGTCCTCGTATTCGACTTGAGGCAAATCGGAATCGCTTGACTGAATGGAGACCCTGTCGGTCAGATCGGAGAACTTACGCTGTTCCCAGGCGAAAGACCAGCTGAATGGTGCCTTTCTGCGCTCACGCTGATGAAGGGTGATGAGGGAATCAAGTGCGTTCAAAGAAGTGCCTATCGCGGATTGCTCCAATGCTGTCGGGAAGCAAATTTGCGTATCTTGCAGAGCTGTCTTTGAGATGGAAACGACTTTAATTCCCTGCATCAAGGGCAATAGCTGATCATGGTACGCAGGGGCGTTCAAGTAATGGCCCAAATAACCAGACCCAAAAGGAAATTTGGGGCGCGCAGGTATTGTGTGCAGGCCGGAAATAACGGGCTCATTTGGCAGTTTAACCAGTTCAACGCATTTTCCCGCAGATTCGTCTTCAGCCGTGTCGGCAAAAATAACGTCGCCTATGCGAAGCGTCGAGTTCGCGTATTTCGAAAGTATCGACTCGTCGTCGGCGAAGGGCAATTTACCCGAATCGAGCCCAAGGCAATCGCCAAACTTAATGAGAATGTCTCCATAATGGATGTTGCGGGCGCTGCCGCTTTCGGAATTTAAATCAGCACGAGATAGCGTGTTATTTTGCAGAAAGTCAAAACAGTCTCCCAACTTACGCTGTTCCCAAGCGGTTATCCAGATTGAACGACTCCATCTTGGGAACAGCGTAAGTTGGGGGATTTTGGCTCTGTTGCCATGTGCAAGCGCATCTACAAAGAGCAAACCTCGGAGCAGGGCGATATTCCGTTCTTTAAGATTGGAACTTTTGGTGCGGATCCAGATGCCTTCATCTCCAATGAGTTGTTTGAAGACTTCAGGCATACCTATCCGTATCCAGCCCCGGGCACATTATTGATATCGGCTGCAGGAAGTATTGGGCGGGTTGTTGAATACCAAGGTGAAAAGGCATATTTCCAAGACTCAAACATTGTATGGCTCGAACATGATCATAGACTGAACGATGCATTTCTCAAGCCTTTATACTCGCAAATTGAATGGGGCTTAGAGGGAAGCACGATTAAGCGGCTTTACAACAAGGACTTACTGAGCGCAGAAGTCACTATCCCAGACGATAGAGAACAAAAAGTAATTGGCCAATTCTTTGCCAAACTCGATAACCTCATCACCCTTCATCAGCGTGAGCCACGGTTTGCTGATGCAGGTTAAATAAGAGTCGAGAGAGCCCTCATGACGATGTCAATGTCCTTGTTCTCAAGCTCTTGAATGACGTGCAAATAGGTTTCCTGAGTGGTGGTCATGCTTGCATGCCCGAGCCTTCGGGATACGCTGGCGATGGAGACGCCGGCGAACAGCAAGAGTGATGCATGTGTATGACGCAGCCCGTGGACGGATATGGTGGGCACGCCAACATTTTTGCAGTGGCGCGCTAAAACGCTGTTAGCCGTCGAGTTGTAGACCTTTCCCTTCGCAAATATGGGCTCAGTCGGCGGAAGGTCTTTGAGCAGCCCAGAAAGTTGCATGATGAGTTGCCAGTCGAGTTGAACCTTCCGCATCGATGAGGCGTTTTTCGTGGGGACGAATCCGCCACCGTTCTTGTAATCCCAAGTCTTGTTCACCGAGAGCGTTTGATGGGCGAAGTCAAAGTCTTCGGGAGTAAGTCCAAGGGCCTCGGAGAAGCGCAAGCCCGTTTTAGCGACTATCAGAATAAGCCAATCCCAACTCGGCCCGCCTGATAAATCAAGGTCACCGAGCATGGCATGAAGCTCAAACTGGTTGAGATACTTGATCTTTTTCGCCCGCGGCTGTTTCCCTTTGATGATGGCCTTGCGCGTAGGGTCGCGGGGAATGAGTCCTTCGTCAACTGCATCAAGGATCGCCCCCTTAAGCTGATGGTGGAAGTCCATGGTTGTCTGGCGCTCGTGGTGTTCTGCGTAACCATTGATGAGCTGCTGGTACGAGGTCCGGTCGAGATCTTTTATCTTGAGGTCTGGAATCAGCTTGGCAAGCCAAGACTGCGTGAGCCGGTACTTTCCCATGGTGACCTCACGGATGGCCCCTTCTTTGTAGACGCTAATCCATTGCGAGTAGTAGTCGCAGAAAAGAGATTCTTCATTGATACCGATTGGCATTTTTACCCTCTTTCATCATGTGAGTTGGCTCACGCTGATGAAGGGTGATGAGGCTATCCATTGAATCGATTGCCGTCCCTATAGCTCGCTGTTCGTCCAAAGACGGCACTAAGGTCGACTCTTCGAGGAAGTCGGACGACACAAGCTCATGCATCATGGTGGATGCTTTTGTGGAGCGCGTTAAAACGTCCTTCATCAGTTTCTCGTTGTTGATGGCGTGCTTCCAGTAAGCGAGATCGAAATTATTGCCAACAGGTCGAAATACCTTGAAGACGTGGGAGACTATGCCATCGCCAATTGTGTTTTCAACGAAACGGCCATGGGCAAAACGCTTGCTTCGATTGCCTTCAAAGGCGATGTCACCAAGACGCATTACATTGTAAGTTGCTAAATATGAGTCCTCAGTCACGTATACGACAGAATTGAAATACATGTTCGCAACGGAAATTATCTTATCGCGGCCGAAGCTCATATCGTTCTTTTCAGATACGGGTCGATATAGTTCCCCGAACTTACGCTGTTCCCAAGTTGAAACGAGGGGGCGCATGGTCGCATGCGTCCCCTCAGATAGACTAACTTTCGATTTCGTCTGTTCAAAAAAGCCGCTCATTCGTCGATGTCGAAGCCGCCTTCTAGGATGAACTTCTTCAACAGCGCCGCCGCACGGGTGTTCACCTTGAACAGGGGGAGCGTCCTGCCTTCCTTCTGCTCAAAGAAGGCCTTGGCGCGCGCTTTGTCCACCGAGTCCTTCAAATCGTCGAAGCGTCCGAACTCGTTAATGTTCGATTCCGTCAGGTCAAGCGCAGCCATGTTGGCAAGAAGCTCGCCGTCTATGCCGAGCGCCTCGACGATTCGCTCGACTTGAGCGTTTTTCGCCTTGCGGGCATAGGACGTGATGTAATCCCTCAACGTCTTGTCGTCTTCCAGGGCGACGTCCCCTCGCTCGACATCGTGGAGGAACAGCTCGGCGAAGCGTTGGTCATCCTGACTTAGGGATGCGAACGATCGGTGAAGCTCCTCACGCGCGGCGGCAAGACCCTCGTCATCCTGCTCAAGGCATTTCAGCCACTTCTCGAAGTTCGCGTTCATGTAGTCGCTGTCTATGAGCCCCGTGTCGATCTCGGTTATATGACCATCGAGCTCGTAGGGCGCTTCGGGCGCGTCGCCAGGCCCGCCCCCTCCTGCGAACAACTCCTTGTACCGCTGCACGAGAATGAAATAGGTCCGCTCGTCGATGACCGGTTGCACGAAGAAGGACTTGCCCCTCGGCTCGCCTTCCTCCGGCTCCTCCTCAAACTCGTAGGTGTCCTGCTCCCATGTGAAGCCCTGCACCTTCGCGGCCTCGAGGAACTCGCTGAGCTCAACGAACTCCTTGGCGAACTTGCGCCTGGCTTCCTGCGATGCGGGGAGCTTGGAGAGGTCTCCTACGCCAGCCGCTTCGAAGACCATGAGTATCTCCTGAAGGCGTGCGTCCATCAACGCGATATTCTCCGGTAGTTTCTGGACAAACATGTCGAGCGGTCGGTCTCCCGAATACAGCTTCACTGCCGCTTCGATATAGCCCTTCATGGTGTGGGGATGACGGTAATAGCGGATCGTGCCGAAGGGCTTGTCGGGGCCGAACAGGCGATTCGTGCGGCTGAACGCCTGGATGATGCTCTCGTAGTCGATGACCTTGTCGAGGTAGAGTGTGTTGAGCCATTTGGAGTCGAAGCCCGTGAGCATCTGGTCCACTACGATGAGCAGGTCGATACGAGAGTCGCGGTTGGAGTCGACGTTGACGTAGGGTTTCTTGTGAGACAGGCGCGCCGAGATGTCCTTCTTCATGGCGGGCCATGTAGGGATGGTGAACTCCTGGCCGTATGCCTTGTTGTAGTCTTCTATGAGCTCGACCAGGGCATCTTCCTTCACCGTAGAGCCGGCGTTGTTATCAATGCTCGGGTCGAAAAGGGCGGTCACCTTCATCTGCGAGGCGCGTTCCTTGAAGGCTCGGTAATAGTCGATTGCCTCCGGAATGGAGCTCGTCGCCAAGATTGCATGGAACTTGTTGCCGTGGGAGAGCACCGGGAAACAGCGCAGGATGTCCTCTACGACCTTTTCGTGGTGCGGAGTGCCGGGCCAGTATTGGGCGCGGGTAAGGAAATCCTCGATGCCCTTGATATGGTTGCCGGCGCTGTCGACCATCGGTCCCATGGGTACCTTTGCCGAGTCCATATAGTAGTAGAAGACCTTGCTCTTTCGATCGTCGAAGATGGCTTCGGCTACTGTTGCGGCTTTCGCTTGCTCTAGGGCAACCGCTTCGCGCACGTCGTGGTCGTCGAAGGTCGTCACCATATATGGGTCGAAGCCCAGGACGTTGCCGTCGCGGATGCCGTCTGCGATGCTGTAGCGGTGCAGACACTCGCCGAACACCATTGCGGTGGTGGAGCCCTTCTTCTGGTTCTCGTCAAGAATCGGCGTGCCTGTGAAACCGAAGAACAGCGCGTTGGGGAACGCGCGGCGTATGTCCTGGAGCATCTCGCCGAAGGTGGAGCGGTGGCACTCGTCGATGACGAACACGATCCGCTTGGAGGCCAGGCGGTTGAGTTCCGCCTGGGTGATCCTACCCTCGCCGGCCTTCACGTTGCTCATCTTCTGGATAGAGGTCACGATGAGGCGGTTTTTGGGGTCGTCGCTCGCGAGCTTCGACTTCAGCACCTGCGTGTTCTCGGTCCCCTGCACGTCGTCGGAGTCGTCGGCGAATGCGCGGTACTCGGAAAGCGACTGCGTGCCCAGCTCGATACGGTCCATGAGAAAGACCACCTTGTCGGCGTCATGGGAGTCGGCTATGAGCTGGGCCGACTTGAAACTCGTCATGGTCTTACCGGAGCCGGTGGTATGCCAAATATAACCGCCGGGGCGCCCCGGAGCGCTACTCTTTGGTCTCTCGTCCCACTTGCACCTTCGTACCTTGTCGGATATGGCGGCGGCAGCGTAGTACTGGTAGCTGCGCATGACCTTCAGGCAGCCGTCCGAGCTGTCGGCCACAGTGTAGAAGCCGATGAGCTGGTGCGCCATAGGGATGGAGAGCAGAGTGGAGGTGAATCGCTTCCATTCGTCGGTTCCGGGTTTGTCGCCCGCGCAGACAGGCTCGTTGTTGAAGTCCTCCCAGTGGAAGAAGAAGTTCGGGTTGAACGCGCCCGTGCCAGGGTTGGCGAAATAGCGCGCCTCGTCGGGGGTCATCCCCACGAAGATCTGCGTCAGGCGGAAGAGCCCCGTGAACACGCCCTCGTGGGCATACTTCTCGATCTGACTAGTGGCCTGGCTGACGGGGATGCCGCTGCGCTTGAGCTCGATATGAATGACCGGCATGCCATTGATGAGCAGGCACAGGTCTCCACGGCGGTCGTTCAGGATCTTGTTCTTCGCGGGATAGACCGGCTGCTGAGCTATCTGGTAGCGACTCTGGCCGGCTGCGATCTCCTGACGATCATAGATCTTCAGGCTCACCTCCTTGCCCAGGTGAAGCGCGTCGTCGGGGTTGTCGCGCGTGACGGCGACGGTCTTTCCGTTGATGAACCCGTTGAGTGCGAGCGGGGTCTTCAGCGTTTCGATTTGTTCGATGACCTGCGCCATCTCGCTCTGGGTGAGCGGGCAGCCGTTCAGGCGGTCTATGTCGGCGTTGTTCTGGAACAGAATCTTCGCCCAGTTGTCGATGAGGTCCTGCTCGGTGGGATAGCGAAGTACACCCCCTGCGTCGTCCCAGCCGTGCTGCTTCAGCACGGTGATGACTGCTTCCTCGAACGCCGCCTCTTTATCGAAAACCATAGCAAAACCTATCTGCACAATTGCAAAAAGCGCATTTAACTGTTCCAAACATTATAGGTCACGCGGCAATTTCCCCGGGATGGCTCAAGCCTCCCTCTGACTTGACTGACAGGTTTTTGAGGCTTCGTGAGTTCATGCGGGCGGCCGCTGCACCTCCCATCCCGGCAGTGCAGGCCCCAGGTCCGAGCACCCGAGCATGGCGAGCGTGGTCAGGTTGTCGATGCTACGGAAGCCATAGTCCTGCCCGAGGGCCATCTGCTACAAAACTCACCCGTCTCCAGGTTTACAAAGTCTTCCAATTTGACTTCCGCTTTAAATTCAGATCCGTACTCTCCCGCCATCGTCTGGCTGTCCAGCTTAAAGCCGATGTTGAATAGAGTTCCGTTTTTCTTTTTCCTAATCAAGCCATTTGCCAGCATAAACGCAAGCACTCGATGATGGGCAACGATGTCGTCCACGTTTAGATAAAAACAGCCGACTCCGCTGCCGTCAAAGACTTCAGCCGCGGTGTGCTTACACTCCGCAACGGCACCTTCAAGAACCGCCTTTCGACAAACACTCTCGGCGAAAGCAATATCGCCGAAATAGAACATCCATTTTCCGCACTTATAATCCAATAGTTCGGTTGCACGGTCACCATTTATGTAGTACGACCAATAGCCGTTATCAACTCGCACAATACGGCCATCGTCAGTCAATAATGTCCTATTTTCCATCCAGAGCCTCCCACTCCTTTCTTTCTCCCATTGCAGTAAATAAGTAACAGGCAACCAGCTACAATCCATGTCCTCGTTTAATGCCATAAGCCGTCACTACACGAATCAATAATTCAATCTGTACCGACCATCATCAAGCCGCCGAATTAACCCAGCGCACTCCGCGGCATTTACCGCTGCCTGAATGGTTTTAACAACCGTACTACCCTTGCGCGCAAAACCTAGCGCTCTTGCCGTCTGAGACACGATGTCGTCAATCGCCAACGTGCCATTTTTCGAGCACATACAATACAGCACTGCCGCAATCAGCTCTTCTTTGGCAAATTGTTCGACCGTTCTGTTTGCCACATCGTCATTCGGTCTAAAAAAGCTGCATTTACCAGGATCTTGGGCATTGGCCCAAATATACTCACGCCCATTAAACTGAGTAACGGCATGCTCGACACGATTGAGCACGCTCTGGTTTGTCGCGTTAATGTTGACGCCGCTCCGCTCAATTCCAAAACTAGCACGAACATCATTAAATAAACGCTGCTTTTCAATAGGTGCTTCAATTGAAATGATTTTACACATTCGATCGGCAGCGGCGCGCATGCATGAATCGGAGTCATAGGCACCATGGGAAAGTGGCGATGTTGCAATGTTTGCAGAAACGTACGGAACACATACTGGACCGCTGGCAGTCGAATCATGTTGAGCGCCACCGATTGCAGACGTCACGGTCCGCTCTGGCTCACCCGAAACCATATACCATGCGGATTGAAACGACGTCGATTTTGATCCCTGCTCGCTAAATCTAAATTTAACATGATAGTTTTTCTCGAAACTATCCCTGTATTGTCTGAATACCGGGTGATCAATAACCCACAGCGGCCCCTGCTTGCCGCGCTTATCAACGAAGGAAATGTGCAGTGATTCCAATGCGACGAGCAGTGCATCTTCCTGCTTATTCTTGGCTGGCACTTTGACCGTTTTTAAGCGGGGCTCGCGCGAAGCATCCGCTCGCATGTCCTTGGGATACAGAAGCCATGCGGAGCGGCCTCCCGTAACCTCGGCGCCCTCGGCACGATAGTCACAATCGTAGTCAAAAGAAGAGCAGACTTCTTTTATCGATGTCCGAATCGACAGATCGCCGAGCACCCAAATCGCGCTTGGCTGATGCGCTTTATAAAACTTATAGTCCGCCTTACCAAGAGAAAGGAGGAGTGTCTTTTCGCACGAGTTCTCCCCCGCTGCCGACGCATGCTGTTCATCCACTCGAATGCGTCGATTACCTGCACCAGCAGATATATCCATATCGGCAGGGTTGCCTTTCGCGCCATCGTCCTCCAGCTTCTCATCCGGTTTGCACGGCTGCCTCACCTCTTGGAGAGCGGCTGCGATGGCCGAATCTCGAGCAACCGTGGACTCGAGTGTGTTCTCGTCCACTTCGTCATCGAAATTGTCGCGAACCGCCTCGAGCACTCGCTCGAGGCGTTCGCTGGTGTCACGGGCAACCGTGGGGAGCTGTTGGCCTGGCTTAATGTCGTAAATAGCGAGTTCGGCTACAACTCGATCCATCGTTGCATCCCGATCGCTGTAGAACTCACTACCTCGGATACGGATGAAATCCCATCCCACACGCTCCAGAATCGTCTGTCGCTCCATGTCCGCGATAATTTGCCCCTCGGTTGAATGCCAACGATCGCCGTCACATTCGATAGCAACGTTGTGGTGATCGCTTTGCACGACAATATCAATGCGGTAGCTTCCGACTTCCTTTTGCTGCTCATATTGATAACCGCGCTTGGAAAGCTCAGTGCACACCTGCAACTCAAAATCGGACTCGGCTTTTTCTTGCGCCTCCTCAATCTGAGCGTCAAACGTATGCGGATCGAGCATGTACTCAATTAGCTGCCTACGCAGGTCGCCACTCTTTAGATCACGAGCTGGATCAAGCGAATATACAAGCCACATCTGGTCTTTCGCGCGGCTCGCAGCAACGTTGTAACGCTTCTTGTATGCGTCATCCGAGCCCGTCCCCATAAAGCGCAAGGGAGTCTCGGATTCGTTGCTGTCAACCATGCTTAGAATCATGACATCGCGTTCATCACCCTGGAAACCCGCAGCGTTGCCGCAAATAATCTCATGTTTTTCAAACTCAGCGGGATCCATCTCTTTAAGCAGTTCGTTTCGAATCAGGTCAGCCTGCTCTTCTCCCAGCAAGGACAAAACGCCAAATGTCTTGTTCTCATATTCTGGCTGCTCAAGACAGGCGCGGATAATCGCAACTGCGGCTTTGGCCTCTTGCTGGTTAATCTTCGCCTTACCCGAGCGCATGCCGCTTTCGACGCGAAAAGGAACCAACGCCGGTGTCAATCCACCCGCATCGGCGTCTCTCAACGCCTTGATTTTTCCACCATACGATAACCCATTGCTAAAGCCGATGATATCCGGCACACACCTAAAGTGCTCGGTAAGCATGATGGGTGAAAAACCCTGCTGGGCAATTTCGTAAAGCGAGTATCTTGCTCGATACAGATGGGCGTTGGGAATTCCCTTTCCCTCGATATACGAAGCAGCCAATCCGTCGGCAGTGGATTCCTTTGCACCGACAGAAAGAGGGCTCACTTGTTTGTCATCACCAACAACAATTACCTTTTTTGCAAGATACGTAATAGCCAGAGCGGTCATGTCGGCCTGGCTTGCCTCGTCGATGATTACGATATCAAACAGATTGTTGGCGGGGTCAAAAGAGTCAAGCGCTTGGCCAATCGGCATAATCCATGCCGGCACAGCCCTTTGGCATTTCGCCATGAGAGCACGGGCCTTCGAGCGATGCCGTGATGCGTTCTTGCCCGTTCCCTTACCAATTCGCGCGACCGTCTGCTTCCAGCCGTTCAGCGCAACCTTAAGCTCTGTATTGCTCTCAAGGTCCTTGTGAATCTTGAGCCACGCCATCATGCCTGCCAATTTTGCCGTTATGTCACGATAGCGTTTGCCCAGCTCAGATATTTCCTTATGGGGATTGGAAGAGTTTGCACGATCGGCATACTCAACGATTGCCTGGCACTGCTTGTATTTCCATGCTCGTTCGATACCCCGCGGAACGCTCGTGGCCCCGTGAACGCCCTCGCGCTCACGAACGGCTTGTGCCCATCCCGGAGCAATTTGCGACAATTGATTCAGCTGCTCATGTCGGCGCTTAACTGCCGCCCTTATTTCGCACAGCCACTGTAGACGATTGTACTGATCGCGATATGTTTGCACTAAGCCGAGTTCGGGGTCAACCGCTTCGCCGAAATCCCCAACAGGGCGAAGCTGCACAATGCAGTCGTTCAATGCAGCAGCGGTCTCACAGTGCTTGGCCGAAGCGTCCTCGATTCTCTTCAAAACGTCTTCTGCCCATGTCTTAATCGCCCTTATTTTTTTGAGTGCGGCACACAACTTAAGGTAATCCGTGAGACCCGTTTCCAGCACTTGCAAGGTTTTGGCCACGACCTCTTTTTCAGAAATCATGGTAGGGCAGTCAAAGATCGCTACATGAGAGATGCCGTTTGAGTCCAATGCGTCAAACAGCATGTCAATGCACTCGGCTTTCCACACAAGGGCCGCCTTAATACCCTCAATATATCGAAATGCCACGTGCTCGGGCTCGCTGCTATCCAGCTCTGCAAAGCAGCTCACGCCAACGGTTCCCATAAGCGCATCCCATTGAATGGCGCAAACGTGTCGCTCTTCCATAAGCCCTATGTAGTCCAGGATGGCATCGCAGTCCTCGGGCGAAGCCACCTGTGCCCCGTTGACCGTCACGCCATCGGGCAAGCTCTTGACCGAAGAAAACAACTTTCGCAGGCCCGTTTTACCTAAGTAATCTTTGTACCCGCTTACAAGCGTGCGCAGTTGTTGATAATCGCTGTTGTCACCAAGCGCAACCTGCCTCGGAAACCACTTGCTTCGATATGACGAGGCTCGCTGTTCAAGCGACTGAACCTCATCGCAGAGACGATGCCAGATCGTTATCTCGCCCTCGCCCCTCAAAGATCTCGCAGCGACCTCTCGCTGCCACTCCTCGCTCAGAGCCCCGTGCATTACAAGGTTCTTCACCGTGCCGAATGCTTCGGACTCATCGTCCAAAACGGGGAGAACAGCCGATCCGACCTCCACCGCTCCCCCATCGTCGCATAGCTCCCAACCGTGGCGACGAATCAGCTCGTCCGCCAAAGAACTGGTCTGGCTGTATTTCTCAAACTCCTGTGCATAGACGTCTGGCTTGGGGAGCAAGGCCATCCAGTCAACATCCTGTAGACAGATCGCCTCTGCCTCATCTTCTGCAGAGGCAATGCCGTTGCTTTGGTAAAGTTCCTCGACAATCGAAATATCAAGCTGCGCCAACAGCTTCACCTGGCCGGGAATAATGTCGCCCAGCTCTTCCTTATTCTTTGCAACAAATTGTGCGGCATCATGCGGAGTGAGGGTTTCATTCCCCAGCTCAAACTGTTTGTTCTCGGCCTCTCGTTCAACAAAGGCAGATTTGCGCGCCTTTGCAAGATCAACCAGTATCTCTTCTCGCTGACAAGATAGTTCCTGCACGGATTTATTCAGTTCACTTATCGAATGCTCGGCAAGATGGTTGACGATCGCTTCTACCGAATCACGAGCGTCCTTGCCGTTAGATGCCAGCGAAGACACACAAAGGCTTCTTAGCTCAGGAGGCATCTTGTCGGCAAGAACCGTCAAAGCCTTTGAGGTATAGCTCGTTACAAGCACCCTTTTGCCTTGTGCCAAAAAGCTGCCCATCAGGTTTGCAATCGTATGAGTTTTACCGGTACCCGGAGGGCCCTGAACGAGAACGGCGTCATCTTGCTCGATTCGCTTGGCAATCTCTAACTGCGCACGGTTGGCAGGTTTCGCCAATAGAATCTCGTCGTCTTCTCCGTTTGCCTCCGCTAAGCGCCGAGAAACCGTAGACCCATCCGATAAATCCTCAAGGACCGGGGTGGTTTCATCGTGCGAAAACTCGCCAAGAAGGCCGTTTAAGAACGCAGGGACGCGCTGAGTCTCATCAATCGTTTTTACAATTCTGCCGATAGCGCCCGCGGTTCCATCAGGGCGCTGCCTAAAGATTAAATAGAAACCGGGTCGAACGTCTATATCGGCTTCTTGGTCTCGCGCAGCATCAGCGCGGTCAAAATAACGAGACTTGGGCGATAGCTGATTCACGAGCAGTTTGGCTTCACGGGCAATTGCATCACGATCAAGCGGATGCACTTCTTCCTCGTCGAGCCTCTGTTCCGCCTCACTAATCTTGCTCATCGTCAGATTCTGAGACTGAGACAGCAGGTCCTTTTGAATCAACGTACTGGAATCGACATCTTCAACGGAAATGATTCCCTTTTCCGCATCGAGCTCAATCTTCATGTTTCGAGTAAAGACTGGGTGATCAACCCTCTTGTCTTCGGAAAGCCGAACGTTCATCGATGCGGCAACGACCTCGAGTTTATCGGGGTCGCTCTTGAGTTTTTCTTTCATTTTAAACAGGCGCTCATACACCCCAGAGGCTTCTGTCGCCTTAGTTTGGTATGTGACCCATTTGTCTCGCTCGCCGCCCCATTCCTCAAGCAGTTGAGCTCTAGCGGGATCGGACATAAATAGATCTTGCGGCGCTTCTTCATTTGCCTCCGCAAGCTCCTCGGGTGGAAACTTGAACCCTATCTGGTTCTTATAGCTTTCCCATCCGCCTGCAATCCACGGCGCGATCTCATCCGGAGGCTGCGGGCACGTTTTGAACTCCGGTTTAGCGACACTCAAAACCGGACCATCGTTATTAGCGGAATCGCGAAATCGCACCTCGATCCATCCGTTATCTGTTGGCAAGCTCTCCAAATCAACGCAGTCCGAAGCGTAATCGTTTACGCTGCGAACGATCTTCATCCTAATCTTGGAGAACTCTTCCAAGTATCCAAAAAGGGCCTCTGCCTTATCTACAACCGATAAGTTATTGAGATCAGAACCCATTTGACACCATCCACGCAGTCATCTATCTCGGCCAGCACAATATGTTACTAGCTTACGCGGACAACCTAACTACGCCGGCATTAAATCGGCAAGCGTGCGTTTACATGCCTAGATGTCAGAAGGGATATCCGACTCAACGAAATGCATCACACGCATATGAATCTCTACAATCTCATATCAATATAAAATGAGCCCCGGTGACTTGAATCAGAGGTCATTCCCGGAGCCATTGACTTATAGCTTATCCGCATACGGAAGTTTTATCAAATGGGCTTCAATTGCGGCAGTCGAGAGCCCCTACCTCCCCTCCGCCTTCAGCTTCAACAGCAGGTCTCCCAGCTCGGGGCACTTCTTGGAAAGGTGCGTCTGGACTCGCTCGCCCATCCCCCACCGCTGGCGGATCTCCTGGGCGCGCGAACTCACATGATAGTCCCCCTCCATCATCTGCTTGAGCAGCTTGGCGGTCACGCGCGCATCGGCCAGGGCGCTGTGGGCGTGACCCGTCGACTCGTCAAACTCGATGCCAAACCACGTTGCCGCGTCACTCAAAGAGACGCAACCGTGGCTGCCCACGTCCATGATCGAGGTGTAAAACGCCTGCAGGTCGGCCCAGTCCGCAGGAAATGCGAAAAGATCGATGTGCTTTGCCTGGCACTCGGTCAAAAGCTGTCGACGATCCGCTCCGCTCCAACAGACCACCTGGGCGGAGTAGCGACCGATCCAATCGCTGAGCCTTTTGATCACCACATAGAGCGGATCGGCCATCGCAGTGTCCACGGCCGATATCCCTGTGAGCTCGCGGACGGGGAACGTAACGCCTTCGGTAAATTCCGTCTGTACAAACTGCGAGAACTCGCCCATAACGTTGCCGTGGTAATCGAGCTTGACGGCGCCGACCTCGATAATCTCATTGCGCAGCCCACGGCGCTGGCGCTGCTTTGGCGCCGGCGCAAACTCAAAGTCCAGCACAATCTGGCGCGCAAAGTTCGTCGTATCGATAGCCGAGATACACGGCGTCTTTTCAGCCGACACGATTAGGGCCTTTCTCCGTTGCCTGCCGCTTGCTACATAGGCGGCTACATTGCCGTAAGGATAGGCGCTCGTGCGGACATGAAAGCGGGGCGCAATACCATGCGCCAGGCGTGCGCCATGCAGACGGTTCTAAAGGGAACACCGCTTTATTCAAATGTGTGAAAAATAGAATTTAGGCCCGGTGACTTGAATCAGCGGTCATCCCGGGCCCATCAGAGCTCGTAGAGCTCTTGGTTGCTTTGGTCTTGCTCTTCACGGCGCTTATCGAACTTTCCGAGGCACTCAAGCAGCATTCGAAGCATAACAAGTCGCTGCCATTAAGGCACTGACCTCTTGACCAAGCAACGGCGCTGCCCAGCTCTCCACAACTTGGGCTGCCGTCGACTTTATTCTATCCGCGAGCATCTGGTTTACCAAATGGATTTTCGGTAAAGGAAGCACGGCACGCCCGCAATACCACTACGCCCCAAGTGCCGCCATGGGGATCACCGCCACGCCGTCGTCGCGTGTGTAGGCAATGCTCCCCTTTCCAACCACGACCGCCAAAAACGCCGGCGCGGCATTCTGGGCGGCAGGATTGGAGAGCACTTTCCTCTCCAGCGCCTTGAGATTTCTCGCTCCATCGTCTGCTTTCGCATCACTCAGCTTGACCTCGATGGCTCCCCAGCGCCCGTCGTGCTCTACGATCAGATCGACCTCAAAGCCCTTCTCATCTCGGAAATAATGGACACTGTTGTCGACACCGCCGTAGGTGGAAAGGAACACGCACACGTCGCGCAGAACGAGGTTCTCAAAGAGCATCCCCAGCGTTTGCATATCGCCAAGCAGCCGCTCAGGGGTAGCCCCCAGCAACGCCGCCGCAAGTGACGGGTCACAGAAGTAGCGCTTGGGGCGCACGCGAACGCGGGCCTTCGAGCGCATGGGCGGCTCCCATCCGCACAGGTCCTCGGTCAGCTTGAGCCTGTTGAAGAGGTCCAAGTACGCAGCGATGGTCCTCTCGTCGGGGCCCGCCTCACCGTACGAGGCGTCCTTTATGAGCGTCTTGTACGTGACAGCCTGGCTCTCGTTCATGGCAAGAGCTCGCAAAAGGCCGTGTGCAAGCTCGGGCGATCATGCGATATGCGAAATTACGCCATTCTCAATGCTGTTTTTACGCTACTTTCAATGTAGTTTTTACGCCATGTCGGATGCAGTTTTTACGCTATTTTCATTGAAGGTTTTACGCTTGGCATCCTTAGCGCGACGCTCGCTCAGCCCCTGACCACCGGATTGCCCGAATTCCGGGATGCTGCCTCCGCTCCAAACAAAAGGCCCCAGCTCGCGATGAGCTGCCTCCCATTTCTTGAACATATGAGCTTCCGCTTGAAGGGCGATCCGGAAAGCGCGACCCATTCCGAGCATCACATCAGAGCGCGCTTGGTTATCTCCGCCCTCACATCTCGGCAAACGAAATCAGCTTGGTATCTCCCCTGCTCTTCGCAGCTTCCTGACATCCTTGCGTAAAGCCACGCTTCGAGAAGATCACGTAGCTTTTTTGCTGCCGCCTAAAGAGCTCGCTTCGATGCACGAGCTTTTGCAGCACGTCTTCGCCCACCGGCTCATTGCACCATTTGCATTCCGCAAACAGCGCAGCGCCATCACCATCATCAACAATCAAGTCGATTTCTTCCTGCGTTTGCGTGCGATTATCCGTCCCCCACCAGCGTCCAACGGTCGCAGGGACCACGTCGAGCTGGCCCGCCCGCGCAAGTTCGTACACGTACTGCCTGCATATAAGCTCAAAGACCGTGCCCATGTAATCCGATAAGTACGGCTCAATGCGCTTGTACGCCATCTCGGCCATATCGTTTTGAATCAGCCCGATGTTCTGCGGCACAAACTTGTACCAGAACCTAAACATCTGGTCGCTCAGCAGATACACGGCTCGCTTATTGCTCGTCTCGTTTAGGGGCAGCTCGCGCTCGACAATTCCAAGCGACGCCAGCTTATCCACATAGCTCTTTACATTGCTTGCAGGAATTCCCGTAGAGCTCGCAACCTCCGAGATTCTCGAGCGCCCCTGAGCAATTGCTTGCACGATCGCATCATACTGCTCGGGATTACGGCACTCTTGCAAAAGCAAGTTGCTCGGCTCCTCAAAGAGATAGCCCGTAGGGGTAAGGAATAGACGTCTGATGTTGTCCTTGAGCGATGCGGCGGAATCGACTTTCTCGATATACGCGGGAATGCCGCCCGTCATGCCATAGCAAACCGCAGCGTCTTCGCGATCCATGTCGTGCCACAGGCCGAGGGTCGTCGTAAAATCGAGCGGCATGATCTTAAACTGGGCCGTACGCCTACCGTATAGTGGGCTCTCGTAGCCCAACACCTGTTCCTCCATAAACGAAAGAGACGAGCCGCATAGAATCAGCATGAGCTTGGTCTCTTTGTACAAGTGATCGATCTTGTCTTGCAGCAACGAGCTGATCTCGGGATTTGATTGAGCGAGATAGGGATACTCGTCAATCACGACAATCAAACGTTCCGCGCGGGCCATGGTGGCTAACGCATCGAATGCCTCGTCAAAACTACGAAACGACACACCCGCAGCACCAACCGAGCCCGCAAGTATCGCCTGGCTAAAGCCGTGCAGGTTTGCCTCTGCGTTAGTGCGACGAGCTTGAAAGTAAATAGCCTTCTTGCCTTGGATGAACTCTGTGATAAGACGCGTTTTACCCACACGACGACGGCCATAAATCACAGGCATCTCAAATGAACCCGCGTCATACAGTCGATTGAGCTCGGACATTTCCGCTGTTCTTCCGATAAACATAGGGCCTCCCTTCCTTTACGTTATAGCTAGCTATATTATACCTTCCTATAATATAGCTAGCTATAACGTAATATGGCAATCGGCACGCATGCGAAAGAGGCGGCGCCCCGCCACGCGTGGAATGTCCCGGAAGCACCGGGGCAAATCCGCCCCACGAGCGCTTGTCGGACTTTCCAAGGCACTCAAGCAGCGTTCGAAGAAAAAGAAGAGGGATCGACGCCGTTAAGGCATTGACCCCTTGATCTAAGTAACGGCGTCGCCCAGCTTTCCACCACTTGGGCTGCCGTCGACCTTATTTTACCCGCGGCACTAATTTAGGACAGCTCGGCAAACGAGATCAGCCCAACGTCTCCCCTACTCTCCGCGCCATCCGAATTCTCAAAACGCAAGGCGTCCCCCGGCGACAAGTGGTCAATCACCCCTGCGATGCGCTTGGCCATTTGTGGTGCAGCTGGCTCATATCCGTGAGCATCCCAGTAGCGCAGATAATCCGCGAACTGGCGCGTGGTCGCATAGTAGAACAGGTCATAGTCGAGCTCGGCATCGGAGCAGTTGGGGCGAGCGTTCGCCATAATGCGAAAATCGACGAGCGCGCACACACAGAACTCATCGAAGCCGTGCCCAGGAATCTGCGACGACAGAATGGCATGGTACTCCGCTCGATGCTGCATTACGTGTTCGAGGATATGCCGCACCATGTCCTCCATGTTGCACTGCGAATCGCGCAGATCGTTCGCGAGGATTCGAGCATACATCGCGGTATGCTCTTTGACGAGCGCGGCGGCGAGCGCATTTTTGTCCGAAAACTGACGGTAGAAACCCGTGCGTCCGTAGCCGCTACGACGGATGATGTCACTCGCCGTTATCTTGGAATACGACTTTGTTCGCAGTAACTCGACAAGCGCCTCTAAGTATGCTTTCCTCGAGCGATTCATGGATTACCGGCTTCGCAAAATGAATGATGGTTAATTATGTGTTCTCTTATGAACACTTTTGGATATTTTATCCCCTAGTAATGCCGAATGAAATAGACCAAACTTAGTTTATCAGCGGTTTTGATACCGTAATTCACAACATAACGGAGGGAACAGATGGGCAAACTTGATGGAAAGGTCGCAATCGTCACGGGCGCGACGTCGGGCATTGGCCAGGGTGTCGTCTGGTGCTATTGCGAGGAAGGTGCCAAGGTCGTTTTCTGCGGTCGACGCCGCGAAAAGGGCGAGGCATTCGAAAAGGAGCTCCGCGATGCTGGGCATGACGCGACCTTTGTGCAGGCGGATATGACAAACGAGCAGGATGTCGATATGCTCTTTTCCGCGACCATCGAGGCGTATGGCAAACTCGATATCTTGGTCAACAACGCCGGCATGATGACTAACTTCCAGGTCGAGACCATGGACATCGCCAACGATTTCGACCGCGTGATGGCCCTCAACCTTCACAGCTACGTCTATGCCACGCAGCTTGCCGTCAAAGCCATGACGGACGGCGGCGCAATCGTCAACGTCGCAAGCATCGGCGGCCTTGGCGGTTGCCCCGGTATGAGCAGCTACGGCGCCAGCAAGGCTGCCACGCTCTCGTTCACTCGCTCGATGGGCGCGGAGCTCGCTCCCAAGGGCATTCGCGTCAACGCCATCTGTCCCGGAACGATCTTCTCCGAGATGATGCCGCGCGACGGCGAATTCACCCAATACACGCTGGCAAAGATTCCCATGGGTCGCGGCGGAGAGCCGCGTGAGATTGGCACAGTCGCCGTGTTCTTTGCGAGCGATGATTCCAGCTACGTAACGGGAACGCAGCTCATCGTCGACGGTGGCATGACCGCCTAGACATGGTTGCCGCACACACCGCGGCGCTTGGGCGATTGAGCGATGCGGCGGTTTTTTGGTTCTGCCTCATATAATCCAATGCCTCCTGCCCGGCCCTTCGAAAGAGGGGTCGGGCTTTTGTTGTGACCGAGGGACGATGGAAGGCACGGCATATACAGTTGATGTTGAGCGCGGACGATCTGTCAGCAATGGCCGTCCGCGCCCTACCCTAGCCGCGGTTGTGGACGCGGCTGTAGGGCGTATCCACCATGGGCAGATTTGGACGCAGCTTGCCGTCAAACGCGCGGTAGGCGTTCTCTACGGCGGGCGCCGTGGGGATCGTGGCGATCTCGCCGATGCCCTTGCCGCCGTATGCCACGGGCAGCAGCTCGTCCTTCTCCACGTAGATGGCGTGAATATCCGGAATCTCGGGCGCACGGAACAGCCCAAGCGTACCGTACCTTGCCTGGGGTACGCAGTCCTTGAGCGGCCAGTCCTCGGTAAGCGCATAGCCCATACCCATGAGCACGCCACCTTCGATCTGACCCTGGATGGAGATGGGGTTGACCACCTTGCCGGAATCGTGCGCGGCATAGACCTCACTCACGCGGCCGTCATCGTCCAAAATGACCACATGCGTGGCAAAGCCGTAGCAGATGTGGCTCTTGGGGTTGGGGACGTCGGCGCCCAGCTTGTCGGTCGGCTCCAGGTACACGTAGCCAAACTCGCATCCCTCGAGCGCCTTGATGGCGGCCGTGGGATCCTGAGGATGCGTACCCTGGCAGACGACGAGCTCCTGCTTTCGCAGCTGATAGGCGCGGCCGTCGTCGTACTCGATCTTGACGCCGTCGCCATGTGCACTCACGGGAGCGGTGGGCGCAGGCTTGCCGGCCTCGATGCCAAGCATGGCATCGCGCAGCAGGAAGGCGGCACCGCGCACGGCCTCGCCAGTCACGACCGTCTGTCGCGAGCCAGACGTGGTGCCGGAGTCGGGAGCGTTCTCGGTGGAGCACTCTCCGTTGGCAATGCAGTGAAGCGGCAGGCCACATGCCTCGGCAACGTCCTGCAAAAACAAAGCCGCGGTACGCGCCGGCGGGCGGGTTGTTGGTGTAGTAGCCAAAGCCGCGAATGTCGGTATTCTGGTACTTGTAGGGGCCGACGGCATGCGTACAGGCGCGCTCGAGCACCGGGCCGCACAGCGACGCGTAGGCGCCGGTGTCAAAGTTGATCTCGCAGTCCAGGCCGGTAAAGTTCCCCTCGGCGTCGCAGCCCAGTGTAAAGGTGCCGTCCATGGCGTGACGCTTGGGATGGAAAGCGAGCGACTCGGCACGCGTGAGCTTGCACTTCACAGGACGCTGGAGCTTATAGGCAGCAAGCGCGGCCAGGTGCTGGATGGACACGTCCTCCTTGCCGCCAAAGCCGCCGCCCACGAGCATGGTCTCTACAACCACGCGCTCGGGTTCGCTATCCCAACCAAACATGTGGGCGCACTCTTTGCGCGTGTCGTAGGCGCCCTGGTCGGTCGACTGCACCTTGACGCCGTCCTTGTACGGGAAGGCAACGGCGCACTCGGGCTCCAAGAAGGCATGCTCGGTAAAGGGCGTGGTAAAGCGCTGCGTCACGGTGAACGCACTCTCCGCCAGCGCCTTGGCGGCGTCGCCGCGCGTCACATGGCGGCACTGACACACGTTGTCCTTGAGCTACACCGTGTTGCCAAAGGCAAAGAAGCTGTCGTGCAGGTGAGGGGCGTCGGCAGCCTTGGCCTCGACAATGTTACGCACGGGCTCCAGCGGCTCGTAATCGATCTTTACGAGCTTCTTGGCCTTCTCGAGCGTCGCTTCGTCCTCGGCGACCACCAACACAATGGCATCGCCCACGCAGCGGGCGTCGCCGCCTGCGGAGGCGCAACCGCTTCCGCAGGCAACGTAGGCCACGTTATGTTGAATGGATTTGGCCATAAGAGACCCGCCTATTTCTTAAGAAGGTACGAATAGTTGTCGCGCACAGCCCTGATGGTCAGGCGGACGGCCTCGGGAAGACCGGTGTTGACGGCATCGACCGAGACGGTGCGGACCGTGCCGGCGACGCGGACCTTAACTTAAAGTAGTCCTCGTCCACGGCCAGGAAGCCCTCGTTCTCGGAGTTCTCCATGTCCTGCTCGCTCCAGAACAGGGTGAGCTTGTCCTTGTAGGGACGACCCTCCTGGTAGGGGCAGAACACGGCGCAGTTGCCGCACTCGTTGCACATGCCGTCGACATGGACGACCTGATGCTTGGCCAGGCCCGGCACCTTAATGGCAACGTTGGCGCGGTTGGGGCACACGTCGCAGCAGACCTCACACACCGAACCGCAGCCCAGGCAGCGAGTCTTGGTGCAGTTGCGCTTGTCGCGGCACAGCGACCCCTTGCGCTCGTAGCAGGTATCCTCGCGACCGGCCTGCTCGTTGCAGTCGGCGTACCTGTTAAAGTCCACACCGGCGATGGCACGGGCAACCTCGGCGGCATCGGCGATAGCCTCGACCACGGTCGCCGGACCGCGGCGGCAGTCGCCGGCAGCCGTGACGCCCTCGACGCCGGTGGAGGTGGCGGCAAGGCGGCCGCGACGGTCGTGCTCGACGCCCGCGGCATCGTACAGGCTGGCATCGATGCCCTCGCCCACGGCGCAGATCACCGTGGTGGCGGGAAGCTCAACAGTTTCGCCCGTGGCGACGAGGCTGCGACGGCCGCTTGCATCCGGCTCGCCAAGCTCCATAACATCGCAGGTCAGCACGGCGCCGTTGAGCGCCTTGGGCGCCAGCAACTCGCAGAACTCAACGCCGTCGGCAAGAGCAAGATCGAGCTCTTCCTCGTCGGCGGGCATCTGCTTCTTGGTGCGGCGATACACCAGGCGCACGTTCTTCACGCCTGCCAGGCGCTTGGCCACGCGGGCAGCATCCATGGCGGTGTTGCCGGCGCCAATGACCACGACGTCCTCGCCCAGCTCGAGCTTCTCGCCCTTCTTGGCGGCCTCGAGGAACTCCAGCACGTCGAGTTCGGCGCCCTCGCCCAAGCCCGCAGAGCCGGGCATCCAGGCGCCGGTGGCCACGACCACGTCGGTGAAGCCCCGGGCCTTGAGCCCGTCGATGGAATCCACGCGAGCGTTGAGCTGCACCTTGGCGCCAAAGGCCAGGCAGAGCTCGGCGTCGTGGTAGATATCGTCGCTGGCGATACGGAACTCGGGGATCACGTGACGGACCACGCCGCCGAGCGAGTCGCGGGCCTCAAAGATGGTGACGGGCACGCCGGCACGCGTCAGGAAGAACGCCGTCGCCAGACCGGCAGGGCCGCCGCCGATAACGGCAACGTTGCGCTCGCCGTCGTTGGCGATGGCCTGGGCGCGCAGCTTGGGCAGCACGGCGGTCATGGCCTCGCGGGCGGCCTTGAGCTTGCTGGCGCGGATCTGGGCGCCCTCGGGCTCGTAGAACGCACGCTCGCAGGAACGGCCGCAGGAATGTGGGCAGATGGTACCGGTAATGAACGGCAGGGCGTTGCGCTCGATGATGATGTTAAGCGCGTCCTCGTAGCGGCCCTCGTCAACAGCCGCCAGGTAGGCGGGAATATCCTGCTGGATGGGGCAGCTCGTGCGGCACGGCGTGGTAAAGCAGTCGGAAAGCGGGCTCTTGCCGGCGACCTTGCGGTCGGGTAGCGGGCGCAGCGGCTTCTTGTAGAGCGGGTTGGTGAGCGAATCTGTCTGAATCGCGGTCACGGCGTCGAGAGAGACGCCCGCGAACGGCTTGCCGTCCAGATCGGTAAACTCGCCGGCGATCTGGCTAAAGCGCTCGTAGCCACCGGGCTTGAGCACGTCAGTCGCCAGGGTGACGGGCCAAATGCCGGCGTCATACAGGGCACGGATGTTGTAGACCGTGGCACCGCCGGAGTAGCTGATGCGCAGCTTGCCATCGAACTGCTCGGTAATGCGGCGGACGGCCTCGATGGTCAGCGAGAACAGCGAACGGCCCGACATGTACATCTCGGTGGAGGGCAGCTCGTTCCTCGTCACATCGACGGGGAACGTGTTGGTCAGCTTGACGCCAAACTCCAGGCCGCGCTCGGCGCACAGGGCAATCAGGCGCTCGAACATAGGCACGGCATCGGCCCACTGCAGGTCCTCGCGGAAGTGCGTGTCATCGAAGACGATATAGTCAAAGCCCAGCTCGTTGAGGCGCTGACGTGCAAACTCATAGCCCAGCAGCGTGGGGTTGCACTTGATGTAGGAGTTGAGGCCCTTCTCGGTGATCAGGTAGGTCGCGATGCGCTCGATCTCCGCCGGCGGGCAACCATGCAGCGTGGACTCGGTAATGGAGTTGGAGACACGCGCCGGGAAGGACTCGACAAACGCGGCATCGACATGCTCAAATTTGTCCAGGTTGGCGAGCGCCCATGTGCGGCACTCGTTCCAGACGTCAGAGCCGCTGGCGTCCTTCATGCCCTCGATGTAGGCGTCGACCTTGGGGCTCTTAATACCCTCGAGGTCATAACCCACGGACATGTTGAAGACAAAGCCGTCCGGGCTTCCCAGGCCGTACTCGCGAGCGATCAGGTGGCAGGCAAACCATGCCTTCACGTACTCGGCAAAGGCCTGCGGAACCTCGAGCTCGGTCGACCACTCGCAGTTGTAGCACTCGTCCTGCGCCACAATGCAGGGTTTGTTCACACACTTGGAGAGCTCCTCGCCATCCATCACCTGAACGGTCTTGAGCTCAAAGAAACGAGAACCGGCCACGTAGGATGCCACGATGTTCTGGGCCAGCTGCGTATTGGGACCGGCGGCCGGGCCAAACGGGGTCTCGATGCACTCGTCAAAAATGGGAAGCGCGCCCCCCTGGTTGGTCGTGACCATCTTGCGCACGCCAAAGATGGCGTCCTGGGTCTTGTGCTCCTCGATGATCCAGTTCATCAGCTGCGAAAACGGGATCGGCCTCATGATGTCGCTCATAATGAGCTCCTCTCTGTAACGCCCGGCGAGACCGCGCGGCGGGCGCAAATACGGTGTAGCGCTAGCACAAGCGCCGGGCTCAAGCACACCGAGCTTACGATCGAAGTACTTGCTGGCCATCTTGACGTTGTTCTCGAACAGCATGGTCATAGCCTCGCACCAGCCCACGTTGGGCATGGCGGCGATCATGTGGTTGTCGTTATCGCGACACTCCTTGGCGGCCCACTGGGCAAATTCGGCGTTTTCGGCAATGGCCTGGTCGCATTTTTCCTGGCCGCGGCGATCGGAGACCTCGTAGCACAGGCACGAACGCATGCCCAGCTCCTGAGCTGCATCCTTAATGGTAAAGAGGCTTCCCGGGATCTCGCAGAAGCTCGCATGATGATCGAAGATCGTGGTGACGCCATCGCGGATGGAATCCAAGATCGTGGCATAGGCGCTGGCCTTGGTGCCGGCGAGGGTCAGGTTGTCGTCGATCTTCCACCACTGCTGCTCAAGATTCTCCAGGAAGTTGGTGGGGTTGCAGCCCTTGATGGCAATCGCGGGCCAGACCCGAGTAGATGTGGGTGTGGCAGTTGATGAGTCCGGGCATGATGAGGTTGCCCTGGGCGTCGACGTACTCAGCATCCGGGTACTTGGCCTTGAGCTCGCACTCGGGGCCCACTTCGACGATCGTATCTCCGTCAATGGCGACCGCACCGTTTGGAATGAACGGGGTCTGAGCGTTGCGGGTAAAAACGGAACCGTTAGCGACCAGAAGCATGGATGCTCCCTTCAGCATCAGGGGCGGGATTTGACACCTCTGACATGGCGGAGTGCGAAGTGCCGGCCTACACCGGAAACGGGCCCTCTCCCGTCAACGCTTCACCAAAGGGACAAACCCTTTGAAGTGCGGCCTATCGCCGCATGGCGTCGGCGGACGAGGCGATACGTCCGCCAACGAATAGCACCGAATTGGTTACTTCTTGCTCTCGGGCAGGACCAGGTCCACGGCAGCGTCCTTGGCAGCATCGATGTGCTGAGCCGCGACCGGCGTCTGCGGAAGGATCAGGTTGAGCACGATGGCCATGATGACGGTGGGGGTCACGGCGTTGGAGCCGATGACGGTGGACACCCAGGTGGGCATGCCCTCGCCGGCAAGGCAACCGCTGGCCATCCAGATACCCAGGCCAAAGACAACGGAGGTGCCGACGATGGTGGTGGTGCGCTGCGTGAGGCCCTCGCGAGTGAACATGCGCACGCCGTTCATGGTGATGGTGCCAAAGACGCCGACGGTCGCGCCGCCGATGACGGGCTGCGGGATAGCGGAAAGGACGGCAGAGAGCTGCGGGAACAGGCCGGCGATGGCAAAGACGGCTGCGATGATCACAAAGACCCACTTGTTGACGACCTTGTTGGAGCAGATGATGCCCACGTTCTGGCCAAGGGCGCTGGTGGGAAGACCGCCCAGCAGGCCGCCGACCATAGAAGTGAGGCCCTGGGACACGATAGCGCCGGAGAGCTCGCGCTCGGTGGGCATACGGTCGATGGAGCCCAGGCAGGCGGCGGAGACGTCACCGATAACCTGGATGGCAACCATGGGGAACACGACGGCGAGGGTAATGCAGACCTCGGGATCAAACTCAAGCGCGTAGGGCATGAGCTTGGGAAGGGCGAAGACCTGAGCGGTGGCGACGCTGGAGAAGTCGATCATGCCAAAGGGGATGGAGACGATCATGCCAACGATCATGCCAAAGAACACGGAGCCCAGCTTGAGCGTGCCCTTGCCAAAGTTGGCGAGCGCAAAGACCACGACAAAGGTGATAAGAGCGACGCACCAGGCCTGCGGGGTGCCCCACAGCGGCGTGCCCATGCCGCCGGCCATGTACTTGACGGCCGTGGGATAGAGAGAGACGCCAATGGAGAAGATGACCGTACCGGTCACGACGGGCGGGAACAGCCACTTAATCTTGCTGTAGGCCAGACCAAAGAGGACCGCAACGGCGCCGCCGACGATCTCGCCGCCCAGCAGCGCACCAAAGCTAAAGCCTTAACGGGAGGCATGCCTTCGCGAGTGAACAGGGCTTCAGTGCCGTTCGTAACCGTCTCCTGGGTCATTTGACCACCAATCCTCGAAGTAGTTGTTTTCGCATCTAACGCTCTATTGTGACGCAGTGCGGGGTTGAGGTTGTGCCTTCGTTGCATATCGCATTAAAGTGGATTCTCATTCTCAATAATAATTTTTTGTTATCAGACTATTCTTCAGCTGAGAAAACGCATTTCCGCAGGTCAGAAAAGTGTCTGGTCAAAATAACATCTAACTTTTCTTTTGGTCGACTGCTTACCGCCAAAATCCTACCGTTCGTCTGTATTACGCAATGTACCTGCGGATATGCGAGATGATGGGCAGCGTGTTACCATGAGAAAAACTGTTATGAACACTTCGATAGAACCCAAAGGAGTTGCCCGTGAACGAGACCGTACGTCGCTTTTTGCCGATGGTCGATTTCTTGGAGCAGGTACTCGGTAAGAACAGCGAAATCGTGCTGCACGATTTCTCGGATCCCGACCACGCCATCGTCGATATCCGCAACGGCATCGTGAGCGGCCGCAAGGTCGGCGGTCCCGCCACCGATCTGGCACTCAAGATCATGCACGACGCCAAGTATCGCGACCTGCCGTTTATTACGGGCTACGAGGGACGCGGTGCCGGCGGCAAGACGTTGGAGTCAGCGACGTACTTTATCCGCGAGAATGACGAGATCGTCGGTATGCTCTGCGTCAACACCGATCTCTCGACCGTGCGCTCCATCAACGCCATGGCGCAGCAGCTCATGGCATGCTTCGACGCTGTGCCTAGGCAGGCGGAGCCCGCGTCTATCGAGGTCGAAAGCCTTTCGGAGTCCACACAGGAGCTCATCGACCGCAGTATTTCCGAGTTGCTCGAAAGCCGCGGAATGGAAGTTTCTTCGCTCGGCCAAGCCGACCGCGTCGATGTTATCCGCCATCTCAACGGCAACGGCGTGTTTATGCTCAAGGGCGCCGTGGCCTGCGCCGCCTCCGCGCTGGGCATCTCTGAGCCCAGCGTATACCGCTACCTGCAAAAGGTCCGCAAGGAGGGCTAACGAGCAGAATGGAGCGCGGGTAGTCTTTTTGGGACGGGGCTATTTTAGCTACCCTCCCTCTGCCCGTGATCTCGATGAGCCGCAAGTAAAATCAATCTTGCATGTAGGGGTAGCTAAAATAGCCCCGTCCCAAAAAGACTACCCCTGACACAAAGAACCCTGCAGCTTCGCACGCGCTGCAGGGTTCTTTTGCATGTCATGGCTTGTTTTCGCCTACATCTTAGAGAGCGGCGATGACCTCGATCTCAACGAGACCGCCAGCCGGAAGGGCAGCAACCTGGAAGGCGCTGCGCGCGGGGAACGGAGCCTCGAACTTGGAGGCGTAGATCTCGTTCACGGCGGCAAAGTCGGCAATATCAGCCAGGTAGACCGTCGTCTTGACAACATCGGCAAACGTGGCGCCGGCAGCGGTCAGCAGGGCCTCGACGTTAGCAAGGGACTGCTTAGCCTGAGCCTCGACGCCTTCAGGCATCTTGCCGGTTGCGGGATCGATGCCCAGCTGGCCGGACAGGAACACCATGTTGCCGGTCTGGATGCCGGGGGAATACGGGCCGATGGCTGCGGGTGCGTTATCGGAAGAAACGACGGTCTTGCTCATGTTTTTCTCCTTACAAGTAAAAGGGAACGGGAGCGCGGCATTCATACCGGGAGGCACAGTTCGGTCTGAATGCCGCGCTTGATTGGGATAGTACTCAAGGTTTCCGCGCGATGCAAGATTATTATTAAGTTGCAAGAATATTTTATCGCCCAACGGTTTCCCCGGACCGCCGAACGGCTCTCCACGGGGTCAGCCAGCCCAAGCTGCTGAAGACTTTATCCCGCTTGGAGCACGGGCATCGTCCATCGCGACGGCGCCACTATACTTTTGAGTATCTGAGCATTTTGAAAGGCAGGATATGACCGCAACCGCCAGTCGAACCACCAACCGCAGGCCCGAGCTTTTGGCCCCCGCCGGAGGGCCCGAGCCCTTTGCCGCCGCGCTCGCCGCCGGGGCAGACGCCATCTACTGCGGCATGGGCAGCTTCAACGCCCGCCGCAAGGCAACCAACTTTACCGATGAGGCATTTGAGCAGGCCTGCCGCGCCGCGCACCTGGCCGGCTCGCGCGTCTACGTCACGGTCAACATCGTCATCAAGCAGTCCGAGATGAGCGATGCGCTGCAGCTCATCCATCGCTGCTCCACGCTGGGCGCCGACGCCTTCATCATCCAGGACTGGGGCCTGTTCTTTGAGGTCAAGCGCACGATGCCCGGCATCGAGACGCATATCTCGACCCAAGCGAACATCCACGACGACCGCGGAACCCTTTGGTGCCGCGAGCAGGGCGCCGACCGCGTAACCCTCTCGCGCGAGCTTTCCATCGACGAGATTGCCGCCATCCACGATGCCGCGCCCGATGTGGACCTTGAGGTCTTTAGCCATGGCGCCATCTGCTTTTGCTACTCGGGCCTGTGCCTGCTTTCAAGCTTTGCCATGGCGGGACGATCGGCCAACCGTGGCATGTGCGCCCAGCCCTGCCGCCTGCCCTACGAGCTGATCGACGAGAACGGTCGCACGCTCTCCCCCGCCGGCCGCGAGCGTGCGCTATGCCCGCGTGACACCAACACCTCACAGCTTGTTCGCCGTCTGTATGACGCCGGCGCCGCGTCGCTCAAGCTCGAGGGCCGCATGAAGGCGCCCGATTACGTGTACTCCATCGTTGATGTGTATCGTCACGAAATTGACGACATGCTATCCGGAGCCACCGTTGCCGAGGATGAGGAAGCCGCCCGTCAGCGCCAGCTCAAGCGCTGCTTCAACCGCGACTTTACGCACGCCTATCAGGACGGTACCTCGGGCGACGAGATGATGAGCTATGAGCGTTCCAACAACCGCGGCCAGATCGTGGGCACGGTGCTGGGCAGCCGCCCGGCCAACCGCGATGTGTGCGGCCTCAAACCCGACGACCGCCGTCGCCGCGCCGCCATCGCCCGCATTGAGCTGTTTGAGCCCGTGGGCAAGGGCGACCTGCTGGAGCTTCGCCACGATAACGAGTTTGACCAGTTCCTGACCACCATTGCCGCCGATGATGCCGCCGCCGGTGACATCATCGAATGTCGCGTGCCCCGCAGCATGCCCGAGGGCTGCCGCGTCCGCGTGATTCGCAGTCAGCGTGCCATCGACGCCGCCGGCGCCGCGCTCAAGCGCGATGTGCTGCGCCGCCGAGCTGTTGACGTGTCCGTCGTGGCGCGCCTGGGCGAGCCGTTTACCGTCACACTCACCTGCTGTGACAACCCCGCGCTCACCGCCACCGCCACGGACTTCACCGTCGAGGCCGCCAAGACCCGCGCCGTCGAGGCATCCGATCTGGTTGAGCACGTCGGGCGCATGGGCTCCTCTCCCTTTGAGGCCGCGAGCTTTGACGTTTCGCTCGACGCCGGCTGCGGCATGGGCTTCTCCGCCGTGCACAAGGTGCGCGCCGCCGCCTGCAAGGCACTGGAAGAGGTCATTCTGGCGCCGTACGAAGAGCGCGCGAGAACGCTCGAGTTGCCGGTGCTCGACAAATGCACGCGCCCCGCACCCGAGCATTACCGCGATGAGCCGCAGATCTGCGCCGCCGTCACCTCGCTCGAAGCAGCCGAGGCCGCCCGTACCGAGGGCGCCACGCGCATCTACATGACCACCGATGCGCTCGAGGCCGCCGCGCTCTCCCCCGCCGACGCATTTGAGCAGGGCATCGTGCCCATACTCGACGAGGTCTGTCGCGCCATCGACCACGAGCGCGTCGATCCCTGGATCAATGCCGGAGCCACCGTCGCCGTCGGCAATATCTCCGAGCTCGCCGTAGCCGCGCAGGCCGGCGCCACGGCGGAGGTCCGCTCTTGCCTGCCGGTGCACAATACGCCCTGCATGGAGGCGCTTGCAGAGCGCGGAGCCGATGCGTTTTGGCTCTCGCCCGAGATCACGCTCGACGAGATTGTCTCGCTCGGCGCCGCCGCGCCCGCGGCTCTGGGCATCACCGTCTTTGGCCGCCCGCGCGTCATGACAAGCGAGCATTGCATTCTGCAGGTTGCCAACGGCTGCATCCACGATTGTGCCAACTGCCGTCTGCGTGCCCGCAAGCTCTCTCTCAAGAATATCGACGGAAAGGTCATGCCCGTCCGCACCGATATCCACGGCCGCTCTCGCCTGTACGATGCCTACCCCATCGACCTCACGCCGCAGGTTCCTCAGCTGCTCGATGCCGGCGTACGTCGTCTCATGGTGGACGGAACGCTGCTCGAGACGGATGAGGTGGGCCGTGCCGTCGCTCGCGTCCGTCGCGCCGTCGAAGCAGCGCAGGCAGGTCGCAAGCCCGCCGCTCGCCTGCGCGGTGCCACCTCCGGCTGCATGTTTGTGGGAATTAGCTAACCGAAAGGCTTACACGTGAACGAAGAACCTCAAGTCCTCTACTGCGACGCCTGGCTCATGGCCATCGATAAGCCCGCCGGCATGATCGTCCACGGCGACGGCACCGGTGAGCGCACACTTACCGACTACGCCAGCGACCTGCTGCTGGCGATGGGCGACGGCTTTGCCGCGACCGACATGCAGCCGCTCAACCGCCTGGACCGCAACACCACCGGCGTGGTGCTGTTCTCGCTTGACAAGCAGACGCAGCCCGCCTTTGACCAGATGGTAATCGACCACGCCTTCGAAAAGCACTATCTGGCGCTCGCCGAGGGCAAAATCGACTGGAACGAGAAGCTCATCGACAAGCCGATCGCCCGCGACCGCCACGATAGCCGCAAGATGCGCGTCGGCGCCAGCGGCAAGCCATCGCAGACGCGCGTGAAGGTGCTCAAGCGCCTCAAGAGCCGCCGAGGCCTGCCCACGCGCTCGTATATCGATGTCGAGTTGCTCACCGGCCGCAAGCACCAAATCCGCGTGCATCTGGCGAGCGAGCGTCATCCCCTGGTTGGCGACGACCTGTACGGAACGCCGCGCCCTTGCGGCCTGATGCTCCACGCCCACAGCGTGTCCTTCACGCATCCCGTAACCGGCGAGCACATCCACATCGAAGCCCCCTGCCCCTGGGAGCCCTAAACCACCACAATGGGGACAGGCACCTTTGTGGTGGTTTTGCCGCAATGGCTCAGCCGCGGTCCCAAAACGTCTCGATCTGTAACAGTTAGAACCCATTTTCCGGTCTACCTGTTACAGATCGAGACATTCGAATCCCCCTCAAGGGAAAATCTCAATCTGTAACAATAACTCGGCAAAATCGGTCCCAGATGTTACAGATTGAGACATTATGGAGTCACCAGAAAAAGTATCTCGACCTGTAACAGCTGGAGCCCATAGTCCCCTCCTCCTGTTACAGATCGAGACAAATCCCCCGACAGCAAAGACGGCAACGCCGCACATGAACGTTGCCGCCTTTCCATTGGCAAAACTTTTTCGTTCCCGCTACTCGGCAACCTTGTCGAGAGGCTTCTTAAGGAAGCTCAGGACCAAGCAGCCGACCACGGCACCGATAGCAAGGGCCAGCAGATACTGCACCGGGTTTGTGATGACCGCGATAACCCAGGCGCCACCGTGCGGAGCGGGGCTCGCGCAACCAAAGAGCATCGACAGACCGCCGGCGGTCGCAGATCCCAGGATGCAGGCGGGCAACACGCGAAGCGGATCGGCCGCGGCAAAGGGAATGGCACCCTCGGTGATAAACGACAGACCCATGATGTAGTTCACCAGGCCTGCCTTGCGATCGGCCTCGGTCCAGCGGTTCTTAAAGAACGTCGTGGAGAGCGCGATTACCAGCGGCGGTACCATACCGCCCGCCATGACGGCAGCCATGATCATATTGCCCTGCAGCGTTTGCTCGGCAAGGGCCGCGGTGCCAAAGACATATGCGGCCTTGTTGATGGGACCACCCATGTCGGTCGCCTGCATGCCGGCGCAGATAATGCCCAAAAGAACGATGCTCGTGCCCGAAAGACCGTTGAGCGCGCCGCTAATGGCGGTGTTGATAACGCCCATAATCGGGTTAACGGCCATCATAAAGAGACTCGTAAAGAGAATGCCCAGCACGGGGTAGATGAGCATGGGCTTGATACCGTCGAGCGACTCGGGTAGCACGCTTGCAGCCTTCTTGAGCGCATTGACGATAATGCCGGCGGCAAAACCGACCAGCAGCGCGCCCAAAAAGCCAGCAGAGACAAGCTGAGCCTGGGCATCGGCATCCATTGCCGTGGTGAGATAGCCCAGCGTAAAGCCCTGCTTTGCAATCCAGCCGCCCACAAAGCCCGCGGCCAGGCCCGGACGATCGGCAATGGACATGGCAATGTAGCCCGCAAGGATGGGGAGCATAAAGTTGAACGCCTGGTTGCCCGCAAGGTTAAAGAAGGCCGCGACCGGAGTGCTATGGCCGTATGCGCTCGTGCCCAAACCCGCCTGGTCCAACAGAAACGAAAGCGCCATAAGGATGCCGCCGCCAACGACAAAGGGGAGCATGTGCGAAACGCCGTTCATGAGGTCCTTGTAGACCCTACGACCCAACCCCTCGGATTCGCCCTCGGCAGCCGCCTGTACCGCGGCGCCGCCGGACACATGATGAATAGGAGCATTGCCCGCAAGCGCAATATTAATAAGCTCCTCGGCGTCATTAATGCCACGCGTCACCGCACAGGAGTAAACCGGCTTGCCATCGAAGCGATCGAGCTCGACATTTTTATCCGCCGCAATGATGACACCCCTGGCACCAGCGATGTCCGCCGCGGTCAGCACATTTTTAGCGCCGCCCGAACCCTGAGTTTCGACCTTAATGCTCACGCCCATCTTGGCTGCCTGGTCTTCCAACCCTTTGGCCGCCATAAATGTGTGAGCAATGCCCGTTGGACATGCCGTGATGGCAACGACATCGTAAGTGCCGCCCCCCACCTTCTCGTTTGCAGCTGACATGTTTCCTCCTTTTGCACAAGCAGGCCCAGCCCTCCCCTTCCGAGGGTCACAACCTGCGTATTACCTTGTGTTTGAGTGATTGATAGCACCGAAGTGACGGCGCTTTTAAGCGATATCTATACGATGGCCCCGGCGGGCATGATCACGTCGTATGGAAACAGGGGTACTGGGAAATCATGCCCGACGGGGCCATCGGAACCACCAGAATGGGGACAGGCACCTTTTGGTGGTTTTGGCCTTACTTCGCCCCGTTGCTAAACCGTGATGACGTTTTCCATCGTCTGGTACTTGGCGGGCACCTCGCCCGCAGTGATAACCGTTGCGTCACGGAAGTCCGCAAATTTTACGGGAGCCACCATGCCAAACTTACTGGCGTCCGAGATTACGAAGCGTTTGGCTGTATGGCGCATCGAGATACGCTTGACCTGCGCTTCCTCGATATCGGGCGTCGTAAAGCCCTGCTCGGCGGCAATGCCGTTAGAACCCCAAAAACCGCAGTTAAAGTTGTAGCGGTCTAGGGTTGCCAGAGCATCGGGGCCAACGAGCGCCTCGGTCTCGGGTTTAAGCTCGCCGCCCAGCACCACGGTGCGCATGCCGCGCACAGCGAGATGCTGAGCATGGAGCACGGAATCAGTCACATAGGTGACCGATTCGAGATGCGGAAGATGCTCGATGAGTCTGAGCGTTGTCGAACCCGAATCGATGTACACAAAGCTCTCGGGCTCCACGAGCGCCGCGGCGCGGGCGCAGATACGCTCCTTGTCGTCGTTATGGAGATCACTGCGCTCACTGATCGTTAGGTCGCGCGTCACGTGCGCGCGCTCAAGACTTGTCGCGCCACCGTGCACCTTGGCGATGCGGTGCGCTCGGTCGAGCGTCTGTAGGTCGCGTCGAATGGTAGAGGCCGTCACGCCCAGGGCATCGGCAAGCTCGGGCACCGTTACCGAGCCAGCCTGCTGCACCATCGACACAATCGTATTGAGCCTATCTTCCGCAAGCATCGCTTACTCCTCCTCGGGGTAGACGACTCCCCAATCGGCGCGGAGCTTGGTCATGAGCTCCATCACATCAGAAGCATAATCCAGAAGCTCACGCTTGGAATCGTCGCCGGCGACGGCCTGCTCGAGGTCAGCCATCTCGTAGCACAGGGCATAAGCCTCGGTGCCCGCGGCGACCTCCTCGCGACGACCGTCCGCGGTCCAAACGATCGTCGCGTGATCGGCGCGCGGATACTCGTTGACCTCGACATAGCAATTGTCAAAGCTGATAACCGAGCGCTTTGGCTGCTTGGAGTGGAGCGTAAGGCTCACGACGCCCAGCTGCTGCTCGGCATTGCGGCAGACGATGCCGCCTGCAACGTCCACGCCGGTCTCGCAGGTGTTCCCCAGAGACACGACCTCGACGGGCTGGCTCGCCATAAACAGGCGCATGACGGACAGGGCGTATACGCCAATATCGAGCATGGCACCGCCGGCGAGGTTGCGGTTGTAGAAACGGTTGGTCAGATCGCCGTACTCCTTGTAGCTACCAAAGTTGAGCTGAGCGAGGTTCATGCGGCCAAACTCGCCGGCATCCATGCGGCGGCGCAGCTCTTGATACAAAGGCATGTGGAGCACCGTGGTAGCGTCCATAAGGACCACGTTGTGTTCGGCGGCAATGGCGCGGGCCTCATCGAGCTCGGCGGAGTTGAGCGTGATGGCCTTCTCGCAGAGAACGTGCTTGCCGGCCGCCAGGGCGGCGCGCAGATAGGTGATATGGGTGTTGTGCGGGGTGGTGATGTAGACGGCGTCGATGTCAGGATCGGCGTAGAGATCCTCAACCGTGTCATAGACCTTCTCGACGCCGTACTGGTCGGCAAAAGTCTGAGCCTTGGTGAGCGTGCGGTTGGCAACGCCCGTAAGCTTGCGGCCGGCCAGGGCAAGGGACTGAGCCATCTGGTTGGCAATAACGCCGCAACCGATCACAGCCCAACGGAGCTCGGGAGCCGTAAAGATGTCGTTAGGGAACGGCTTGTCCTGGACCGAAGCAAATGCTGCTTTGGCGGCTGCCGCGGCGTCGAGTGGAGCCTGCTTAGAATCTGCCATTATGTGTCTCCTGTGTCATAGAACGTCTTGCATTTCTGACAGCTCTATATTCGCACAAACACGCGCGTCTGTGCGCGTTTTTGCGTATCTCACCGCTAAACGGTCATTATTGCCCCGTAAACGGCACATATATACGCATAGGTGCGTAATTTAACGCAATCTAACGCGCATAAACGCGCACACAAGCAATTTATACAGCACGACCCGCTCATTTATGCTTACCCAGTTAGGGTACTCATGTAAGTCTGTCCCCAATGAGTAACTCATTTAAGTATGTCCCCAATGAGTGGGGATCAAAAAAGGCCCGGGTGCCGTGGGGCATCCGGACCTTTGCTAGCAACTTGATGTTGCGGGCAGCTTAGAACTTGTGGCCGCACTTCTTGCAGACGCGCAGCTTGTTCTTGCCGTCCTTCTCGTGACCGACGCGGGTAACCTTACCGCACTCGGGGCAAACGAGATTGACGTTGGAGGCGTCGATGGGAGCCTCCTGCGAAACGATGCCGCCCTGCTGGTTGGCAGCGTTGGGCTTGACGGCCTTCTTGACGACCGAAACGCCCTCGACAACGACCTTGTTCTCGGCAGGGAGAGCACGCAGGATAACGCCCTGCTTGCCGCGATCCTTACCAGAGAGAACCTGGACCTTATCGCCCTTCTTGATATACATATATCTCCCCTAACTACAGGGTCTCGGGAGCGAGCGAGACGATCTTCATGTACTTCTTGTCACGAAGCTCGCGAGCGACGGGCCCGAAGATACGGGTGCCGACGGGCGAACCATCGTTGTTGATGACGACGCAGGCGTTGTCATCAAAGCGAATGTAGGAGCCATCCTTGCGGCGGATCTCCTTAACGGTGCGAACGACGACGCAACGGACAACGTCCTTCTTCTTGACGTTGGCGCCAGGGGTAGCCTCCTGGACAGCACCGATGAACACATCGCCGATGCCTGCATAACGACGCTTGGAACCGCCAAGCACCTTGATGCAGCGAATCTTGCGAGCGCCGGAGTTGTCGGCGACGTTCAGCATGGTTTGCATCTGAATCATGGTAGATGTTCCTCCGAACTAAGAACCGAAGAGAGGTGCGCAGCCTTTATACGGCCCGTGGTATGCAAGCCAGGCATACGCACATCTTCGGAAACGTACAAGTCGTAAGAGCGACTGCTTATTTAGCGCGCTCGACGACCTCGATGAGGCGCCAACGCTTCATCTTGGACATAGGACGGGTCTCCATAACGCGGACGGTATCGCCCACGCCAGCCGTGCACTCCTCGTCATGAGCGTGCAGCTTCTTGGAGGTGGTCATCATCTTGCCGTACTTGGGGTGACGCTTGCGCTCGGTGATGGTGACGACGATGGTCTTGGCACCGGAGACAGAGGTAACGACACCCGTACGGACCTTACGCGTGTTACGCGAATCAGTCATGTTCTCTCCTTAGGTCCTACTCGGCGACAGCGGACTTCTCCGCTGCGATCTCGCGGGCGCGCTGCTCCGTGAGGACACGAGCAATGTCCTTCTTCACGGTGTTAACGCGAGCGGTGTTGTCCAGCTGGCTGGTGGCCATCTGGAAACGAAGGTTAAAGAGCTCGGCGCGCATTTCCTTCAGCTTCTCAACGAGCTGAGCGTCCGAGAGCTCACGAATCTCTGCGGGCTTCATTAGTTCTCCTCCTCGGCCGTCTCTTTAGCGGCAGGCTTAGCGACGATCTTGGTCTTGATGGGGAGCTTGTGCTGCGCCAGACGCAGAGCCTCGCGAGCGACCTCCTCGGGCACGCCCTTGACCTCGAACATAATGCGGCCGGGCTTGACGACGGCCACCCACTCCTCGGGGTTACCCTTACCGGAGCCCATGCGGGTCTCCGCAGGCTTCTTGGTGATGGGCTTATCGGGGAAGATCGTGATGTAGACACGACCGCCACGCTTCATGTAGCGGGTCATGGCAATACGAGCGGCCTCGATCTGACGGTTGGTGATCCAATGGGCCTCGAGAGCCTGGATACCAAACTCGCCGAAATGCAGCTCGGTATTACCCTTGGCCTGGCCCTTCATGGAGCCACGCTGCACCTTGCGGTGAAGAATACGCTTAGGGGCAAGCACTACTGACCCCTCCTCTCGGAGTTACGACGACGAGGACGGGAAGAGCCCTCGAGTGCAGGGTTGGGAACAGGCTGGCCCGGGAGCTTCTCGCCCAGGTAGATCCAGACCTTCACGCCGCAAGCGCCCATGGTGGTGCTGGCGACAGCCGTGCCGTAGTCGATCTTGGCACGGAGGGTGTGCAGAGGCACGCGACCCTCGCGGTACCACTCACGACGGCCCATCTCGGCACCGCCGAGACGACCGGAGCACTGGATACGGATGCCCTTAGCGCCGGCCTTGCGGGCGGACTGGACAGCCTTGCGCATAGCGCGACGGAAGGCAACGCGGCCCTCGAGCTGCTCGGCGATAGACTGAGCAACGAGGTTGGCGTCGAGCTCGGGGCGCTTGATCTCGACAACGTCGACGGAGAGCTGGCCCTTGGAGACGCCAGCGACCTTCTCGAGCTCGGTGCGGAGGGTATCGATCTCGGCACCCTTCTTACCGATGACAACGCCGGGGCGAGCGGTGAGGATGATGACCTTCACCTTGTCGCCAGCGCGCTCGATCTCGACGCGGGAGACAGCTGCGCGGGAAAGACGCTTCTCGAGGTACTTGCGAATCTCGAGATCGTTACCGAGGGTCTTAGCGTAATCCTTCTCTGCGAACCAGCGGGAGCGCCAGTTCTCGGTAATGCCAAGACGGAAGCCGGTGGGGTAGACTTTCTGACCCATACAGCTTTACGCCTCCTTTCGAGGAGCAACGACGACGGTGATGTGGGAAGTACGCTTCAGAATACGAGAAGCGGAACCCTTGGCGCGGGGACGGATGCGCTTAAGCGTCGGACCCTCGTCAACATAGGCAGCGGCGACAACCAGGTTGTCGGCACGCAGACCGTTGTTGTTCTCGGCGTTCGCAACGGCGGAACGGAGAACCTTCTCGACATCCACGGCGACGGCGCGGTCGCAGAAGTGGAGGATGTCGAAGGCCTGAGCGACAGGCTTGCGGCGGATCAAATCGACCACCAGGCGGGCCTTGCTGGGGGAAACACGCACGTACTTAGCGACGGCGCGAACCTCGGTGGCCTCAGTTTCAATAGACTTAGTTGCCATTTACGGTTAACCCCCTATTTGGCCTTGTGGCCACGGAACGTACGAGTCGGCGCGAACTCGCCGAGCTTGTGACCAACCATGGACTCGGTAACATACACGGGCACATGCTTGCGGCCGTCGTGGACGGCGATGGTGTGACCAACCATCTCGGGGAAGATAGTGGACGCGCGGGACCAGGTCTTCACGACGTCCTTCTTGCCAGCCTCGTTCATCGCGGTGATACGCGAGAGAAGGCGAGTCTCCACGAACGGGCCCTTTTTGAGACTTCTGCTCATAAGTGCTTTCTCCTAAAACTCGGTATCCGAAATTACTTCTTACGGCGACGAATGATGTGCTGGTTCGAGACCTTCTTCTTCTTGCGCGTACGAAGGCCCTTCGTCGGCTTACCCCAGGGGGTAACAGAGGGACGACCAGAGGTGTGGTTCTTGCCCTCGCCACCGCCGTGCGGGTGGTCGACAGGGTTCATGACGGTACCGCGGACGGTCGGGCGCACGTTCATGTGACGCTTACGGCCGGCCTTGCCGATGACGATGTTGGCGTGATCGGCGTTGCCGACCTCACCGACGGTGGCGCGGCAGGTAACGAGGATGCGGCGCATCTCGGAGGAAGGCATACGGACGATAGCGTACTTGCCCTCCTTACCCATCAGCTGACAGGAGTTACCGGCGGAACGGGCGATAGCAGCGCCCTTGCCCGGCTGGAACTCGACGGCGTGGATGAGCGTACCGACGGGGATGTCGGCGAGGGGCAGAGCGTTGCCCGGCTTGATGTCGGCGTCAGAACCGGACATGATGGTCTGACCGACCTCGAGGCCCTTGGGGGCCAGGATGTAGCGCTTCTCACCGTCAGCGTAGTGCAGCAGAGCGATGCGAGCGGAACGGTTCGGATCGTACTCGATCGTGGCAACCTTGGCGGGCACGCCGTCCTTGTTGCGCTTGAAGTCGATCACGCGGTAACGACGCTTCACGCCGCCGCCCTGGTGGCGGGTGGTGATGCGACCGTTGTTGTTACGACCGGCCTTCTTGGGCAGGGGCTCGAGAAGAGACTTCTCGGGCTTGGTGCAGGTGATCTCGGAGAAGTCGGAGATCGTCTGCCAACGCCTACCAGCGGAGGTCGGCTTAAGGTGCTTTACAGCCATTACAATCCCTTTCAATAGGAATCCGTTAGCCATCGCAGACAGGGATTCGAGGTTCTGCCTCGGGTGCGATGACACCGGACGTATACACGGTTCCGGGCGTGTCCATTTTATACGCCCAAAACCTTGAGCTCTCGCCTCCCCTATTTGGGAGGCATGAGCTCACTCAACAGCAGCGAGTCTTAGGCCTGGTTGCCAAAGACCTCGATGGTGTCGCCCTCGGCCAGCGTGACGATGGCCTTCTTCCAAGAACGGGTCTTGCCGGCGACATAGCGCACGCGCTTGGTCTTGGGCTTGACCGTCAGGGTGTTCACGCGAACGACCTTGACGCCGAAGATCTCCTCGACAGCGTCCTTGATCTGATACTTGTTAGCATCCTTGGCGACCTCGAACGTGTACTTGTTCTGCTCCATGCCGGAGAAGGAACGCTCGGACACGATCGGACGGATGATGATCTCGTGGGCGGTCATTTATGCAAGCACCTCCCCGAAGTGAGCGGCGATGTCGGCGGGCATCAGCACAGCGTTGTTGTTGACGAGATCGTAGGTGTTGGCCTCGTCGGCGGTGATGATGAACGTCTTGGGAATGTTGCGGAACGACAGGTAGGCGTTGACGTCCTCATCGCGAACGATGATGGTCAGACGCTTGCCCTCAAGGCCGAGAGCCTTGAGCATGGCAACGGCAGCCTTGGTGGAAGGCTTCTCGAAGCCGTAGTCGTCGACGAGCACGAGCTCGCCATCGGCCAGCTTGGCGGACAGCGCGGAGCGCATAGCCAGCTTGACCTCCTTGTTGTTCATACGCTTAGCGTAGGAACGGGGCTTGGGGGCGAAGACGACGCCACCGTGACGCCACTGGGCAGCACGGATGGAACCCTGGCGGGCACGGCCAGTACCCTTCTGACGCCAAGGCTTCTTGCCGCCACCGGAAACCTCAGAGCGACCCTTAGCAGACTGGGTGCCCTGACGCCAAGAGGCCATCTGGCACTTGACGATGTGGTGCATAACGTGGATGTTCGGCTCGATGCCGTACACCTCAGCGGCGAGCTCGGCCTCGGCGACCTTCTTGCCCTCGCTGTTCTTTACTTCAAACTTTGCCATTTAAGTGTTCTCCTTGGTATGACGCTGGGCTAAATGGGCTGGGCCCTTAGGCCATACGGATGGCGACGAGACCATTCTTGGCACCCGGGACAGCGCCCTTGACCAAGATGAGGTTCTGCTCGGCATCGATGCGGACAACGGAAAGGTTCTTGACGGTAACGCGCTCGTTACCCATGTGACCGGCCATCTTGACGCCCTTGAGGACGCGCGCAGGATAGGCGCACTGACCGATAGAACCGGGGTGACGCTGGAAGTGAGAACCATGCGTCATAGGACCGCGGCGCTGACCCCAGCGCTTGATGCGACCCTGGAAGCCCTTACCCTTGGAGGTGCCGATGACGTCGACCTTCTCGACATCAGCGAAATCAGCGACGGTAACGACCTCGCCGACCTTGTGCTCCTCGCCGTTCTCGACGCGGACCTCACGAAGGAAGCGGACAGGCTCGACGCCAGCCTTGGCGAAGTGACCAGCCATGGGCTTGTTCACGTTCTTGGCCTTGATGTCGCCGAAACCGATCTGGACGGCGTCATAGCCGTCGGTTGCCTGAGTTTTAACCTGCGAGACAGCGCAGGGGCCAGCCTGGATGACCGTGACGGGAACGACGTTGTCGTTCTCGTCCCAAACCTGGGTCATGCCAATCTTGCGGCCGAGAATCATGCTGATCAAGATATGATCCCAACTCTCGCGTGGTCTTGGGACAATGCGTACACCACCGAGCGTACGCCCCTAGAGGACCACTACTTACACGACGTGCTCCCCAGCCTTGTATTGTGCCCGAACTACCTGACAACCCTATTAAGCAGGCATTTTGTCCAGCCAGAATACTCCCCTGGTTTCACACAGCTGTTTAGTATACACGGCTGCGGGCGTATCCATCGAGATTCATATTTCACTCACATTGTTTACGCAGGTAAAGTGCGTGGAATCGCCTGGGCTTTGGCGGAGGGGCGGCGAAATATATTAAGTTTGCTGCTCTACAGTCCTGCGCAAGACGGAAAGCACATTAAGTGCTTTCCTTTGCGTGCGGAACTCGCGACAAACTTAATATATTTCGCCGCCCCTCCGCCAAAGCTCGAGAGACGACACGTTGATGTCTGCTTAACTCTGCTCGCTCAGCTAATTACTTTGTTGGGGGTCCACTATTTGCTGGAGGGTGAACTTGCATTGCATTGGCTCGCCTTCTGCTTGTGGCTTCGCCTCATCGAAATCGAAGATCATGATGGCACAGTTGGGGAGTTTTGTTGGGAGCTCGAAGCCCTCTGGGGCTGCAGCCTTGATGAATTGGCGGCTGGCGCTGCCGTGACTTACTGCTAGGAGAGTTTCAACGTCTTCGGCGCTCATGAGGTAAGCGAGGGTACTTACCATGCGCTCCTGCAGGGCATGGCTTCCTTCTCCGCCAAATGGGACCAAATCCTCGCCGGGGTCCCAGACGTCGGTGGGCAGGGCGTCGTGAGGGCCTTCTTCGAAGGTACCGTAGCTGCGCTCGATGATGCCTTCGCAGGGTTCGACGGCTGCGTCCGGGCCGAGGAGCTCGGTTGCGACGAGACTTGCCGTGTCCATAGCTCGGCCTAAGGGCGATGAGACCACTTTGTCGGGGACGACGTCGTGGCCCTTGAGCCATGCGGCCGCCATTCCCGCTTGTTTGCGGCCAAGGTCGGTCAACGGTGAATCGCAGCGGCCCTGGACCAGCTTTTTGACGTTGAATTCCGTCTGGCCATGGCGGAGCAGATACAGCCTCTTCATGTTCTCCCCTTCTGCATACATTACTTTGCCGACACAGCCCTACTCGTGGGCATGGCCTACGTAGTCTTCGTCAATCGTAATCTTGGCAATCGACTTAGGATATTCGGATTCGACCCTCTGGGCCAGCGTGTGCTTTACGTCTTCGGCACTCATCTGCAGATCCGAGGGACGCACGCAGTCAAAGATCACGTTGGTGTGCGTAGGGCCCGGCACGCAGCGCAAGTCGTGAATCGAAAGGCGGCTATCGATCTGTTGAGCCATAGCGTTAATGCACAAACGCATGCTCGCCACCTTGGGGTCGTCGGTCACGATGGGGTCGTAATGGAGCGTGACGATCATGCCGTCTTCGTCCTTAAACGACTGTTCGATGTTATCGAGCGTGTCGTGGCTCTCTAGTGGACTGACCTCAGCTGCCATCTCGGCGTGGGCGCTCGCAAACTTCCTGCCCGGACCGTAATCGTGAACCATCAGGTCATGCACGCCCAAAACACCGGGATAACTCATGATCTTGCCACGGATATGCTTGACCAGTTTGGGGTCGGGTGCTTGGCCCAAAAGCGGGCTCACCGTATCTTGGATAAGCTCAAAGCCGCTCCAGCCAATATAGGCGCCAACGGCAAGGCCGACCCAGGCATCAAGATTGACATACGTCACCTGAGAAACAATCGCACATGCCAGCACAGCACCCGTGGCAAGAACATCGTTCTTGGAATCCTGAGCCGTCGCATGCAGCGTCTCGGACTCAATACGGTCGCCGAGCTTTTGGTTGAGGGCCGCCATCCACAGCTTAATGACCATCGAAAGCAGCAGGACCGCAACCAGGGCAAGCGAGAACTCAACTGGCTCGGGATGGATGATGCGTTCAACCGAGGATTTGATTAGCTCAAGGCCGATGAGCAGCACGAGCGCCGCCACGACCAGGCCCGAGAGATACTCGTAGCGTCCATGTCCGTAAGGATGCTCAGGGTCCGCCGGCTTACTCGCCAGCTTAAAGCCAAGCACGCTCACGATGTTTGAGCTGGCGTCGGACAGGTTGTTCATGGCGTCCGCCACGATTGAAACCGACCCCGACAGCACGCCAATTACGCCCTTTGCAGCGCAAAGTGCCACATTGGCGATAATGCACACCACGCCCGTCAACGTGCCCACGCGCGCACGGTCACCTTGTGCTCGTTTAACAATCCACTCGACCATCTTTACCTGCCCCCAACAGCGTTACTCATACACCCGTTTGTCGAATAGCTCAGTAGTGTAGACCCTTTACAGCATCGATACAAAAAGGCCGCAACCCAAAGGGCTGCGGCCTTATCAATCGTGCGATCGAGCAAAAAGCTTAGAGCTTGATGTCGATATCGACACCAGCGGGAAGGTCGAGACGCATGAGCGAATCAACGGTGCCCGAGGTGGGGTCGAGGATGTCGATGAGGCGCTTGTGGGTGCGCATCTCGAACTGCTCACGGGAGTCCTTGTTCACGTGCGGCGAGCGGATAACCGTGTACAGGTTACGCTCGGTGGGCAGGGGGACAGGACCGGAAACGCGAGCACCGGTCTTCTGAGCGGTCTCGACGATGAGCTTCGCGGACTGATCGACGACCTCGTGATCATAGCCCTTGAGGCGAATGCGGATCTTCTGGGTAGCCAACTTAAACCTCCAAAGAGTGCGAGAGATGTTCTCGCGGATTACGTAACAGGGAGCTCGAACTTAGGCGTTCTTGCTCATGACCTCGTCCACGATGGACTTGGGCGCGGGCTCATAAGAGTCGAACTGCATCGTGTAGGATGCACGGCCCTGGGTCTGGGAGCGAAGGTCGGTAGCGTAACCGAACATCTCGCCCAGCGGCACCTTGGCACGGATGAGCTTGCTGTTCTTGCGATCCTCCATGCCCTCGATCTTGCCGCGGCGACCGGAGAGGTTGCCCATAACGTCGCCCATGTACTGCTCGGGGGTCTCGACCTCGACAGCCATGATCGGCTCGAGCAGCTGCGGATCGGACTTCTTGAGGGCGTCCTTGATAGCCATGGAACCGGCGATCTTGAAGGCGGCCTCGGAGGAGTCGACCTCGTGGTAAGAACCGTCGAACAGGGTGACCTTAACGTCGAGGACCGGGAAGCCGGCGATAACACCGGTGTTCAGGGCCTCCTGGATGCCCTTGTCGATGGACGGGATGTACTCCTTGGGCACGACGCCGCCGACGATAGCGTTGACGAACTCGTAGCCGAAGCCCTCCTCCATCTTCTCGAGCTTGATGACGGCGTGGCCGTACTGACCGCGACCACCGGACTGACGGACGAACTTGCCCTCAGCCTTCTCGACGTCGTGACCAGCGGTCTCGCGGTAGGCAACCTGGGGCTTACCAACGTTAGCGTCAACCTTGAACTCACGGAGCAGACGGTCGACGATGATCTCGAGGTGCAGCTCGCCCATGCCGGCGATGATGGTCTGGCCGGTCTCGTGGTTGGTGGACACCTGGAAGGTCGGGTCCTCCTCGGCGAGCTTGGTCAGAGCCAGGGACATCTTGTCCTGCTCGGCCTTGGTCTTGGGCTCGATGGCAACGTCGATAACGGGCTTAGCGAACTCGATCTTCTCGAGGACGATCTCCTTGCCCTCGGCGCACAGGGTGTCACCGGTGGTGGAGTTCTTGAAGCCGACGCAAGCGACGATGTCGCCGGCGGCAGCGTCGTCGCGGTCGATACGCTCGGCGGCGTTCATCTCGAGGATGCGGCCGAGGCGCTCGCGCTGACCGTTGGAAGCGTTGACCACGTAGGAGCCGGACTCAGCGCGGCCGGAGTAAACGCGGACGTAGGTGAGCTTACCGACGAACGGGTCGGTCATGATCTTGAAGACCAGGCCGGAGAAGGGCTCGTCGAAGGAGGGATGACGCTGGATCTCCTCGCCGGTGTCCGGATCGGTACCGGTGACGGCCTCGACGTCAAGCGGGCTGGGCAGGTAGTCGACGACAGCGTCGAGCAGCTCCTGAACGCCCTTGTTCTTGTAGGCGGAGCCCACAAAGACGAGGTTAAGCTCGTTGGCCAGAACACCCTTGCGCAGAGCAGCCTTGAGCTCCTCGACGGTGAAGTCCTCCTCCATGAGGATCTTCTCCATGAGCTCGTCGTCAAAGCTGGCAGCAGCGTCGAGGAGCTCCTCGCGCTTGGTGGCAGCGATGTCGGCAAACTCAGCCGGGATCTCGTCCATCGGCTCGGGGTAGGTCATGCCCTTCTCGTCGGCCTTGAAGTCCCATGCAGTCATGGTGACGAGGTCGATGACGCCCCAGAAGTTGTCCTCGGCGCCCATCGGGACCTGAGCGGCCACGGCGTTAGCGTCGAGACGATCCTTCATGGTCTCGATAGCGTTGAAGAAGTCAGCGCCCACGCGGTCATACTTGTTGATGAAGGCGATGCGGGGGACGTTGAAGGTGGAAGCCTGACGCCAAACGGTCTCAGACTGGGGCTGAACGCCGGCAACGGCGTCGAAGACGGCGACAGCGCCATCGAGGACGCGCAGGCAGCGCTCGACCTCGGCGGTGAAGTCAACGTGGCCCGGGGTGTCGATGATCTGGATGCGGTAGTCCTTACCGTCCTTGTTCCAGAAGCACGTGGTAGCAGCGGAGGTAATGGTTACGCCGCGCTCCTGCTCCTGAACCATCCAGTCCATGGTGGCAGCGCCCTCATGGACCTCACCGATTTTGTGGGTCTTACCGGTGTAGTAAAGAATACGCTCGGTCGTGGTGGTCTTACCGGCATCGATGTGAGCCATGATGCCGATGTTACGGGTATCGGAAAGCTTGTACTTAGGCTTAGCCATGTTAGTTCCTTACCTTAACTTACCAACGATAGTGAGAGAACGCGCGGTTGGCCTCGGCCATCTTGAAGACGTCCTCACGCTTCTTGACGGAAGCGCCCAGGCCGTTGGAAGCGTCGAGGATCTCGTTGGCGAGACGCTCGGCCATGGTCTTCTCCTTGCGAGCGCGGGAGAAGTTGACGATCCAGCGGATACCCAGAGCGGTGGAACGACGGGAGTTGACCTCCATCGGGACCTGATAGGTAGCGCCACCGACACGCTTGGGCTTAACCTCGAGCGTGGGCTTGACGTTGTCCATAGCCTTCTTGAAGGTAGCGAGAGCGTCGCCACCCTCGGACTTCTCGGCAACGATCTCGAAAGCGGTGTAAACGATGCGCTCAGCGGTGGCCTTCTTGCCGTCAAGAAGGACCTTGTTGATGAGCTGAGTCACCAGGCGGTTGTTGTAAACGGCGTCAGGCTGAACCTCACGACGATTAGCTGCTGCACGACGCGGCATGTGAAATCTCCTTAAGTGTCTACCGTGCGGCGCTCAAGACGGCACACGGCGAAAGTATCAAAACGTTATCTGGCTTATTTAGCCTTGGGGCGCTTAGCACCGTACTTGGAACGGGCCTGCATACGGTTCTGGACCGGAGCAGCGTCGTAGGCGCCACGGATGACGTGATAACGGACACCAGGGAGGTCACGGACACGACCGCCGCGGACGAGCACGATGGAGTGCTCCTGCAGGTTGTGGCCCTCACCCGGGATGTAAGCAGTAACTTCGATGCCGTTGACGAGGCGAACACGGGCAACCTTACGAAGAGCCGAGTTCGGCTTCTTGGGGCTCGTGGTGAAGACGCGGGTGCACACGCCGCGCTTCTGGGAGTTGTGCTGCAGAGCAGCGTTCTTGGACTTCTTGGGCACGGAACGACGGCCCTGGCGAACCAGCTGGTTAATAGTAGGCAAAGCGTACTCCTTCTCGAATGATTCCAGCTTTCTGTAAAGTGCAACGGCTTGAATCGAGGGGTCAGCATCCCCCTACGAAACACGCAGTTCGATAGGATACGTGGCGTTAGCTGTGCCGTCAACAGACCACGCCGCCGGGCGTATCCCAAAATTGGCACATTTCCGCAAAGCCTACACAAAAGGAATCCCCTCCTGTGCGTGGGGGCGGATCCCCGGGCCGGGCGGCACAGGGGTTAAGTTTGCTGCTCTACAGTCCTGGCTCGCACGGAGGCCACATTAAGTGGCCTCCGGCTCGTGCGGAACTCGCGACAAACTTAACCCCTGTGCCGCCCGGGCCGGGGATCCGACGTGCTCGTCGGGGCAACGTTACCTGCCAAAAAGGGACAGGTTTATTTTGGTCGGTTTTATCTGGGGAAACGTCGCGCTCCAACGGTGATCTGCTCTCACCTGTCGTATGGAAATCGGCGGCGCTTTCGGAAGTATGCGGCAAATTCTGGACCCGCCGAGCGCACCGGGGTTTTGCGATAATAAACCCGCAGGTAGAGCGCTTGAGCATATACGGTGTGGTCGACCCATCAAGATTTTGCCGCATACTTCAGGAATGCAGGCGAATATCGTGCGGTCTAACCGCCCATTTACCGCAAAGAAGGCCGCTTCCCCTAGTAGAAAGCGGCCCCAAATCTTACGAATAGACGATGGTAAAGGGTTCCGACGTTTCGGCGCCCCCTGTTGAAGTGCAGCGTGTGCCTTCGAGCGTTACTGAAACCACTTGGTCGACATCAATCAACATCGTTGGCACCCAGATGTTCTCTCCGCTATTGCGCGTATAAGAAAAATATAAGTTGAACGCCCCTGCGTCGTCATCTTCGATAATCTGCTCCGATCCATCCTTGTAGGTAACCGTCAACTTCTTCGTGACTGCGTCAATGCCCAGATCATCGATGTGCGTCTGGATGGAAAACGGGCTGATCTCGAGAGGCGTGTCATCGGAGCGGAGTTCCTTAGTATCGACGTACGCTCCAACGCTAAACTCGGGTGTCGATGCCTCGAACGGCTTCGCATCCTCTCCTTCGCCCTCGGTCCACGAGATATTCCAGGTGACCGCATGTTGAAAACCTCGCTCGCGATCCATAGAAGCAAAGTACATCGTGCCATTAATGACAGTATCGCTTGATGTGTCCTTATCAATGGTGCAGCGTGTATCAGCCCATTCCTCGCCGAAGTTCATGCTGGGTGTACTGACGCCCCCTTCTTCTTCACCATAGAGAACAAGTTCGCCAAGCTCTGCCGCCGGCTTGTAGTAGTTAACGCCATTCGGATTGGACAATGTAAACGTCACAGCACCGCAACCGTTCTCGTCGATTGCCATCTCATGAATGTCGAGCGTATAGCCGTTGCCCTCGACGGACAGATTGACCTTCTGGACTGCACCCTCCAGGCTTTGGGGCGCGATACCATCACCAAACTCTCTGGTGTAGGTATATTTCGTCCCCGACGAGCCGCCATTTGTCCAGGTAACGGACTCTCCGTTGCCATGGTTTCCCCAGGCAGAGGCAAAATAACTGGAATTGACAACAGCGTAGGCGACCCCTCCGGTCGCCAGCACTCCGGCAAGACATCCGATTACGGCAACATACAGAGGCTTCGCGTGACCCTTTCGGTGAAGCGGCTCGCCAGCAGCGGCATAAAGAACACGGTCAGCAAGATCGCTATCGGCTTGGACGGACTCGAAGGCCTGCTTGATCTGGTTGGATTTCACGGTCGCCCTCCTCTAGGATGAACTTGAGCTTCGATCTACCGCGAGCTAAACGCGTTCGAACGGTCGCGGCTGGCACATGCAATAACTCGGCAATCTCTGAGGTCGAAAAGCCCAGATAGTAATAGAGCACGATGGGGATACGGAATCGTTCCGGAAGCCGCATGACGTCTAATAGGACGGCCCTAGTCTCATCCTGCGCCGTCGAAAGCGAATCGGCCAGGTTCTCAATATCCTCCACACGCCTCCATGGCTTTCGAAAGAGCGATTTGCATTCATTGATCGTGACCCGGATAAGCCATCGGCGAAGATGCTCCCAGCTTTCAAAATGCGTATCGCTTTTGAGTAACTTTAGAAAGACGTCTTGAGCGACATCGTCGGCGTCAGCGCGATCGCGCAGATACGTCAAGGCGATCCGAAACACGACATCACGGTGGTCTTCAACCGCCTGTCTAAAAGCTTGTTCTTCCATAATCACCTCCCGGTGACGCTGATGGTTCTTGATGAGGTCCTCACCATAGATACGCTTTGGCCGAACGAAATGTTTCAAATCCAAGCAGGAAAAGCCTACCAAAATAAACCTGTCCCTTTTTGGCAAGGGATCAACGGAACGCAACAGGTTGAGCATACGCAAGCGAGCGGCCCCCAGAGCGTACAAGATGGCATGAAAAAGGCAGGGCATTGACCTTTTGGTCATGCCCTGCCTTTTGAATGACAGATTGTAGCTCTGGGGGCCGCGCAGCGACGGAGGTCGCCGCCGTTCGTTAGAACGGCGGAACTAATTACTCCTCGTCGTTGTCCTTGGCCTCTTCGGCGTCGTCGGTGTCTACGAGCTGGTTAAGCAGCTCGTCGAGGGAAGCCATGTCCTCGTTGATGGCACCGTTGGCGGGAGCCTTCTTGTCGTCGATCGGGGCGCCCAGGAGCTCCTCGTCGGCGTCGGCGTGATGCGTCGGAGCAGCGGAGGTGCCCAGCAGGATGTCGTCCGGACCGTCGGGGCTAAAGACCATCTGCAGCAGCTGCGAGAGGTCTTCCTCGTCGGCAACGTCGTCGTTGTTCTCGAGGATGTAGAGCAGGTCGTGGGCCTCCAGACCGTCACGGAGCTCCTCGATCGCCTTGGCACCGATACCATCGATGCGCAGCAGATCCTCCTCGGACTTGCCGACCAGGTCGCCGACCGTCTCGATGCCGACCTCGCTGAACTTGTTGGTCCAGCGCTGCGACACGCCCAGGTCGTCGAACAGGTACAGGCGAGCCTTCTCGGCGGAGATGGTGTGGCCGTTGCGGGTGAACGAACCGTCAGCACCACCGAACTCGTCGTAGCCGGCCCAGTCGAGCTGCTGCGGGAGCTGCTCGTCCAGGTCCTTGAGCTCCACAGGAGCCCACTCGGGCAGCGACTTGGCGTTGGGCGAAGCCGGACCGTCGATGTCCACGTAGCCGTCGGCCGTGCGATACGTCAGCTTGGCGTTGGCGTACGGCTTGAGGCCGGTACCGGCAGGAATCTTCTTACCAACGATGACGTTGGACTTAAGGTCGAGCAGGTGGTCGACCTTGCCCTCGATGGCAGCCTCGGTAAGGACACCGGCGGTGCGGATGAACGAAGCGCTCGACAGCCAGGAGTCGATGTTGGACGCGACCTTGAGCGTACCCAGGATGACGGGCTCGGCCACGGGAGCCTGACCACCCAGACGGGCAACGCGCTCGACCTCGTCGGCGAACTCGTAGCGGTCGACGTACTGACCAAGCAGGTACTTGGAGTCGCCGGGGTTGGTGATCTGAACGCGACGCAGCATCTGACGTGCGAGCACCTCGATGTGCTTGTCGTTCAGGTCGACGCCCTGGCTGGTGTAGACGTCCTTGACGCTCTCGACGAAGGTGTGCATCGTCGACTCGATGTCGGTCAGCTTGCGCAGGTTGCGGAAGTTGACGAAGCCCTTGGTGATCTGGTCGCCGGCGCGAACCTCGCAGCCGTCCTCGATCTCGGGCATGAAGCGCACCGAAGCGGGGACGCGACGCTCGTCGAGGACACGGGTGTGGTCCTCGGAGTCGGTGAGCGTCAGCACGTACTCGGACTTCTCGGGCTTAATCGAGAGGTGGCCGGAGTACGGAGCCAGCTCGGCCTCGCGACCCAGAATCTTCTCGTTGACGTTACCGACGATATCGAACATACGGCTGACCGTAGGCAGACCCTGCGTAATATCGTCGACGCCAGCGACGCCGCCGGAGTGAATGGTACGCATCGTAAGCTGCGTACCGGGCTCGCCGATGGACTGGGCAGCAATAATGCCGACCGCGGTACCGATGGCGACCGGACGACGGGTGGAAAGATCCCAGCCGTAGCACTTCTGGCACACGCCGTACTTGGAGCGGCAGGTGAGCAGCGCGCGGAGCTTAACCTTCTTGAGGCCGGCATCGACCATCTTCTGGATGTCGGCGACCTTCTCGATGTAGCCGTCCTGCTCAAAGAGCACGGTGCCATCGGGGGCCACGACGTCCTCAATGAAGCAACGGCCGACAAGGTCGGTGTTGAGGTCGGTGGTGCCGGGGATGATGAGGTTGTAGGTGACGCCCTCGTGCGTACCGCAGTCCTCCTCGCGGACGATGACGTCCTGGGCCACGTCGACCAGACGACGGGTCAGGTAACCAGAGTCCGAGGTGTGGGATGCGGTATCGACCAGGCCCTTACGGGCGCCGTAGGTCGAAATGAAGTACTCGAGCGGCAGCAGGCCCTCGCGGAAGTTCGCCTTAATGGGAAGGTCGATCGTCTCGCCGGACATGTCTGCCATCAGGCCACGCATGCCGCCGAGCTGACGCAGCTGGGTCTTAGAACCACGGGCGCCGGAGTCGGCCATCATGTACAGCGGGTTCTCCTCGTCGAACATGTCGAGCATGAGCGCTGCGACCTTATCGGTACAAGCGGTCCACTCGTTAACGACTTCGATGTGGCGCTCCGTCTCGTTGATGAAGCCCTCCTCGAAGTACTCGTTGATCTGGTCGACGTTGGCCTGGGCGCGGTCGAGCAGCCCCTGCTTCTCGGCAGGGATGAGAGCGTCCCACACCGAGATGGTGAGGCCGGCGCGGGTAGCGTAGTGGAAGCCGGAGTACTTGATGGCGTCGAGGATCGGGCCGACCTTGGCCTCGGGGTAACGATCGCAGCAGTCAGCAACCAGCTTGGCCACGTCGCCCTTGACCATCTTATAGTTCATGAACTCGTAGTCTTCGGGCAGGCACTGGCGGTTGAAGATGATGCGGCCGATAGAGGTCTCGAAGCGCGCGGTCTTGTTGCCGGTGACGTCGTAGTCGACGAACTCGTTCTTGCCGTTCTTAACGCGGAAGATACGGGTGCCGTCCTCGTTGATGACGTTGGCGTTCTCGGCGGACACGCGGACCTGGATCTTGGCCTGCATGTCGACCTCGGAGCGGCAGTCATAGGCGTGCAGCGCGTCGTCGAAGCTGGCGAACACGTGGTTCTCGCCCGGCAGACCGTCGCGGACCTGGGTCAGGTAGTACACACCGATGATCATGTCCTGCGAAGGGATATTGACCGGCTTGCCGGATGCCGGCGAGCGCAGGTTGTTCGCAGAAAGCATGAGCACGCGGGCCTCGGCCTGAGCCTGGCTGGACAGCGGCACGTGGACAGACATCTGGTCGCCGTCGAAGTCGGCGTTGAAGGGCGAGCAGACCAGCGGGTGCAGGTGGATAGCCTTGCCCTCGACCAGAACCGGCTCAAAGGCCTGGATGGACAGACGGTGCAGGGTCGGTGCACGGTTGAGCAGCACGACGCGGCCGTCGATGACCTCTTCGAGGATGTCCCACACAAAGGTGGCACCACGGTCGATAGCGCGCTTGGCGCCCTTGATGTTCTCGACCTTGCCAAGCTCGACCAGGCGCTTCATGACGAAGGGCTTGAAGAGCTCCAGCGCCATGGTCTTGGGCAGACCGCACTGGTGCAGCAGCAGCTTGGGGTCGGTAACGATTACCGAACGGCCGGAGTAGTCGACACGCTTGCCCAGCAGGTTCTGACGGAAACGACCCTGCTTGCCCTTGAGGGCCTCGGCGAGCGACTTGAGCGGGCGACCGCCACGGCCAGAGACCGGGCGACCACGACGGCCGTTGTCGAACAGGGCGTCCACGGACTCCTGGAGCATGCGCTTCTCGTTGTTCACGATGATCGCGGGGGCGTCCAGGTCGAGCAGGCGCTTGAGTCGGTTGTTACGGTTGATCACGCGACGATACAGGTCGTTGAGGTCGGACGCAGCGAAGCGGCCGCCGTCGAGCTGGACCATCGGGCGCAGATCGGGCGGAATGACCGGGATGACGTCCAGGATCATGTTCGCGGGGCTGTTGCCGCCCTTCAGGAAGGCGTCAACGACCTCGAGGCGCTTGACGGCCTTCTCGCGCTTCTGCTTCTGGGAGTCCTCGTCGGCGATGATGGCCTTGAGCTTCTCGGCCTCGGAGGGGAGGTCGATGGCAGCGAGCAGGTCGCGGACGGCCTCGGCGCCCATGCCACCCTTGAAGTACATGGAGTAGTAGCGGGTCATCTCGCGGAACAGCGGCTCATCGGAGATGAGGTCGCGCTCGGTGAGCTTCATGAAGGCGTTGAAGGCGTCCGTACGGAGCTGCTTCTCGTCCTTGCACTCTTCCTCGATGTCGACGATGCCGGAGGCGATCTCCTCGGGGGTCAGCGGCTCCTCGTCAGAGAACTCGTCAAAGTTCTCGGGGTCGCCCTGCTCCTTGAGGGACTCGATCTGGCGGGCGCACTCGGCATCGATCTCTTCCAGATCGGCGGCGAGCTCCTCGCGCAGGTCGTCGGCGTCGGCCTCGCGGGCCTCATAGTCAACCTCAGTGATGATGTAGCTGGCAAAGTACAGAACCTTCTCGAGGTCCTTGGACTTGATGTCGAGCATACGGCTCATCGGGAAGCTCGTGGGGCTCTTGAAGTACCAGATGTGGGACACGGGAGCGGCGAGCTCGATGTGGCCCATGCGGTCGCGACGCACCTTGGCCGAGGTAACCTCGACGCCGCAGCGCTCGCAGACGATGCCCTTAAAGCGGATGCCCTTGTACTTGCCGCAGGAGCACTCCCAGTCCTTGGCGGGACCGAAGATCTTCTCGCAGAACAGGCCGTCCTTCTCGGGCTTGAGGGTACGGTAATTGATGGTCTCCGGCTTCTTGACCTCACCGTGCGACCAGGAACGGATCTGGTCGGCGGAGGCAAGGGAGATCTTTACCGAGTCAAAATCAGTAGCTTCGAAATCTGCCACAGTCAACTACTCCTTATCAGTGGTCGTGGCGGCGACAGCCTCGGGCGCCTCGGCGGTCTCGGCATCCTCGGTCTCGACGTCGGCGTCAACGCCGGCGAGCGCAGCCAGGTCGTCGAGAGCAGAGGTCTCCTCGGCGGTCACAGGGGCGGAGGCGTCCTCGTCGGCATCGTGCATGGGCTCGATGTCCAGTGCGAGAGAGCGAATCTCCTTGACGAGAACCTTGAAGGACTCGGGGATACCCGGGACAGGAACGTTCTCGCCCTTGACGATGGACTCGTAGGTCTTGACGCGGCCCACGGTATCGTCGGACTTGACGGTCAGGATCTCCTGCAGGACGTTGGAAGCACCGTAAGCGTACAGTGCCCAAACTTCCATCTCGCCGAAGCGCTGGCCGCCGAACTGAGCCTTGCCGCCCAGAGGCTGCTGGGTAACCAGGCTGTAAGGGCCAGTCGAACGGGCGTGGATCTTGTCGTCGACCATGTGGCCGAGCTTGAGGATGTAGGACGTACCCACGGTAATGGGCTCGCGGAACTCCTCGCCGGTGCGGCCGTCGAACAGGCGGGTCTTACCGCGCTCGTCAAGCTGGGTGACGAACTCGGGACGCATGTGATCGCCAAAGGCAGCGGTGGCCTTGTTGAGCATGTTCTTGTTGGCGCGACGGATGACCTCGGCGATCTCGTCCTCCTTGGCGCCGTCGAAGACGGGCGTCGCGGTGAAGAACGGACCGGGAACGTACTTGTCGGAGTCGGCCTGCTCGGTATCCCAACCGCAGGCAGCAGCCCAGCCAAGGTGGCACTCGAGCAGCTGGCCGACGTTCATACGCGAAGGAACGCCCAGCGGGTTGAGGATAACGTCGATCGGGGTACCGTCAGCCATGTAGGGCATGTCCTCGACCGGCAGAACGTTACAGATAACACCCTTGTTGCCGTGGCGGCCGGCGATCTTATCGCCCTGCTGAATCTTACGACGCTGGGCGACGTAGACGCGCACCTGCTCGTTGACGCCGGGGGCCAGGTCGTCGCCGTTCTCGCGGCTAAAGCGGACGACGTCGATAACGCGGCCGTAAGCGCCGTGAGGCATCTTAAGGGAGGTGTCGCGGACATCGTGGGCCTTGGCACCGAAGATGGCGCGCAGCAGGCGCTCCTCGGCGGTCAGAGCGCTCTCGCCCTTAGGCGTGACCTTGCCGACCAGGATGTCGCCAGGGCCGACCTCGGCGCCGATACGGATGATGCCGTCCTCGTCGAGGTTGGCAAGCATGTCCTCGGAGAGGTTCGGGATCTCGCGGGTGATCTCCTCGGGGCCGAGCTTGGTGTCGCGGGCGTCGATCTCGTGACGGGTGATGTTGATGGTCGTCAGCAGGTCCTCGGCCACCAGGCGCTCGGACACGACGATACCGTCCTCGTAGTTAAAGCCTTCCCACGGCATGTAGGCCACGGTGAGGTTCTGGCCCAGTGCGAGCTCGCCGTGATCGGTCGAAGGACCGTCAGCCAGGGGCTCGCCCTGCTCAACGGTGTCACCGACGCGCACAAGCGGACGGTGGTTGATGCAAGTGGACTGGTTGGAGCGCTGGTACTTGGCCAGGTGATACTCGTCCATGCCGCCGGCATGCTTGACGATGATCTTGGCGGCGTCGGCAAAGATGACCTCGCCGGCGTTCTTGGCCAGGGTGACCTCGCCGGAGTCCAGGGCGGCGCGACGCTCCATGCCGGTACCGACATAGGGAGCGGCAGGGTGAACCAGCGGCACGGCCTGACGCTGCATGTTAGCGCCCATCAGCGTACGCTTGGCGTCGTCGTGCTCGAGGAACGGAATCAGCGTGGCTGCGACGGAGAGCATCTGACGCGGCGAGACGTCCATGTAGTCGACGTCCTCGACAGGCACGTCGGCGGGAGCGCCGAAGGAGCCGTCGAAGTCGCGGGTACGGGCGATCACGGTGTGCGGGCGGACGATCTTGCCCTCGGCATCGGTCGTGATGAACTCGTTGGTCTTGGGATCGAGCGGCGTGTTGGCCGGCGCGATGACGTGCTTCTCTTCCTCGTCAGCGGTCATCCAGTCGATCTGATCGGTGGCAACGCCGTTCTCGACGCGACGGAACGGGGCCTCGATGAAGCCGTACTCGTTGACGCGGGCGTAGAGGGCGAGCGAGCCGATCAGACCGATGTTGGGGCCTTCGGGGGTCTCGATCGGGCACATGCGGCTGTAGTGCGAATTGTGAACGTCGCGGACGGCCGTCGGCACGTTGGTGCGGCGGCTGGAGCCGGACTTGTGGCCGGCAAGACCGCCAGGGCCGAGTGCGGACAGACGGCGCTTGTGGGTCAGACCGGTCAGGGGGTTCGCCTGGTCCATGAACTGCGAGAGCTGCGAGGAACCGAAGAACTCCTTGATGGAGGCCACGATCGGGCGGATGTTGATGAGCGACTGCGGGGTGATCTCGTCGATGTCCTGGGAGCTCATGCGCTCACGGACGACGCGCTCCATACGGCTCATGCCAATACGGAACTGGTTGGCGACGAGCTCGCCGACGGTACGGATGCGGCGGTTGCCAAAGTGGTCGATGTCGTCGACCTTGAAGCCCTGCTCGCCGGCAGCGAGGGACAGGAGGTAGCGCAGCGTCGCGACGATATCCTCGTCGGTGAGCACCGTGACCTCTTCCTCGGTGGTGAGGTTGAGCTTCTTGTTGACCTTGTAACGACCGACGCGGGCCAGATCGTAGCGCTGCGGGTTAAAGAGCAGGCCCTCGAGCAGGCTGCGGGAAGCGTCCACGGTGGGAGGCTCGCCCGGGCGCAGACGACGGTAGATCTCGATGAGGGCGTCCTCGCGAGTGAGGGCGGTATCGCGCTCCAGGGTACGCTTGATCACATCGGAGTTGCCGAGCAGCTCGATGATGTCGTCGTTGGTGACGGCGATGCCAAGGGCGCGCAGGAACATCGTGGCGCTCTGCTTGCGCTTACGGTCGATGGAGACCATGAGCTGGTCGCGCTTGTCGACCTCAAACTCAAGCCAGGCACCGCGGGACGGAATGATCTGGGCCTTGTAGATCTGCTTGCCCGAATCCATCTCGGAGCTGTAGTACACGCCCGGGGAACGAACGAGCTGCGAGACGACGATACGCTCGGTACCGTTGATGATAAAGGTGCCCTGATCGGTCATCATGGGGAAGTCGCCCATGAAGACGAGCTGCTCCTTGATCTCGCCGGTCTCCTTGTTGGTGAGACGGACGTCGGTCAGAAGCGGAGCCTGATAGGTCATATCCTTCTCGCGGCACTCCTCGACGGTGTGCGCGGGGTCGCCGAACTGATGCTCGCCGAAGGTAACCTCGAGAACATGGTTCTGGCTCTGGATGGGGCTGGATTCCTTGAACGCCTCACGAAGACCCTCGTCCTTAAAACGCTCAAAGGATTCCCTTTGAACAGAGATAAGGTTGGGGAGCTCCATGGCCTCCGGGATTTTCCCGAAGCTGACGCGCTTGCGCTCAGTGGCAGTGTATGCGTAGGTCACCAGGTTTTTCCTCCTTCACGGAAATGCTCGGTGGGTTGGCGAGGCATAGCTTCGCCAGTTATCGCAACCTAATAGTTTATCAGGTACCGACCGTTGGGCAAGAAAAGCCTTGACGCGATTGAGTTTTTGGAGTAGCAAAGTTTTTCGACAGAAAACACGCAGGTAGATGTATGTATATCGAACATCTGTTCATATATTTTCTGTGAACAGAGAGCCAGCAATCGCAGCTCTTATAAAAAACGGGCGCGAACCGAGGTCCACGCCCGTAAATGTCGGTGCCCGAAGGCTTACTTGCGCATCAATCCGCCGCGCTCGTCGATGGCGTCCCAGAAGGCATCGGCAAAGCGGGGGTCGTTTGCAGCCATGAGGGCGTTAGTGGCCATCCAACCAGAGGGAGTGCCAGTGTCGTAGCCCGACAGCGGGTCGATGACGACGGCGTACATGGCCTCGCGGTCGAGCGAACGGGCCATGGCGTCGGTGAGCTGGATCTCGCCGCCCTTGCCGGCCTGCTGATCTGCCAGCAAGTCCATGACCAGCGGGCTCAGCAGGTAGCGACCGACGATGTACAGGTTGGACGGAGCCGCCTCGGGAGCGGGCTTCTCGACCAGACCGCCGATGCGCCAGACAGCGCCCGGCTCGGCATCGGCAACGCCCTCGGCGCCCTCGAGCGAACCGACGCGCTCGCCGGCGATAACGCCGTAGCGGCTGACTTCCTCGGGCGAGCAAGCAGCGACGGCGATAACCGAAGCGCCACCGTGCTCCTTGGAAACGGCGAGCATCTTGTCGCAGATATCGCGGTTAGGCACAACGTAGTCGCCCAGAAGAACCAGGAAGTTCTCCCCTGCCACGGCGTCGGCAGCAGAGCGAATAGCATGGCCGAGGCCCTTGGGCTCGTACTGATAACGGAAGTCGACCGGCATACCGCCAGCGTGGGCGACGGCATCGGCATAGGCGTTCTTGCCGCGCTCGCGCAGCAGGTTCTCGAGCGAGCGATCAGGCTGGAAGTAGTTCAGTAGCTCGGGCTTACCGGGAGAAGTAACGATGATGGCATCGTCGACCTCCTCGGGCTCGAGCGCCTCCTCGACGACGTACTGAATGACGGGCTTGTCGAGCACCGGCAGCATCTCTTTGGGCGTGCACTTGGTGCCAGGCAGAAAACGCGTGCCAAGACCGGCGGCGGGGATGATTGCCTTCATGTTATTCAAAGATCCTTTCGCAGGCGCAAAAGCGCCCCATGCGTGCGGCACACAGCCGCAGACCAAATTGCGATACTCAAGCATCTTACCGCTGGAACTATATGTCGCTACAAGGCAGAGACAATTCTTCAGCAGGTCAACGCAAATTATTGCTCGAATGGTGCAATTTTATTGCCCAACGGCAGGGCACCCGATACGACCCAAATCACAGAACATGGCAGTTTGAGCAACCGATGCCGAGGGACCGATAAACAAAAAAGACGGGGCTCGCAATGCGAACCCCGTCTGCAAAGGAATCTGGCGAGAAAGCCTGATTACTTGAGGGTGACAGCAGCGCCAGCAGCCTCGAGCTTCTCCTTGGCAGCCTCGGCGTCCTCCTTCTTGGCACCCTCGAGAACAGCCTTGGGAGCGCCCTCGACGACCTCCTTGGCCTCCTTCAGGCCAAGGTTGGTGAGCTCACGGACGGCCTTGATGACCTGGATCTTGTTGTCGCCGAAGCCCTCGAGCACGACGTCAAACTCGGTCTTCTCCTCGGCCTCAGCAGCGCCAGCAGCGGGAGCGGCGACAACAGCAGCAGGAGCAGCGGCGGAAACGCCGAAGGTGTCCTCGATAGCCTTGACGAGCTCGGAAGCCTCGAGAAGGGTCATTTCCTTAAGAGCATCGATGATCTCATCGGTGGTAAGCTTAGCCATTTCTAAGTCCTTTCGGTTTCCGTGCGGATGCACGGAGATCAGTTAAAACACGGCGCGAATGCGCCAGGGGTGCGGCGTTGCCGCCGCGGGTGAAAACAGCAACTAGGCTGCCTTCTGCTCGGAGACCTGCTGGATCGAACGAGCGAGACCAGAGGAAACGCCGTTGACGCAGACAGCGATGTCGCGAGCGAAACCGGAGATGAGGCCGGCGATCTGGCCGAGAAGCTGATCCTTGGTGGGCAGCTCGGCGATAGCCTTAACGTCATCAGCGGAAACGGCCTTGCCGTCGGAGATACCGCCCTTGATCTCAAGGACGCCCTTGGACTTAGCGGAGAAGTCCTTAAGGGCCTTAGCGGCCTCGACCGGCTCGGTCTCGTAGAACACATAAGCGACGGGGCCGGCGAGAATCTCGTCGAGCTCGGGCTGCTCCTGGTTCTTGAGAGCGATTTTGACCAGGTTGTTCTTGTAGACCTTCATCTCGGCGCCGCACTCGCGAAGCTGATGACGCAGCTCCTGAGCCTGCTTAACCGTCAGACCGTTGTAGTTGACGACGAACAGACCGGCGTTCTCGGCGATACGGGACTCGATCTCTGCAACCTTGTCGATTTTGTACTGCTGGGGCATGAATTACACCTCCTCGAATTCTTTCCGGGCACGGTCCGCCACAAGGACGTGACGGGGGCATGTCCAAAAAGAAAGCCCCCGCGCTGCATGAGCGACGGGGGCGAGAAGACATATCTACTCGACCACCTCGGCTGGCGGGATGTCCCATTAAGCTTGCGGGCGAAGCCCGTTTGCACCGGCTGTCTCTGGCAGCGGATTCGTGCGTGAACCGAAAGTATTATGGCGGGGACCCCGGCGTCGGTCAACGGGCGCGAGAATTCGTACACAAACCCTGCATACGCTCCGGCCGGGAGGGGCAGGGCGAGTTTTCCGCTCGGTCAAGTCCTGGGCTCGCACGAAGGCCACATTAAGTGGCCTTCGGCTCGTGCGGAATCTACGGAAAACTCGCCCTGCCCCTCCCGGCCGGAGCTACGTTGCCTTTGCTGCGAATCCTCGTGTCCGTTGAGCGACGCGCCCCACGCATAACCCTTATGTCGGTGGGCTGATGTGTTGCATCCCTGAGGACTACAAAGTCGAAATGAAGGCGGACAGGCGATTTAGACCTTCGTCTAGGTCTTTGTCGGAGACGCAGTAGCTTAGGCGGATGTGGCCTTCGCAGCCGAAACAGTCGCCTGGGACTAGGGCTACGTTTGCTTCTTTGATGGCTTTGATGCAGAAATCTTCGCTTGTTAGGCCGTACTGTTTGATGCTGGGGAAGGCGTAGAAGGCTCCTGCTGGTTCTACTGCGTCGAGGCCCATGGCGTCTAAGGCTGCGAGTACGCGCTCGCGGCGGGCTCGGTAGACTTCGAGCATGGGGGTTGGGTCGACGGTGAGGGCTCTGGCTGCGGCGTCCATTTCGAAGGAGACGGCACTCGATACTAAGTATTGGTGAGCTTTTGCGATCTCGGCGATGACGGGGGCTGCGGCTGCGAGCCAGCCCAAGCGCCAGCCGGTCATGGCCCAGGGTTTGGAAAAGCTCTCGATGACCACCGTCTGATCACGCAGCTCCGGGTGTCGCTGGGCAAACCGCTCGTAGCCATCCACATAGACCAGGCGGTTGTATACGTCGTCGCAGACCACGTAGATGCCCGTCTGCTCCGCCGCGCGCGCCACGGCGTCGAGCGAAGCCGCGTTGAGGATACAGCCCGTGGGATTGTTGGGCGAGCAAATGACGATGGCCTTGGTCGCCGGTGTCACGCAGGCGCGAAGGGCGTCCTCGTCAATTTGAAATTGCGCGGGCTCCGTATCCAAAAAGATCGCCTTAGCGTGGTTGGCCACGACGATGCTCTCGTACAGGCCAAAGGCCGGCGTGGGGATAATGACCTCGTCGCCGGGATTGAGCATAGCCATGAATGTTGCCGACAGGGCCTCGGTCGCGCCGTCGGTCAGGATGACCTCGTCGGCAGAAAACGTAAGACCCGCGTCGTCCATGTAGGCAGACAGCGCCTCGCGCAGGGCGGGGCGACCGTTGTTGGGCGGATAGTGTGTGTCACCGCGGTCCAGCGAGGCGGCCACCTCGGCGCTGATCACATCGGGCGTGGGAAAATCGGGCTCGCCAAGCGCGAGCGCGATGCACCCCGGGTGCTGAGCGGCGAGCGCGTTGATCCGGCGGATGCCGGAAGGCTTGAGCGTGGCAAGCGAGGTATTCATGGGCAGGCGCATGGCGTTCCTTTCGTAAGGGTTGCACTAGGATAGCGCGGCGAGGCGCCGCCAGACGGTGTAACCTAAACGGAAACGAACCGGAAAGGAGGCGGCATGGAGACAGATCCGCAGGGCAATAAGCCCAAAACACTGCAGAAGATTGCATACGTCAGTATTCCCAATAGCGCCGATCTTGAGTTTTTGCTCTGGGACCTGCAGGATGCCATCGCGGCCTATGCCCGGCTTTCCGGCACCGCGCTCCCCCGCCCGGTCGACTTGAAGGCGAATGACGCCGATGCCGCCGTCGATGGCATTGTGCTCGCGATTACGGATAAGCCCAACGATGAGGCGGCATCCGCCGCTCAACAAGCACTCGATCGCTTTGGCAATACGGGAACGCGCGTCTATGTCGTCGTTCAAGCCACCTGTGGGCGCACCGAGGAGGCGCACCGGTATATCGAGTGCCTGCGCCAAGCTTGCGAACTCCGTAGGCTAACGTGGTGCGGCGGCGTTGTCATCTGTGCCGGCAGCGGCATCGCGGCGCTTCACCATTCCCCACGCATGGGACTTCTGCGACGGCCGTTTTCCGAAGCGATGGATAAGCTGGTAGGCGCCGTGCGCATGGGCTGCTCGGTTGAGCACGCCCAACGACTCGGCGGCGGCGACACCGGGGATGTCACAGCAGATGGCGTGGTTTTCGCCAAGCCCGCCGTGCCCACGCCAATCTGGCACGCCATCATCAAACGTCTCGGCACCCGTGCTCAATCAACTATCTAAATTATCGAGCACCCCAGTCAACGGCCTCGCGCCAGCACTCAACGAGGCGCTCCAGGCGCCAGGCCGCGTTAGCGGGACTTGTTGACGGCAATATGACAGCGGGCAGGCCCGTCCGCTCCTGTAGATAGCGCTTGTAGAGGCGCCCCGCCGTGCCACCGTTGCATATTACCTGCTCAATGGACACGTTGCTGGTGATGAGCTCGATGTGTGCCGGCACGACGTTACGAATACTAGCGTCACTCGAGCCCTTGATATCGCAGCTCTCGATCACATCCCACAGGGCTACGCCGCCGTCGAGGAGCATGAATCGCTTGGCGGCAATCGAGGCGTCGAGTGTCGCCGGCGTACCGTCCGCCAAAGGATCGCCCTCATTGGGTGGCACAGGCGCACCGAGGCATGCCGCTATCAAGCGCCAAAAGCGGTTCTGAGGGTTGCCATAGTAAAAGGCATTGGCGCGCGAAAGCACCGAGGGGAACGACCCGAGCACCAAAACACGCGAGTGCCGGTCGAACACGGGCTCAAACCCATGCTCAATATGTTGATAGCCCTCGTCAGACGCAGGCATGGGCTAGACCCTCAGCAGATAACGCACCTCATAGGGCGCAAGCTCAAGCGTGCCCGCCAGCTCGACCGTGGGCGCGTCGTCGGCAAGCAGGTCGACAAAGGACCCGTTGAGCTCGCCGGCTGTAAAGGAATAGGTCTCGTCCACGGCATTCACCGCCACGAGCACCGTGGCGTCGTCGCAGGCACGCTCGAACAGCAGCTGCTTGTTTTGAATCACCACGTTACGGTACGCGCCGTAGTTGAGAGCGCGTGCCGCCGCATCGTTTGTCGAGCGCAGGTGTGCAAGCTGCGCAATAAAGCCTGTCAGTTCGTTAGGCGCGGGCTCGTCGAGTGCGGGTCGCAGCGCCCAGTCGCCATCGGGTCCGCCCTTTTCGCCGGCAATCCCCCACTCGCTGCCATAGTAGACGCACGGAATGCCCGGCATACCAAGCAGCATGGCATAGGCGGGACGCAGACAGCGCTTGTCGGTGAGAATGCTCGCCAGGCGCGGTACGTCGTGGTTGTCGACAAAGCTCAGCAGGTGTTTACCGCGGTAGATGCACCACGGGTCGCCGCCAAACTGGCGATGCAGCGAATGGGCGATCTCGAACATATTGACTGAGTTAAAGCTGGAATACAGGCCCTTGTAGCACTCGTAGTTGGTGCAGGAGTCGAGCATCTCGTCGTTGACGATCTGGTTGTAGTCGCCGTGGAGCGTCTCGCCGATCAGTACAAAGTCGGGCTTGAGCTCGCGGGTAAAGGAGTGCAGGCGACGCATAAAGTCGCGGTCGAGCATGTAGGCGACGTCCAGGCGCAGGCCGTCGATGCCAAAGTCATCGGCCCAACGGCGCACAGACTCGAGCAGGTAATCGACTACGGCAGGATTTTGCAGGTTGAGCTTCACGAGCTCAAAATGGCCCTCCCAGCCCTCGTACCAAAAGCCGTCGCCATAGCAGGATTCGCCGTCAAAGCTAATGTGGAACCAGTCCTTGTAGGGCGAATCCCACTTGCGCTCCTGCACATCGCGGAAGGCCCAAAAGCCACGGCCCACATGGTTGAAGACCGCATCGAGCACCACGCGGATGCCATGGGCGTGCAGTGTCTCGCATACGGCGGCAAAATCGGCATCTCCACCCAGGCGGCGGTCGATATGGCGCAGGCTGCGCGTATCGTAGCCATGGCTATCGGACTCGAGCGGAGGATTGATCAGCACAGCGCCAATACCGAGTTTTTGCAGGTAGTCTGCCCATTGGGCGATCTTCATGATGGGAGCATCGGGGTTGGGCGCGGCGTTGACAGCCTGGGCGAGCTCATCCTCGGCAACGGGCGCGGCGTTTTCGCGCGGAGCCCCGCAAAAGCCCAGCGGATAGATCTGATAGAACGTCGTCTCGTATGCCCACATAACAGCCTCCCGGTAAGCTCAACACAACGACATCCATTGTATGCCCAGCAGGGTAGCTAATTTGGGACGGGGCTTTTTTAGCTACCCAATCCAGTCCGCATTCCGCCGCAACTGATGAGGGGGTGTGGTTAGGCGACAGGCTTTGCGCGGCGTATGGCCGGGAACAGCACGGTGATGGCGAGGATGACGCCCACGACGGCAATCGTGCCGCCCGCGTAGCCGATCCAGGCGATACCGGGGCCCGACACCACGGCTCCGCCGATCGCGGTGCCCGTACCAATACCCAGGTTGAACAGGCCCGAGAAGATCGACATGGCGACGGCCGACGAGTCCGCCGGCGTGTACTTGATGAGCTCGGCCTGAAACGCCACGTTAAAGGCCGTGGCGCAGCAGCCCCATAGTGCGCAGACGGCAAGCACCAACACGAGTGCCGAGGCTGCGGGGGCCATAAGCAGCAGAGCCACCGGCACGCCGGAGAGCGTGATAGCCAAGAACGGGAAGCGATGCCCATCGAACAGGCGGCCAAACAGCCAGCTTCCGAGCAGACCAGAACAGCCAAACGCCGTCAGCGTCATGGTGATGGCACCCGCATCGACGTGTGCGACCTGCGCCAGGAAGGGCTCGATATAGCTGTAGCTTGCGTAGTAGCCGGTCGCCATAAAAACCGTGACCGCGTAGAGCGCAATCAGGAACGGGTTCTTGAGCAGCTCGGGCAGCTGCTTAACGGTAAAGCGCTCACCCGCCGGCATGGCCGGGAACACCGCGGCCTGGTACACCACCGCGGCGGCAGAGAAGGCCCCGACCACGGCAAACGTCATGCGCCAGCCCACGGCCAGGCCGATGGCACGACCGAGGGGCAGGCCGAAAATCTGCGCGATAGACGAGCCCGTGGCGATCATGCTGATGGCGAGCGCCCCGTGGCGGGCGTCAACCAGGCGCGAGGCCATAATCGAGGCGACCGACCAGAACACGGCATGTGCGCAAGCGACCACCAGGCGCGCACAGACCAGGATGGGATATGTCGGTGCCACAGCAGACAGGAACTGACCCAGAGAAAACACGGCGAGCACGCCGAGCAGCATCCACTTGAACTCAAAGCGCGAGGCAAACACCATGAGTGGCAGCGACAGCAGCATGACGCCCCAGGCATAGACCGAAATCATGATGCCGGCTTGGGCCTCGGTGAGCGAGAACGACGCGGCGATATCAGTCAGAAGGCCGATGGGCATAAACTCCGACGTGTTGAACACGAACGCGCAACAGGCGAGCCCGATAAGCGGGAGCCACTGCTTGAGCGAGATGCCATCTTGCTTTGTTTGAGCCATATAGGAAAACCTCTCCGATTGTCTTGGGCGGTGGGCGATTATATAGCAACGGCCCCGCATCCGTCAGTACAGATGCGGGGCCGCAATCAACTCAATACACAGAGGTTGCGCCATCAATTAATAGCTAAGCCAACCCCAGTAATATGCCTGCCGAATGCACGACAAACGCCACGATCCAGGCGACTGTCACTTGGAACGCGAACACGGCCACGGCGTAGCGCGCACCCAGTTCGCTCTTGACGGCACCGATTGCCGCCACACACGGCGGGTACAGCAACGTAAAGACCAGGAACACGTAAGCGGTAAACGGCGAAAACATGGTCGACAGTGCCGCGGGCGAGGTTGCACCCAAAAGCACCGTGAGGGTCGAGATAACGCTCTCCTTGGCGATAAGTCCGGTAACGAGCGCCGTGGATGCACGCCAGTCGCCAAACCCAAGCGGCGTCAGCGCCGGTGCGATAATGCTACCAAGGCCCGCAAGGAGGCTCTGCGACTGATCGGCGACCACATTAAAGCGAATGTCGAACGTCTGAAGGAACCAGATGACCACGGTAGCCGCAAAGATAATGGTAAAGGCCTTGGTAATAAAGTCCTTGGCCTTATCCCATGCCAGCATCACCGTCGTCTTAACGCTCGGCAGACGGTAATTGGGAAGCTCCATGATAAACGGCACCGGGTCGCCCTTAAATGCCGCGCGGTTAAGCACCAAAGCCGCGATGCAACCAACCGCAATGCCAATCAGATAAAGCGAGACCATAGCGGGAACCGTCGCCTGTGGGAAAAACGCCCCGCACAGCAGACCGTAGACCGGCAGCTTGGCCGAGCAGCTCATAAACGGCGTGAGCATGACGGTCATCTTGCGGTCGTGCTCGGACGGCAACGTGCGGGTCGACATGATAGCCGGCACGGTGCAGCCAAAACCGACGAGCATGGGCACAAAGCTGCGGCCCGACAGGCCAAAGCGGCGCAGCACCTTATCCATGACAAAGGCCACGCGCGCCATGTAGCCCGAGTCCTCCAAAATGGAGAGGAACAAGAAGAGCACGACGATGATCGGCAGGAAGGTGAGCACGCTGCCCACGCCTGTGAGCACGCCGTCGACAGCCAGCGAGCGCACCACGTCGTTGGTGCCGAACGCTTTGAGGCCCGCATCGGCCGAAGCGATGATGGCAGCGATGCCGTCCTCCAAGAGTCCCTGCAGCGCTGCGCCGATCACGCCAAACGTCAGCCAAAAGACGAGGCCCATGATCACCAGGAACGCCGGAATGGCCGTGTAGCGACCCGTCAGGATGCGGTCGATCTTGACGGAGCGTACGTGCTCGCGGCTCTCGTGCGGCTTGACGACGCAGCGCCCGCACACGTCGCCGATAAAGCTAAAGCGCATATCGGCCAGCGCGGACAGGCGGTCGGTGCCGGCCTCGCCCTCCATCTGGGAAATAATGTGCTCGATGGCGTCGAGCTCGTTGCGGTCCAGGTGAAGCGCCTCCGTCACCAACTCGTCGCCCTCAACCAGCTTGGTCGCCGCAAAACGCACCGGGATATGCGCCGTCACGGCATGGTCCTCGATAAGGTTGGCGATACCGTGGATGCAGCGGTGCAGGGCTCCGCCGTCCGGGCCATCGGGCGCGCAAAAGTCCAGGCGGCCGGGACGCTCGCGGAACCGCGCCACGTGCAAGGCATGATCCACCAACTCGCCGATGCCCTCGTTGCGGGCAGCGCTAATGGGGACAACAGGCACGCCCAACAGGCTCTCGAGCAGGTTGACGTCCACGGCGCCGCCGTTGGCCGTCACCTCGTCCATCATGTTGAGCGCGATGACCATGGGGCGATCGAGCTCCATAAGCTGCAGCGTTAGGTACAGGTTGCGTTCAATATTAGTAGCGTCGATGATGTCGATGATGGCGTCGGGATGCTCGTCCAGGATAAATTGACGGCTCACAATCTCTTCGCCCGTGTACGGCGACAGGGAGTAAATGCCGGGCAGGTCGGTAACGCTCGCCTCGGGATGGTTGCGGATGGTGCCGTCTTTGCGGTCGACCGTCACGCCGGGAAAGTTACCGACGTGCTGGTTGGAGCCCGTCAGTTGGTTGAACAGCGTGGTCTTGCCGCAGTTTTGGTTGCCGGCGAGGGCAAAGTGCAGCGGCGCGCCCTCGGGCACGGCCGTCTTTGCCGCGCGGGGCGAATACGTTCCCTCGCCGAGGGCCGGGTGCTCCGTTGTGCCAATAGCGGCGTTCACGCGCGGACCCGTATCGGTGTCGTGAATGCCCACGAGCTCAATGCGAGCGGCATCGTCCTTGCGCAGCGTCAGCTCGTAGCCACGCAGACGGATCTCGAGCGGATCGCCCATAGGGGCGTACTTCATCATGGTGACTTCGGTGCCCGGCGTTAGACCCATGTCCAAAATATGCTGTCGGAGTGCCTGATCGTCCGATGCCACCGATGCGACAACGGCGTCCTTTCCAATCTCGAGTGTATCGAGTCTCACGTCCGTGTTCCTCCCCCGGCGCCCACAGGGCTTTGTATTTATGTTCACCATGGCTAACCGTTTGCCATGGCTAACCAATTTTAACCATGCATGATAGCGCGAACATGCAACGATGTTCAATCGACAGATCGGTGCAAGGGGAATTCTGGGCCATTGCCTCCCAGACGGGCCTGCTGCGGAAACCGAATCCCACTCCGGAACACCTAAACGGGATGGGCTTTCCGGTTGAGGCATCTAGCGGAAACTGCAGCCCGGAATCGACGCTCAGACTGGGATGCAATTTCCCAATGGGGCCCTCGGGGAAACTGCGGCCCGGAATCTGCTCTCGAAACGGGACGCGGTTTCCCCGAGGACCAAAACAGCCGCCCGCCCCTCGACAAAATGATCCGTTCCCTCCGTCGCATGCGGAACATCCAAGGAGTGTCCCAGGGTGCCGGCACAATAGGAACGTCCCCAGCTGCCGGCAGCATTTCGCCGCAACAGCAAAAGCCCGCGCTGGCAACAAATGTCACCTGCGCGGGCTTGGTGGGCGCTCACAAAGGCACGTTACAGAGGCCCACGTCAGTTATGGATTACCGGACGGCACCGGCACGCGATGCCTCCGTCGGCTTACCAAGCGATGAAGCCTGCCGCAGTCTTAGACTATCGGCGCAATGCCGGCAAAGTGCAGATACAGCGAAATGATTGCCACGACAATGACCACCGCTGCGATCAGCTTGTCGTGCAGATGCGGAAGCACCGGTTTACCGCGGCCTCGCTCGCCCAGCATATAAACGGGAATGGCCGGAGCAAAAAGAATCGTCGTGATCATAACGCCCTGAAGACCCGTCGACCACACCAGGAACAATGTGTAGATGAAGCCGAGCGTACCGAAGAAGCGGGCTTTGCCGACGCTGGGCGCATGCGGCCCGTCCAGATGCTCGTTCTTCCAGCCAATCACCATGTAATAGGCAGCCGAGCAGACATACGGAACCAGAATCGTGTTGACCGCGCAGCTATAGAAGAACTGGTAGGTGCTCGCCGCCACATACGACACGATCAAGAAGAGCTGCGTGATGCCGGAGCTCACGAGAACCGTTACCACCGGGGCGTCGTGCTTGTTCGTCTTGGCAAACGCCAGAGGGAAGGATCCCTGGCGCGCCGCCTCGAACGGCGTCTCGGACGCAATGATGACATAGCCCAGCAGCGCGCCGACCAACGAAAGGATAACGCCAAGGTTTACGATGGCAGCACCAACCGGACCGATTGCGCACTCGAGAATTCCCGCCATGGAGGGCGTTGCAAGCTGTGCCATCTCCTCGCGCGGCATAATGCCGAGCGACAGCATCGAGATGATCAGATACAGCGTGAATACAGCCGCAAATCCGAGCGCCGTCGAGCGGCCGACGTCACGCACGTACTTTGCACGGCCCGAGATAACGACAGCGCCCTCGATGCCCGTGAAGACCCAGACAAGGGCGATCATGGTCGAGACAACCTGCTCGCCAAAGCCAGGACCAGCCGGCTCTCCCCAGAAGTTGTCCATAAAGATATCGACGTTGAACTTACCCAGGAGCACGATACTCAGCACAAAGAGCCCCAGCGGCACCAGCTTCGCCAACGTGACGATCGTGTTAATGCCCGCAGCCTCCTTAACGCCACGAAGCACAAGGGCGGTAAGGAACCACAAAAACACGCTGGCGCAAACGATAGAAAGCAGGTTGTTACCCGCGCCAAACGCAGGGAAGAAATAGCCCAGCGCGCTAAACAGCAAGAGCGCAAAGCTCACGTTGGAAAGACATGCGCTGATCCAGTAGCCCCAAGCGGAGTTGAATCCAATGTAATCGCCAAAACCGGCCGCAGCGTATGCATAGATGCCGCCGGTCAGGTCGGGACGGGCCTGAGACAAACCGTTGAACACCATCATCAGCGCAAAGACGCCAATAAAGCAAATTCCCCACGAGATAATGACCGCGCCGGTATTGGCTCCGCCTGCCGCCATATCGCCGGCAAGAGAAAAGATACCGCCGCAAATGCTCGCGGTGATAACCATCATGGTCAGACGGAAAAGATCAAGACCATTGGGGTCGATCATCTCGTCGTTACGAGTTTTAGAGGCCATTATATGTGCACCCCCTCCATCAGACGACCGCATAAAGATGGCCCGGACGTCCCGAATCGGGTGCCGGGCCATCGGTCAAGCGATCATTAAGCTAGTACAGCGACCGCATTAGAAGCGCAGGGACAGGCAGGAGAGGCCGCCGTCGACCTTGCGGTACTCGGAGGTATCGACAACAAGCGTCTTGTAGCCCAGATCCTGCACGGCCTTGAGCACGGTCGGATAGCCCTCGGCAACGATGACCGTACCGTTGACCCAGATGCAGTTGGCGCCGTAAGCCTCGTCCTCGGGCACGACGATCTTGTTGTACTGGGCAAAGTCGGGCTTATCGATAAACTCACCGGAGACGAGCATGTTGTTGTCCTCGATGTAGTTGACGCCCGTCTTGAGGTGCAGGACCTCCTCCAGCGGCACCTCGGAGCCCTCGAGGCCCCAGCCCTCGAGAATCTCGCAGAACTGGCGGATACCCTCTTCGTTGGTGCGAGCGGAGCGACCGACGTAGAAGTGGTCGCCGACCATCATGACGTCGCCGCCGTCGAGCGTGCCGGGGGAAACGATGTGCTTCACATGCTCGTCGTCAAAGAAGCGACGGACGACCGGCTCGATCTCGTCCTTCTCGCCATTACGGCTGTCGGCGCCGGGGTTGGTAATGATGGCGCCGCAGCGAGTGATAACGGCCGGATCCTCGACGAAGCAGCTGTCGGGATACTGCTCGAGAGCCGGCAGCACCGACACGTCAACGCCGCACTGCTCGAGTGCGTGCTCGTAATCGTAATGCTCCTCGATAGCGCGCTCGTAGATGGGCTGGCCAAGCTCGGGAGCGCTCGTGATGCCATTGCTCAGGGACTTGCCGGGACGACGGATAATGACGTGGCTGAACTTGGTCATGATGATCCTCCTTGGATCTCTTAGTAGAGGGCGGACTTCCTCGCGCCCGCCTTCCTTCCGGTGGCTTTATCTTAGGGTGTCTTTGCGGTTTTGTATATTGTATACAATCCTGAGCGGTAGGTTTTTCTCGGTAAGCGTATTTTGCTTCTTCTGATTAAGTAGCGCGATTTAGCTGGTCGTTCTATAATTCAATTAGCCTATTCAAGCGAAACGTATTAAGAATTGAAAATATACAGTTAAGGGTTATAAGTTCATGGAAACACTCAGAAGGCCCTTGAAGGACCATGTATACGACTACATTTCGAGTCGTATAGACGCCGGCGAGCTTTCGGCCGGCGACCGCGTGAGCGAGCAAGCGATCTGCGATGCCATGGGCGTTTCGCGCACGCCGGTTCGCGAGGCGCTCATCCAGCTAGCAAGCGATGGCTATCTGGACAATCTCCCCCGCCGCGGATTCCGCGTCCGTGGATTCGATCAGCAAAATGCCGTTGAGGTCTTTGAGATTATGGGGCCGCTCGACGGGCAGGCAGCATTTCTCGCCTGCCCCCTCCTGACCGAAGAGGACATCATGCAGCTAAAGTTTTTGGTTGGGTCCATGGACCTTGCGATCCAGGGCGGTCTTATCCGAAAGTACGACGACATTCAGCGAGACTTTCACCTGACGTACTTTAACCGCTGCGGCAACGACCGTCTACGCGACATGATTTCGCAACTCGAACGCTGTTTTATCAAGCGCGATTACGAGACCGTCGACCAGGAGACGGCGTGCAAACTCCTGGGCATAGCCAATGCCGAGCATGCTCATATTCTTGAGCTGTTCGAAGCGCGAGATGCAGTGGGCGTGCGAGACTACGTTCGCGATGTCCATTGGAACACGGACAACGCCCAGTTCACCGTTTGGTAGAAAAGCAACAAAGGTAGCTTTCAAATGTCCACCTCACGAGAGTGGATAATCTCCCATTTTTGTCGAAAAGCAGACCAAAAAATGGGAGATTATCCACTCTCGTGCTGCGCGGTCTAGAAACCGTGGCGCTCCAGGAATCGGAAGGCTAGGCGAATCCAAGGACGGACCGCCACCTGCTTGTCCTCGTTGTCGACTGCGGTGTTGGCGTTACCGAGCGAAAGGCCGTGGCCGCCCTGGTCAAAGACGTGCATCTCGCATGCGACGCCCTCCTCGGCCATGCGCTGCGCAAACGGGTAGACCTGCGCGATCGGCGCCGTCTTGTCGTCGGACACGCCCCACACAAAGGTCGGCGGCATCTGGCGCGAAACATGCGTGGTGGGGCAGATGTCGGCCAAGTGTTCGTCGGTTGCCTCACCGCCCGTCACCATCGACAGGTAGTCGTTAAGCAAATCACGTCCCGTCTTGCCGCCCGTCTTGGGCACGCGCAGGTCAATGCGCGGATCGCACGTCTGCATGTCGCGCACATAGGCAAGGTCGAGCAATGGATAGCCCAGCACCACGGCATCGGGGCGAATATCATCCGGACGCACCCCGGCAAGCGCCGCAAAGGGACCGGTCTTCCACTGCGTTGCTAACGAGGCACAAATCATGCCGCCCGCCGAAAAGCCCACGACGCACACGCGCTTGGGGTCGACATGCCATTCGTCGGCATTAGCGCGCACCGTGGCGACCATCTTGGCAAGATCGGCATGCGGGTGCGGAAAACTCACGTCGCCCGTGCCGCTTGTCACATAGTTGAGCACAAAAGCCTGGTACCCGTGATCCAAAAACGCAAACGCCACCGGATCTTGCTCATGCGGAGCGATGTGCGTAAACGCGCCTCCGCCGCAGATGATCGCTGCCGGGCGACGACCATTAGGCTTATCGGGCAGCGGCTCGGCGCCCAAATAGGTAAACGTCGCCGGATACTCCTCAGTCGGCTCCTCGCCCCACAGCGCATGACTCTCGATAATCAATTGGTGCTCCCTTCGCGCAATTCGTGCGCACTATTTTTTCGTCCTCAAGCGTACTCCAGTTGGACCCACGGCGCAGAAACACTCCCGCAATAAGTTCCCTTTCAACTGATATATCACATAATCCCAGCTCAGCACTATCGTTTCACAGCGTAAAATAGGGACGCTGACCGTGCCGGGAAACACATACGTAACGTTTCCGGCTACATTACACGCGTGCAACAGGCGCGCTTGATACGTTGGAGGCAACTATGGGTCTGCTCGATTCGCTCAAGTCCACGTTCACTTCGTCGGGCGAGGCGTCCGTTCCGCCCTCAGCAAGCTTCGCTACCCGCGAAGGCGTCATCTATGCCCCTGTCAACGGCGTACTCGTCAATCTGGACGAGGTTCCCGACGAGACCATCGCCGCGGGCATGCTCGGTCAGGGCTATGGCATCGAGCCCATCACCGGCACCATCTATGCGCCCGCCAACGGCCGCATCGGCGCCACCACCGTCACCAACCACTCCATCGGCATGATCACCGAGGACGGTCTTCGCGTGTTCATCCATGTTGGCCTGGGCACCGTGGAAATGAACGGCAAGGGTTTTGCCCGCTTTGTCGAGATGGGCGATGTGGTCAAGGCAGGCCAGCCGCTCATCAGCTTCGACCGCGAGGCTATTAAGGCCGCCGGTCACGAGGACATCGTGACCGTCATCGTCTCCGAGCTCGATCGTCTTAAGAGCATCGACCATGTCGGCGAGTCTGGAACGCTTATCGGCGGCAACCCGCTCGTCAAGCTTGGCGACCCGCTGCTGGTAGCCAAGACCAAGTAGCCAGGCCCCGTGCCACACAGCCAAAAGGCACCTCGTCAAGCGCCCGCGACCATTTGGCCGCGGGCGCTTTTCGTTTGAAAAACCATCCCGCCAATGCCTTATCTGTATAGCCCAAATGAGCCGAGCTGCTAGAATATCGAACTGTATGGATAACTATCATTCAACCGCTATGGGAGGATACGTGAACCGCACCAAAATCGCGCAGCTCTATGCCGATGCCGAGTCGCTCGGCGGCCAGACCGTCACTGTCGCCGGCTGGGTCAAGTCCGTCCGCGACATGAAGAACTTTGGCTTTGTTACGCTCAACGACGGCAGCTGCTTCCGCGACCTGCAGGTCGTCATGAACCGCGAGGCGCTCGACAACTACGACGAAATCGCCCACCAAAACGTCTCGGCCGCACTCATTTGCACTGGCACCGTCAAGCTGACCCCCGATGCGCCCCAGCCCTTCGAGCTTTCCGCCACCTCCATCGAGGTCGAGGGCGCGAGCGCCCCGGATTACCCGCTGCAGAAGAAGCGCGCAACCGTCGAGTTCCTGCGCACCCAGCAGCACCTGCGCCCGCGCACTAACCTGTTCCGCGCCGTGTTCCGCATCCGCTCTGTCGCGGCTGCCGCCATCCACCGCTTCTTCCAGGAGCAGGGCTTTGTCTACGTCAACACCCCCATCATCACCACGAGTGACTGCGAGGGTGCCGGCGAGATGTTCCGCGTGACCACGCTCGACCCCAAAAATCCGCCCCTCACCGAGTCCGGCGAGGTCGACTGGAGCCAGGACTTCTTTGGCAAGCATGCGAGCCTCACCGTGTCCGGTCAGCTCAATGCCGAGAACTTTGCCATGGCCTTTGGCGACGTGTACACCTTTGGCCCCACCTTCCGCGCCGAAAACTCCAACACCACGCGCCACGCCGCCGAGTTTTGGATGATCGAGCCCGAGATGGCCTTTGCCGACCTTAACGACTACATGGATAACGCCGAGGCCATGCTCAAGTACGTCCTTAAGGACGTCATGGCAACCTGCCCCGACGAGCTCAATATGCTCAACAAGTTTGTGGACAAGGGTCTGCTCGAGCGCCTGGACCACGTGGCAAACTCCGACTTTGCCCGCGTCACCTATACCGAGGCCGTCGAAATCCTGGAGCAGGCCGTCGCTGCTGGCCACCAGTTTGATTACCCCGTCAGCTGGGGCATCGACCTGCAGACCGAGCACGAGCGCTTCCTGACCGAGGAGCACTTTAAGCGCCCGACCTTCGTAACCGACTACCCGGCCGAGATCAAGGCGTTCTACATGCGCATGAACGAGGACGGCAAGACCGTCGCCGCCGCCGACTGTCTGGTTCCCGGTATCGGCGAGATTATCGGCGGCTCCCAGCGCGAGGAGCGCCTGGATCTGCTCGAAGCCCGCATCAAGGACCTGGGCATGAATCCCGAGCAGTACAAGTACTACCTTGACCTGCGCCGCTACGGTTCCTGCAAGCACGCCGGCTACGGTCTGGGCTTCGAGCGCTTGGTCATGTATCTGACCGGTGTGGGCAACATCCGCGACGTCCTGCCGCACCCGCGCACCGTGGGCAACGCCGACTTCTAATCGCCACAGCGCCACCAAACGCATTCCAGCGCATCACGCCAGCGCCTCTCGGCAAGCCGAGGGGCGCTTTTTTCAACAGCACCCGTCAAGCTTTTGGCAAGGTTTTGGTTAGTTGAGCAGGGCTGTTGAAAACTCGACCCGCCGCCTGCCGACAACTACCGACCGCCCAGAGCGCCCTGCGCCCCTAGGCAAGCCCCGCGTCCTAGGCTCCGTACCGTCGCCACCCAAAATGGAAAGGACGTGGGCGTTATGACCGAAGCCGTTGTTGAAAACTATGAGACCACGACCAGAGGCGCCGCCTCGATGGCGGCCTATCGCGCCGTACGCATCCTGCAGCTCTTGAGCGAAAACACCGGCGAAGACAAGGCATTGCTTTCCGATGAGTTAATCGAGCACCTCGCCCATCCCGATGACCCCACCCGCATGCCCATCTCGGCGGCGCGGCGCAGCATCTACACCTCGATATCCGCGCTTCGTCACGCCGGATACGAAATCGACTACAAACGCGGCGTGGGCTATCGGCTCTTGACCCGCCCGCTCACCGATGAAGAGATCATCCGGCTCCACGGCATGGTCATGCGCAACCGCTCCACGCCTATCGCTATCCGCAAGAGCATGGCGCAGCATTTAGTTGCCATGGCGAGTGCCGACGTTCGCGACTACCTCGATACACCCGAACCCGCTCCAAGCGCAGGCAGCAAGGCTACCAAGGCAACACGCACGCCCATCAAGCGCATCGACACGTGCGAGCTCGTCGAGCAGGCCATCGACCACGGAACGACCGTCAGCTTTGATATCTCGAGTACCCTCGCCCGTGGCGAAACCGAAGCGGTGCGGATGACGCTCCGGCCCTTTGCCATCAGGCAGCGCGATGGCATCTCGTATCTGCTGGGAACGGTCTACGACGCCCGAGGCACCGACGATACGCTGCGCACCGTCGAGATCGCCCGTATGAGAAACGTCAGCACGCGCCTCCTTGACGGCAAGAAACTCTTTGCCGCCCTGGACGAGGATGATGACGCCGTCTCCGCCGCATAAGCATCTCTGCCACCCATTCGACTACCCGTACCGCCTATCCGGTTCTGTATTAAAAAACCCGCCAGGCTGTTGTAAAAATGAACATCGGCGTTACTATAGTTCCACTTGCACTTTGTCCCAGTGCAGTGTTTCCAGCCATTTTTATACTGGGGGTAATGATATGAAGGACATCACCATCAGCCGCAGGAGCCTTCTGGTCTCCGCCGGCCTGCTCGCGCTCGCCCCGCTCGCCGGATGCGGCGGCAACTCTGGTTCCGGCTCTGCTGCCGCCGGTTCCGACTACACCATCGGCGTTCTGCAGCTCACCGAGCACTCCGCACTCGATGCCGCCAACAACGGCTTTGTCAAGGCCATCAAGAAAAGCGGCCTTAAGGTCAAGATCGACCAGAAGAACGCCCAGAACGACCAGTCCACGTGTAAGTCCATCGCCGACAAGTTCGTGGGCGATGGCGTCGACCTGATCTACGCCATCGCCACGCCCGCCGCACAGGCTGCTGCCGGTGCCACGGCGGATATCCCCATCGTGGGCTGCGCCATCACCGACTACGCCGCCTCCGGCCTGGTCCAGGACAACGACAGGCCCGGCACCAACGTCACCGGCGCCTCCGACCTTACCCCGGTCGCCGAGCAACTCGAGATGATGCAGAAGGTCCTGCCCGACGTAAAGAAGGTCGGCCTGCTCTACTGCACCGCCGAGTCCAACTCCGACGTCCAAATCAAGGCCGCCAAGAAGGAACTCGACAAGCTTGGCCTGGAGTACGCCGACTTCACCGTCTCGAGCTCCAACGAGATCCAGTCCGTCGTCGAGTCCGCCGTGGGCAAGGTCGACGCGCTCTACTCCCCCACCGACAACACCATCGCCGCGGGCGCTTCGCAGGTCGGTCAGATCTGCAAGGAGAACAAGCTCCCCTTCGTTACCGGCGAGGAGGGCATGTGCAAGGCCGGCGGTCTGTTCACCCTCTCCATCAACTATGAGGACCTGGGCTATGCCGCGGGCGAGATGGCCGTTAAGATCCTGAAGGGCGAGGCCAAGCCCGAGGATATGGCTGTCGAGCACCTCTCGAGCAAGGACTTGGTCGTCGTCAAGAACGACGAGATGGCCGAGGCGCTGGGCATCGACCTTTCCGCCCTGGACGAGTAGCACCATGCGCCGTAACACATCTAGGGTTCGTTCTCGCGCCATAGCTGCGTTATTCAATATCTGAGTCCTTGGGGCGAACGTCATAGACCGACGTTCGCCCTGCTTGTTTCAGATAAAACAAAACGTTTGCCTGCCGCTCTTATATTCATTGTTACCGCTATTATGGAACATCACGTGTCCACCCTATCCTAGGAGGTATGAAGCATGCTCATTGCATTGCAGGGCGCCGTTTCGCAGGGCGTCCTCTGGGGCATTATGGTGCTTGGCGTGTTTATCACGTTCCGCCTGCTCGACATCCCCGATATGACCTGCGACGGCAGCTTTGCCCTCGGCGGCTGCGTCTGCGCCGTACTCATCGTCAACAATAACGTCGACCCGCTGCTCGCCGTGCTGGCCGGCATGTGCGCCGGCGCCATCGCGGGCGCGGTCACGGGCATTCTGACCACCGTCTTCGAGATTCCCGCGATCCTCGCCGGAATCCTCACCCAGATCAGCCTGTGGTCCGTCAACCTGCGCATCATGGGCAAATCCAACACGCCCATCCTTGCCAAGGGCACCATCTTCTCGTCTGTTAGCAACATGACGGGCCTGCCGCAGTCCACCGTTGCCATCATCTTGGGCATCCTGCTCGCCGTGGCCATCGTTGCCATCCTGTACTGGTTCTTTGGTACCGAGATCGGCTCCGCGCTGCGCGCCACCGGCAACAACGAGTACATGATCCGCGCCTTGGGCGTTAACACCAACTCCACCAAGATGATCGCTCTCGTGCTCTCCAACGCCCTCATCGGCCTTTCGGGTGCGCTTATCTGCCAGAGCCAAAAGTATGCCGACATTGGCATGGGCACAGGCGCCATCGTTATCGGCCTTGCCGCCATCGTCATCGGCGAAGTGCTCGGTCGCCTGCTGCCCGGCGGACTCACGCAGTTTAGCGTCCGTCTTGCCTCCGCCGTCTTTGGCTCCGTGGTGTACTTCCTTATCCGCGCCATCGTGCTGCAGCTGGGCATGGACGCCAACGACATGAAGCTGCTCTCCGCCGTGATCGTGGCCGTGGCCCTGTGCGTGCCCGTGGTTTGGGAGCGCTATAAGCTCCGCAGCTCCTACACGAAGGGAGATGAGGCAGATGCTTAAGCTCTCACACGTCAAGAAGACCTTTAACAAGGGCACCGTCACCGAGAAGCGCGCGCTCACCGGTGTCGACCTCACCCTTAACGACGGCGACTTTGTAACCGTGATTGGCGGCAACGGCGCCGGCAAGTCCACGCTGCTCAACATGATCGCCGGCGTGTATCCGCTCGATTCGGGCGTTATCGAGCTCGACGGCACCGATATCTCGCGCCTGAGCGAGTCGCAGCGCGCCAAGTACCTGGGCCGCGTGTTCCAGGACCCCATGCGCGGCACCGCAGCCGACATGCAGATCGCCGAGAACCTGGCCCTCGCCAAGCGCCGCGGCCAGCATCGCGGTCTTTCGTGGGGCGTCACCAAGGCCGAGAAGGACGAGTACGTTGAGCTGCTCAAGCGTCTGGACCTTGGTCTGGATACGCGCCTCAACGCTAAGGTCGGCCTGCTCTCGGGTGGCCAGCGCCAGGCACTCACCCTGCTGATGGCCACGCTCACCAAGCCGCGCCTGCTGCTGCTCGACGAGCACACGGCGGCCCTCGACCCCAAGACGGCATCGAAGGTGCTCAACCTGACCGAGGAAATCGTCGACGAGAACCACCTGACCACGCTCATGGTCACACACAACATGAACGACGCCATCCGTCTGGGCAACCGTCTGATAATGATGCACGAGGGCCACGTGATCTACGATGTGGCAGGCAACGAGAAAAAGTCGCTCACCGTCGCCGACCTGCTGCAGAAGTTCGAGGAGGTCTCGGGCGGCGAGCTCGCCAACGACCGCATGCTGCTAAGCTAACGACTTAGAAAACCACCACAAAGGGGACAGGCACCTTTGTGGTGGTTTTTGTTAAGGACTAAGGAGACTGCCATGAAAAGATTCGTCCCCTGCCTTGCGTTAACCGCCGCGCTGCTTGCCGGCGTGTTCACTGGCGCACCCAGCCTCGCCCTTGCGAGCGATCTGCCCCAGGCGATCAACGACTCCGTGACCGTCATGCACACCAACGATATCCACGGCAGCTACAAGTACAGCTACAACGCAAGCAAGGGCACCGGCACTGTGGGCTTTGACGGACTGGCAGTCCTCTATAGCGCCCAGGGCAACGCCCCCGATCTTCTGCTCGATGCGGGTGACACCTTCCATGGACAGTCCTTCGCCACCATGAGCGAGGGCAAAAGCATCGCCGAGCTCATGGACACCTTCTATGCCGACGGCTACGACGCGACCACGCCGGGCAACCACGACTGGAGCTACGGCGCGGACAAGCTCCGCGCCATGACCGGCCACAGCACCACCGGCACGCCCTTCGCCATGCTTTGCGCGAATGCAACGTCCTCGAACGGCGTATGGAGCTCGAGCATCACCAAAACGCTCAACCGCACTTGGAAGGACGGCGAGGACAGTTCCACGTTTAACTACAAGATTAAGGTCGGCGTCGTCGGAGCCATGGATGAGTCGCTAGGTTCCTCGCTGCGCGCGGACCTGGTCGCGGGCACCAGCTTCTCGAGTGCCGCGAACGCCATCAATGCCGAGGCGGAGCAGCTGCGCAAGGAGGGCTGCGATGTTGTTGTGTGTATCGCGCACACGCTCGACGCCAAGACCTTTGCCACGCGGCTCCGTGGCGTCGATGCCCTTATCGCAGGCCACGAGCACATCAACCTTAACGAGAAGGTGACGGGAGCCGACGGCAAGACAATCCACGTTGTCGAGGCGGGCAGTGCCTTTGCCGAGGTGGGACTGCTTTCCGTCCCCTACGAGTACGACACCAAGGGCACCGAAAGCACCGACGATGACACGGTGGCGGTATACGCAGGCAAAAGCGACGAGAAGCTCTATACCGCCAAGGACGTAAACGTTCTTTTAACCGACCCCAACAAGGGCTCCACCTATCAGAGCATCCTTGATGAGGTCAGCAACAACAAGATCAAGCCGCTCGACGATGCCTTTAGCGCCGCATCGAGCGAGGTGCTCGGCACGAGCTCTACCAATTATTTCTACGGCGAGGACGCCGCAGGCACGCATGGTTGGGAAATGGTGCGCACCGCCGATTTCCGTCCCAGCAAGAAGGGCGACACCACCAAGGCCCAGACCATCGGACATGTGATCTGCGGCTCCTATCTTGACCTGACGGGCGCAGACCTTGCCATCGAGAACGCGGGCGGCATCCGCGGCGGCATCGCGGCGGGCGATGTGACCGCCGGCAACGTCATCGCTATCTCGCCCTACGGCAACACCGTGGAGACCTGGACCATGACCGGTGCGGACTTCCTGGCAGCGCTCGAGCACTCGCTGCAGATCAGTGACGAGTGCAATCACAGCTACGAGCTTCAGCAAGCCTACGTGGCGGCCGGCCACACCGAGCAGGAGGCGCAAGACATGTACAAGTGGCGCGACGACTCCGGCAGTGTCCTTTCCTTCGGCGGCATCAACGTGACAATCGATTGGACGCAGTCCGAAGGCAAGCGCATCGTGAGCGCCACACTCACCAAGGATGGCAGCATGCTCGACCCCGCCAAGACCTATACCGTCGCCACCAACAACTACATCATCACCAACACGACCGACTTCCCCACCTTCGCAAACGCCACCAAGCACACCGAGTGGGGTACCTGCGAGTCAGCACTAAGGGCGCTGATCGGGCAGAACAGCTGGGAGAGCAAGATGGCCTCGCTCGCGGGCACCATCAGCTTTGGCTCCGCCGCCGTGGACCCCACGCCCACACCGGCCCCGACGCCTCAGCCCTCGCCTCAGACGGATACGACGACCACGAAGGTCATCACCAAGAAGACGACCGGTAAGCTCGCCGCAACGGGAGACCGCACGCTGGCTATGGTCGGCGCATGCCTCATCGGCGGCATCGTCATCATCATTCTCGGCATTATCTGGAAGCGTCGACGCTAAGCTACACCGCCGGGCCTTGCAGCCCCGCCGTGCAAACCTTATATCGAGCACAGAAGCCCGTCAGAATTTGATCGGACGGGCTTCTTGGTGGGTATCATGGTTGGACGATCATGAGGAGGTTTCCCTACATGGAATTGTTTGAGCCAATTCTTCATTTCTTTGCACAACGATGGGTCCACAACATCATCTGGGCCGGCATCTTGGCCATCGGCACCGCCGTTGCCGCCAAAGTCGCGTCCAAGACCCTGCACCACCTGCTTAACCGCGACGATAACCCACTCCCTTCATCGAGCATCTTCATCAACATCGCGCGCGCCGTCATCTGGATGATCGGCGGCAGCTTTATCCTCGACAACTGTTTTGGCATCAACGCAAACGCACTCGTCGCCGCTCTTGGCGTCGGCGGCATCGCCATCTCGCTCGGCTTTCAGGACACTCTCTCAAACCTTATCGGCGGCATGCAAGTGACGTTTATGGGCATCATCAAGCCCGGCGACAATATCGAGGTCGGCGGCGTATCCGGCGTGGTCCAAGACATCACCTGGCGCCACACGACCATCGAAGATGCCTGTGGACAGACCATCATTGTGCCCAACTCCAACATCTCCAAGAACACACTCGTGCATCTGATGCCCTTTGGGCGCGTGGCCGTGCCCGTTGCCGTAAAGGACACGTCTAAATGGGCTTCCCTTGACGCGCTGGCAGACGAGCTCACGAGCGCAACCAAAACGGCTGTCTCGCCCATCTCGGGCTTTGACAAGGAGCCCTACGTGCTCTTTAGCGAGATCGGCGACTTTGGCATCAAAGGAAAGATTATCTTTATCGTCAGCGACGACAGCACCACTTTCACCGCTGCCGACGCCTGCATTCGTGCCATCGCTCCCCTCATTGCCTAAACCACCACAAAGGAGACAGGCACCTTTGTGGTGGTTTTCATTCGTGGTACCATGATATATATAGTTGTTTAAACGACTAAGGGAGTAGACACCATGGAAGAGGCCTATCGTCAAGCACGCAAGCGCGGCGAGCAGGGACGCCGTCGCGCCATCAGCCAAAGCGAGCACCCGTACCTTACGGACCTCGATAGCCTGGTTGCTCAGCTCCCCTTAGGTCAGCGAGAGAACGTCGGCCTGCGGGATATTCCGCTCGAAATGGTCGCCGGTACGGTTACCAAGGGCCGCCAGTCCGCCTTTTCGTGCAACTTTATGCCCCTGCTGCCGTTTAGCACCGAGTTCGCCCGCAAGTGGTCCAACCTCTACGACATCCAGGTGACCGAGGGCTATCGCGATCCCGTCATCGTAACCGAGTTCATGCATCGGTTTTACGTCCAAGAGGGCAACAAGCGCGTCAGTGTCCTCAAATTCCTGGACGCCCCAACGGTTTCCGCCAAGATCACCCGTCTCTACCCCGGCAAATGGGATTCCGTCGAAAGCCGCCTGTACGGTGAGTTCTGTGCGTTTTGGCACGTCTGTCCCCTATACGAGATCGAGTTCTCGCGCGAGGGAAGCTACGAGACGCTCGCCAAGATGCTCGGTCAGAACCTTATCGAAAAATGGCCGCAGAAAAAGGTCGACTACCTGCGCCACACCTTCCTGCTCTTTAAGCGCGCTTACCTTCGCGCAGGTGGCGACCATCTGGACATTGCGCCCGCCGACGCCATGCTCGTCTACCTCAATGTGTACAACCAGGACCGCCTGCTGGATACGCCGACGGATATCGTCGTTAACCGCCTGTGCAAGATTTGGCGCGAGCTGGTCATTGCCGGCAAAAGTGACGAGGACAAGGTCGATCTTGTCGAAGCCCCTCAACCCAACGAGGAAGAGTCGCCCGCCAAGTCCACCTCCGGCGTGCTCAACTTCTTTATGGGCAAGACCGTCTACTCGGCGACCAATCCCCTGCGCATCGCCTTTATCCACGAATTCCCCTGTGCGACATCGAGCTGGGACAGCCTGCACGATCAAGGGCGCCAATATCTTGACGAGCACTTTGGCGGCATCGTGCGCACCGAGGCGTTCGAAAACTGCCACGATCCGGACGTGTTCTACGCCGCCGTGGAAACGGCTGTCATACATGGAGCAAACGTCATTTTCTCGACCTCGCACCGCCTGATGGAATACACGCTCAGGGCTGCCGTCGAGTATCCTCAGGTGCGATTCCTCAACTGCTCTATCGGCCTTCCCCACCAAAGCGTCCGTTCGTACTTTGGCAAGATGTACGAGGCCAAATTTCTCTTGGGCGCCCTTGCCGCCAGCATGGCGGACAACCACCGCATCGGTTACCACGCGTCGGTCTTCGCCTCGGGCGCGCTCAGCGAGATCAACGCCTTTGCGATTGGCGCCTCGCTGCTCGACCCCCGTGCGCAAATTATCCTGACCTGGGGCGATGTGCCCGCCGGAGGCCTTGCCGAGGCCATGTGCCGCGAAGGTGTGAGCGTCATGACCGGCGCCGACATGTCAAAGTCACTCGAAGACCCCACGGCCTACGGACTCCACCGTCTGGTCGATGGCAAGGCTGTCGGCATTGCCATGCCGGTATGGAACTGGGGCCGATACTACGAGCTTATCGTGCGAAGCCTGCTGCATGGCACCTGGGATGAGACCAGTGACGACAGCCAGGTTCGCGCCGTCAACTACTGGTACGGCATGAGCTCAGGTGTTATCGACATCCGTTATGCTCCGGGCCTACCCTACCAGACGCGCAAGCTTGTTCAGCTACTCCGCAATGGCATCGTCGAGGGCTCCATCAATCCATTTGGCGGCGAGCTCCATAGCCAAGACGGCGTGGTGCAGATTGAGGGCTTTCCCCCACTGCCGAGCACGCAGATTGTCGAGATGAATTGGCTGGCGGACAACGTGGTGGGCACCATTCCGCAGCTCGACGATGAGCCGGGGGTTACCGCCCTATGAAGATCCTTGCCATAGCAGATACCGAAGAACGATGCCTTTGGGAGTGCTTTCGCAAGGAGCGCCTTGAGGGTGTCGACCTGATTCTGTCTGCCGGCGACCTGGACCCGGACTATCTTGAGTTTTTGGTCACGGTCATCAACAAACCGCTCATCTACGTCCGCGGCAACCACGATGACCGCTACGCACGTCATGCACCGGGCGGCTGCATCTGTGTCGAAGACACCGTGTACGTGTATCGCGGCGTTCGCATTGCGGGGCTTGGCGGCTCCATGCGCTACCGAGATGGCGCCAACATGTACACCGAGCGCGAGATGGCCAAGCGCGTGCGCAAGCTGTCCCACAAAGTGAGGATGGTCGGCGGCTGCGACATCTTGCTCACCCATGCGCCCGCCGCCGGCGTGGGCGATCTGGATGATCTGCCGCATCGAGGATTCGAATGCTTTAACACGGCACTCGAATCCTGGAATCCCGACTACATGGTGCACGGGCATGTGCACCAAAGCTACGGTTGCAATTTTCAGCGCGAGCGTCAGCACGCATGCGGGACAACGATCATCAACGCCTGCGGCTATACGCAGTTTGAACTCGACGAGACGCGCTACCCCATCCGTGGCTGGCAAGCAGCCTGGCTCAATTCGCAAACCATGCGCCGCGAGCTCAAGCGCCATGAGGCCATCGAGTCCTCGACCGCCAGAACCCCCTGGTAACCACCACAAAGGGGACAGGCACCTTTGTGGTGGTTCCGGACTCTCGACGCTACAGGGCAGCGATGACCTTATCGCCCATCTGAGCGGTGCGGAGGATCTTATCAGCAGGGGTGTTGGCGTCGGCGATGTCGCGGGTACGCCAACCTTCGTCGAGCACATGGGCCACAGCATTTTCGACTAAGACGGCCTGCTCGCCCATGTCGAGCGCGTACGTGAGCAGCATTGCCGCCGACAGGATCTGTGCGAGCGGATTAGCAATACTGAGCCCTGCGATATCGGGCGCGCTGCCAGCGCTCGGCTCGAACAGCGAAACGCCGTCGCCCAGCGAAGCAGAGGCGAGCATGCCGAGCGAGCCCGTAATCTGTGCAGCATCGTCGGAGAGAATGTCGCCGAATATGTTCTCCGTAACTACGACGTCAAAGTCGCCCGGTCGGTTGATGAGCTGCATAGCGGCGTTATCGACAAGCAGGTCTTCGAGCTGCACATCGGGGCACTCTTCATCATGCACGCGATGCACGACCTCGCGCCACATGCGGCTCGTCTCCAGCACGTTGCGCTTATCCACGCTCGTCACTTTACCGCGACACTTGCGGGCCGCTTCGAACGCTTGACGGGCAATGCGCTCCACCTCGAACTCGCGGTACTCCATCACATCGACCGCACGCTGGCCCGCAGCGCCATTAGCGCCCGCGCCGTCCTCGTCGTAGAAACGATCGTGCTTGCCAAAGTAAATGCCGCCGGTAAGCTCGCGGCGTGGGGCAGCCGGATCGGTCGAATCCCACTTAGGGCCACCGACTGATGCTAGCCTCATCCTCGGTCATATGGAGCTTATCGCGCAGATGGCTGGCTTACCCCAGGCCGGTATGGATACGGGGCCTCTGAGCCGTCTTGAGGGCTTCTGCGGCCACTTCGATATCCTAGTCGACCGCACGGGTGAGACTCCATACCGTGCACCGGTCGCCCGCGATCTTGCCAATCTCCTGCACCGAGCGAAAATCGCCGGGGCTCGAGATGGGAAAGCCCGCCTCGATCACATCCCCGTTCATGCGCACCAGCTGACGTGCGATGACGATATTTCCCTCAGTATTCATGCTGACGCCGGGAGGCTGCTCCCCGTCGCGCAGCGTAGTGTCAAAGATTGCGATTTTGCGACTCATGATTTCCACCTGATAGGCCTGAGATACAGATGGCTTTCAGGCGAGATGGAGTGCCCCAAGATAGAAAAATACCCGTGTCGCTCATCACGCCCAAAAGCAGCTGACGATAGCGCACCCGGGTACAACTCATCGTTATAGCGAGATTGCAACCCTAGCGCGCTATCCCATCTAGTAGCGCTAGGCCTAGGAGCTGCTGCGTGTTATAGAACATGTCTGGCTCCTTTCAGCCTCGGGCATTCACTACATCGCGCTAAAGTGCAACACAGTCGAAACGACGCGAAGTGGGGATTTTGAAGCAACCGAGGCAAAAGCACCACGAAGGTGCCTGTCCCCTTTGTGGTGGTTTTGTCCCGAGATAGCAAAGAACCCGGTCCTGCACGAGGCAGAACCGGGTTCCTTTAGCAATGCTTGCTTTGCTGAGGCAGTAACTAGCAGTTACTCAGCCAGGAAGTCACGCTGGACAGCGGGATCGACCTTGACGCCAGGGCCCATGGTGGAAGACACGGAGATGGACTTGACGTACTTGCCCTTAGCAGAAGAGGGCTTGACGCGCAGGATCTCGGTGTACAGGGCAGCGTAGTTCTCGACGAGCTGCTGCTCAGAGAAGGACTTCTTGCCCAGGGGCACGTGGCAGATGCCGTAGCGGTCGGCGCGGTACTCAACGCGGCCAGCCTTGAGCTCGGAGACCATCTTGGCGACGTCCATGGTCACGGTGCCGAGTTTGGGGTTCGGCATGAGGCCACGGGGACCAAGGATCTTACCGATGCGGCCAACCTTGGCCATCATGTTCGGCGTAGCAATAGCGGCGTCGAAGTTGATCTCGCCCTTCTGGATCTGGGCGACGAGCTCGTCGGAACCGATGATGTCGGCACCGGCGGCCTCGGCCTCGCGGGCCTTCTCGCCCTCGGCGAAGACGGCAACACGAACGGTCTTGCCGGTGCCGTGGGGCAGGGAGATGGAACCACGGATGTTCTGGTCAGCCTTACGAGTATCGATGCCCAGACGGAAGTGGGCCTCGACGGTCTCGTCGAACTTGGCGGTGTCGAGCTCCTTGATGAGCTTGGCAGCCTGAAGGGGGGTGTAGAGCGTGGCGCGGTCGATCTTCTCGGCAGCGGCGTTATAGCTCTTACCATGCTTAGCCATGTGCATTACCTCCTGTGGTTAAACGGGCGTGAGCCCTCCCACATCGTATCGTGTGCCCTATTGCACACATATAACGGGCGCCCCGGTCGGAACACCCGTCATTACCTAAAGAAATCGCTACTCAGCGATGGTGACGCCCATGGAGCGGGCGGTACCGGCGATGATCTTCTTGGCGGCGTCAATGTCGTTGGCATTGAGGTCCGGCATCTTGATCTCGGCGATCTTGGTGAGCTGCTCCTGGGAGAGCTGACCAACCTTGTCGGCCTGGGGCTTAGCGGAACCAGACTTGAGGTTCAGCTCCTTCTTGATGAGGTGAGCCGCCGGCGGGGTCTTGGTGATGAAGGAGAAGGACTTATCCTCGTAGACAGAGATCTCAACGGGGATGATGTCGCCCTTCTTGTCCTGCGTCTCGGCGTTAAAGGCCTGGCAGAACTGCATGATGTTCACGCCAGCAGCGCCCAGGGCGGGGCCGACGGGAGGAGCGGGGTTAGCGGCACCAGCAGGAATCTGGAGCTTAATGACGTTGGCAACTTTCTTCTCAGCCATGGTCATTCCTTTCGAATCACGAGTGTGAAGTACTTGCTATATCGTAAGCACGCACGTGTTAGAAGCACTCCTGAGATGAGCAGTCACAGAAGAAGCACGCTCGCGCGAACGGACGAAAACTTAAGCGATGACAGCGACCTGGTTAAAGTCGAGCTCGACCGGCGTCTCGCGGCCAAAGATCATCAGCGTGACCTTGAGCTTGCCAGCCTCGGTGTTAACCTCGGAGACTTTGCCATCAAAGTCGGTAAGCGGGCCATCGGTGACGCGGACGGACGTGCCGACCTCAATATCAACCGAGGTACGCTTGGGCGAATCACCCTTACCGGGACGACGAGTCATCTTATTGTACTCGTCGCGGGAAAGCGGAGCGGGCTTGCCGTTGCCGCCCAGGAAACCGGTGACGCCGGGCGTGTTGCGAACGCACGTCCATGCATCGTCATCCATCTCCATGCGGACCAGAACATAACCCGGGAAAATCTTGGAATCCTTGGTCTCGCGCTTGCCACCCTCTTTAATCTCAGTGACGCGCTCCATAGGAATCTCGATATCAAAGATACGGTCCTGCATGCCCATAGTCTCGATACGATGCTCGAGATCAGACTTAACGCGGTTCTCGTATCCAGAGTAAGTGTGAACGACGTACCAACGCTTAGACATGGTTTAGCCCCTCAATCCAGAGAACAGAGCAAGAGCCTCGCCAAAGCCAGCATCGAGCAGAGCGATGACGACGCCGACGACGATCAGAGACGCGCAAACGACGACCGAGTAGTTCACGAGCTCCTTCTTATCGGGCCACGTGACACGCTTCATCTCGGACTTGACCGAAGCGAAATACTTCTTGGTGCGGGCGAAGAAACCAGGCTTCTCGTTCTTCTTGGACTTCGCAGCCTTCTCGTTCTTCTTGGCAACGGCCTTCTTGGCCTCAACCTTGGAGTTGGCGGCAGCGTTTTTGGCGGGTGCCGGCTGCTGAGCCTTCTTCTTGTTCTTCTTGTTGGCCATTTGGGTTACCTCCGCGCAATGCGCTTATACATGAGTAAACCGTAAGCCCCCAATGGGAGCTTACGGAATAATGACTGGCACGCCAGGAAGGACTCGAACCCTCAACACTCGGTTTTGGAGACCGATGCTCTACCAATTGAACTACTGGCGTATGTGACTAGAGACTAGCGGGTCTCTTTGTGCAGCGTGTGGTGACGGCACCAGGGGCAATACTTCTTGATCTCCATACGATCAGGCATGTTCGCCTTGTTCTTGGTTGTCGTATAGTTGCGGCGCTTGCACTCAGTGCACGCAAGAGTAACTAGAGTACGCATGTATCCTGAACCTTTCATTTCCGCCCCGTACGGGCACGAGTTGGTACTTTATCAGCTCTACGTAAGTGCTGTCAACGAAAACCTCGAGTCAATTGGTTCTCGGTGGATCCATTCATATTTGGAACACATCAATGAAGCCAGCGAGAGCTAATCGACGGTGCACCCAGGACCATTATCGATCCTCTCGACACCAGCAACGGCTCAATGTCCATTGCAGAAAAGAACCCGGCACCCATATAAGTGCCGGGTTCTCTAAGTCAGCTATATCAGAGAGCTAATTTACTCAATGATCGTGGAGACGATGCCCGAACCGACGGTGTGGCCACCCTCGCGGATAGCGAAGCGCAGGCCCTCCTCCATGGCGATCGGGTGGATGAGGTCGCCCTCGATGGTGATGTGGTCACCAGGCATAGCCATCTCGGTGCCCTCGGGAAGCTTGACCGTACCGGTAACGTCGGTGGTACGGAAGTAGAACTGAGGACGATAACCATCGAAGAACGGGGTGTGACGGCCGCCCTCCTCCTTGGTCAGAACGTAGATCTCGCCGGTGAACTTGGTATGCGGGGTAACCGAACCGGGCTTGCAGAGAACCTGGCCGCGCTCGATGTCCTCGCGCTTGATGCCACGGAGCAGCAGACCGACGTTGTCGCCAGCCTCGCAGAAGTCCATGGACTTACGGAACATCTCGATACCGGTAACGACGGTGTTCTGGGTGTCCTTGATGCCGACGATCTCGACGGGCTCGTTGAGCTTGAGCTCACCGCGCTCGACACGGCCGGTAGCAACGGTACCACGGCCGGAGATGGTCATAACGTCCTCAACGGCCATCAGGAAGGGGAGGTCGTTGTTACGAGCAGGCGTCGGGATGTACTCGTCGACGGCGTTCATGAGCTCGCGGATAGCGTCCATCCACTTGGCGTCGCCCTCGAGAGCGCCCAGAGCGGAACCACGGATGACGGGGATGTCGTCGCCGGGGAAATCGTACTCGGAGAGGAGCTCACGGGTCTCCATCTCGACGAGGTCGATGAGCTCGTCATCGTCAACCATGTCGCACTTGTTCAGGAAGACGACGATGTAGGGAACGCCGACCTGACGGGCGAGCAGGATGTGCTCGCGGGTCTGAGCCATGGGGCCGTCGGTAGCGGCGATGACCAGGATAGCGCCGTCCATCTGAGCAGCACCGGAGATCATGTTCTTGACGTAGTCAGCGTGGCCCGGGCAGTCAACGTGAGCGTAGTGACGGGCAGCAGTCTCGTACTCGACGTGGGAGACGGAGATCGTAATGCCGCGCTCGCGCTCCTCGGGAGCCTTGTCGATGTTCTCGAACGCAGTGAAGTCAGCCTTGCAGCCCTCGGTCTCGGAGAGAACCTTGGTGATGGCAGCGGTCAGCGTGGTCTTGCCGTGGTCGACGTGACCAATGGTGCCGATGTTAACATGCGGCTTAGTGCGCTCAAACTTCTCTTTGGCCATAAAGCCCTCCTCTTAACAGGTCGTCCCCGGACGGGACTTTGCCTTTATACCATAGTGGCCTCTCAACATACTATTGAGAAGCCACCGTGTTACCTATGGTAGCGGTGACTGGATTCGAACCAGTGACGCCACGGGTATGAACCGTGTGCTCTAACCAACTGAGCTACACCGCCGGATGGAGCCTGCAACCAGACTTGAACTGGTGACCTCTTCGTTACCAACGAAGTGCTCTACCGACTGAGCTATACAGGCACTTGACGGGTGGGAGCTATAGGATTCGAACCTATGTAGGCAGAGCCAACGGGTTTACAGCCCGTCCCCATTAACCACTCGGGCAAACTCCCAATCGTTCAAGTATCCGCAGGTTCTTTGGTCTTTTGGACCGCCGCCCCCGCGAACGAAGAAGATAATACGATGCCACCTTGGGGGCTGTCAACGAAAACCTCTAGATACACGGTGCCGGGCGTATCTATATACCTGTGACCTGCGATTTTGTTGGGTTTAGATATGAAGGACGGTGAATTTCGCTACGCTGGTGACATTTCCCGAGGCAACACTTTGGTGTAGTGGAGTACACCTTCAGGATCGAACTCCGATACCGGCTTATTTACACCTATATATAGGTCGTGATCGGGCTTCTCTGGCTTGACCGAGCGTGGATGACTGGAGCCGGTCCGGCCTTTGTCTCGATCTGTAACATCTAGAGAACATTTTCTCCCCTATCTGTTACAGATTGAGATATTACGCAGAGACCCCAGCTCACGTCTCATTCTGTAACAGTTAGAAACGATTAAACCGTCTTGGTGTTACAGATTGAGACTAATTGGGGGACGAGACGGACGCTTTGCCCGATACTTATCAACAAAAAAGAAACGGGCCCTGTCCCACAAGGAACAGAGCCCGAAACTCTCATGGAGCCAGTGACAGGAATCGAACCTGCAACCCACTGATTACAAATCAGTTGCGCTACCGTTGCGCCACACTGGCACACTTGGCGCTTTCGCGCGAAGCCTGTTAAGAATAATGGAATTGCGGACGGGGCGCAACAGGCCGCACGGCGATATACAAATATGCAAAATCCAGCAACAGCGCATACCAGGCCCGTTCATTTCTGTCAGTGCGCCCTCAATCTTAAAACCATTCGCCAGAACGAATAGTTTTAATTACAATTGGCTATATAAAACTATTCGTTTTAGCGAAGGGTTTCGCGATGTTGACTACAAAGGAAGCAGCCGAGCTGCTCGGCATCACCCCGCGCAGGGTGCAGGAGCTCATTAAGAACGGCGCGCTGACCGCCCGCAAGGCTTCTGGCGTGTGGCTTATCGACAAAGACAGCGTAGACACGCGACTCCGCTCCGCAACCAAAAGAGGGGGACGGCCTCGTCGCGGGCATGGGAAAAGCGAAATCGCATTTACCCTCATGAACCGCACGCACGAAGTAGCCCAGCTGGTCTACAGCAGATCACGGAAAGACTTCACCCACATCGGCGCCGACGTCGATCGTGCCCACGCCCCTATTGGAGTTTTTGCTCCCAGCAAACCTGTATCGCTCGACTCCTTCCGCATCTGGTGGCGCGGCCGCGGTATCCCGCTCGCACGCATTGGGCTAACCTCCCTGCTTGCAGAAGCCGCAGTCGATGTTCCCGATGAACTCGTACAGCGAAATCTCGGCATCTCCCTATCCGACCAGTATTGGATTAGACCCCAAGATTCCGGTCTCGCCTGGGAGGATATCAACTTCTTCAATAACGCCTTTGATGACGTCTCGCTGTCCATTGCGCCCTTTGCCCCAGAGGGAAAAGCGGCTGCCGCAAAGCCCGATAACACCTCGGACGGCAATCTTCAAAAGTACTGGACGTGCGAGGGCGGGCGTCGAATTCTGCATAAGGCAGGAGCGCACCTGAACCAAGAACCTTATAACGAGCTGGTGGCGACCGCGCTCCACCGGCGCATCCTAAACGCCTGCGATTATGTGCCTTACTCGCTCGAGGGCACGGGCACTTCCGCCATGAGCATATGCGATGTCTTCTTAACTGATGAAGAAGAGTATGTCCCTGCGTTCTATGTAAACCAGCACGCAAACGCAGATGAACGGCTAACCGACTACGAGCGATATGTAGCAAACTGCGAGGAGCTCGGGGTGACAGGCGTTAAGGATGCCCTTGACCGCATGATCGTGTGCGACGACATCATCGCCAACTACGATCGTCATTGGCGCAACTTCGGCCTCGTGCGAAACGTCAACTCACTAGTCTGCAGGCCAGCCCCCATCTTCGATTCGGGCTCATCGCTCTGGTGCAACATTTCTCTTGAGGAGCTTAGGGCGGGAGAGCACAGTTTTACCAGCGCGCAGTTTCATTCAAGCCCCGCCAAACAAATGCTGCTCGTCGAGGACATGGGCTGGTTCGATGGAGACAAACTCAAAGGCTTTGTCGACGAGGCAATCGAGATTCTGTCTAAAAACGATGCCCTAGCAGCGAGACTGCCTTATCTAAAAGAGGCGCTAACGTGGCGCCTCGAAAGAATGATCGACATCGCTGAATGGAGTTAGCAAAGCAGCATTGCCCCGCCAGCTCCCCTACCGTCCGCGCAACGCCTTGAGCTTGGCCAGGGCCTCGGGGCTCAGGCGGCTACCCAGGGTCATCTTGATCTGCGGAGCTTCCTCTGCCTCGTGAACATCGTTATCGATCTGTTTGATCTCGTCCACCAGCATGCGGCTCGAGATGCGCGTAACGCCCTTGCCCATGACAACGGCCTGGATCGTGCCGTCGCTCGACACCACGGAGCACGCGCGGCCTTCCTCGCGCGCCTCGATGCAGAGCTTCTGCACCACGGTATCGGCAGAGACGCCCGTCGGCGAGAACTCGATACGCACGCCGCGGGCCGGCAGGTTGGGGCGCTCGCTGGAGATATTGCCCGCACCGTCGAACACGATCACGGCCTCGTAGCGGCCCTGGGCAAACGCGGCAACGTCGTTGATGAGCGCCGTGCGCGCCATATCGTGGACGTCGCTGGAATACGGATCATCGGAATGGTCGTAGACGAGCTTTTCGTAGCGCGGCGTGCAGTGAATCACGTTGTAGCCGTCGACCACCAGCAGCTCGGGCTTATTGGAGTGCACCGTCGAGACCGGATCGGCGATGGCCTGCGCAAACGCATTGCCGCCCACGCCATAGGTTGCGGCCGAAACAATCGGCTTGGCCGAGCCTTCGCCAAAGCGTTTGGCCTTGGACTTGGCGCGGTTCTTCTTGGACATGCGCTACTCCTCCCCCATGAGCTCACCGGCGTTGCGGCGCAGCCACTCAAAGCACAGCGCGGTGGTCGCCTGGGCCACATTGAGGCTCTCGGTCATACCGCGCTGGGGGAGCTTGGTCAAAAAGTCGCACTTCTCGAGCACCAGGCGCGAGATGCCGTCACCCTCCGAACCCATGACAAGTGCCACGCGGCCCTCGAAGGGAGCGTCCCAGCAGCTGCCCTCGGCGTGCTCGGAGGCACCGCCCACCCAAAAGCCGGCGGCCTTAAGATCGTCGAGCGCACGGGCGATGTTGGGCACTTGCGCGATAGACAGATGCATAACGGCGCCGGCTGAAGTCTTGTAGCTGCCCACGGTCACGCCGGCGGCGCGCTTGTTGGCGATGATGACGCCGGCAGCGCCCACAACCTCGGCGGAACGCACGATGGCACCAAAGTTGCCGTCGTCAGTCACATGGTCGAGCACGACGACGAGCGCCGGTCCGTCACCCGCGCGGTCGAGGATGTCGGCGACATCGGCGTAAGGGAAGTTGCCAACCTCGAGCGCGATGCCCTGGTGAGCGCCGTGGCTCGACAGTGCGTCGAGCTGCGCGCGCGGCACATACTTAATGCGGACGCCCGCAGCGTTGAGGTCGTCGACCAGGCGCGACAAGGCGGCATCGCGCTCCCCGCCCTCGGCAATGAGCGCGCACTTGATGGGAAAACCGGTGCGCAGCGCCTCAGCAGCAGCGCGGCGACCCTCGATGAACTCACCCTTGGGAGCCTGGACAGCATCGCGGCCACGCTCGCGCTGCGGACGCGCAGTCTGGGCTTGGGAGCGCTCGCGCTGACCCTTGGACGCGGCAGTGCGGTCATTGCGGCGAATCGGACGCGAGCCAGAAGCAGCCTGCTTGCCGCCACGAGACGCACGCTTGCGATTGTCGGCCATAAAACGGCCTCCTTAAATAGATAACGAACAAGAATCGACCGTCCGAGCCACGGCACCTTGCCTTTCAATCGTCGGGCATGACCACCAGGTCTATGCCCTCCTCTTTCAAGGCAATCTGCCGCACCTCGAGCGGTCGACAAATACTAGAGACTCTTAATACGAGTGCCCGCGGCCGTATCCTCGATCGTCAGCCCGAGGTCCTTGAGCTGGTCACGGATGGCGTCGGCCAGATCCCAGTTCTTGTCGGCGCGGGCCTCGGCGCGGGCCTCGAGAATCTTGGCAGCGGCCTCGTCCACGTCGTCGCCCGTGTAGGCGACCAAGCCGGCGGCAACGCCTAGCAGACCCAGCGGCAGCTCGACCTTGGGCTCGGGGAGCTCAACGCCAAACGTATCGAGCAGCTCGACCAGCGTATCGGCGGCGGCCAGGGCAGCGGTCTTGTCGGCAGCGTCGCCCGCTTGCTCCAGGTACTGGTTGCACTCGGTCACAAAGCCAAAGACGGCACCCATGGCGCCGGCGGTGTTAAAGTCGTCGTCCATGCACTCCTTAAAGGTGGCGCGGGTCTCGGCGGCCTTGGCGGCAAACGCCTCGGATGCTGCCTCATCGGCATCGGCCGTCGCATGGTTCGCGGCCCAGCGCAGGTTCTCGACCGTACCGGCGATACGCGTGAGCGAGTTTTCGGCACCCTCCAGGCGCTCCCAAGAAAAGTCGAGCGGCGAGCGATAGCTCGTCTGCAACATCAGCAGGCGCAGAGCGGCAGCGGAGTGCTGCTCGAGGACCTCGGCCAGCGTAAAGAAGTTGCCGAGCGACTTGGACATCTTCTCGCCGTCTACCAGCAGCATGCCTGTGTGCATCCAAGTGTTGGAGAAGCCCTGGTGCCAGGCGCAGGTGGCCTGGGCGCACTCGTTCTCGTGATGCGGGAAGGCAAGGTCGGAGCCGCCGCCGTGGATGTCGATCGGAGTGCCCAGGTAGCGATGCACCATGGCGGCGCACTCGGTGTGCCAACCAGGACGGCCCTCGCCCCAAGGGCTCGGCCAGCTGGGCTCGCCGGGCTTGGCGGCCTTCCACAGGGCAAAGTCGAGCGGGTCGTTCTTGTCCTCGTTCTCCTCGATGCGCGCGCCAACCATAAGGTCATCGATGTTGCGGCCCGAGACCTGACCGTAGCTGGGATCGCTGCGCACGGCAAAGTACACATCGCCGTTATCGGCTGCGTAGGCATGGCCCTGCTCGATGAGCGTCTTGATCATGGCGATCATGGGGCCGATCTCCTTGGTGGCGCGGGGGCGCACATCGGGATCGAGCACGTTGGCGGCACGCATGACGCCGATGAACTTGTCGGAGAACTCCGTCGCGACCTCGGCAGCCGTACGGCCCTGCTCGTTGGCGCGCTTGATGATTTTGTCGTCGACATCGGTGAGGTTCTGGGCGAACGTGACCTCGTAGCCGCTCGCGATGAGCCAGCGACGAATCACGTCAAAGCTGATGAACGTGCGGGCATTGCCGATGTGGATGTTGTCGTAGACCGTGGGGCCGCACACATACATGCGGACCCTGCCGGACTCGATGGGCTGGAACTCTTCCTTTTTATGGGTAGCGCTGTTGTAGATACGCATTCGTTACTCCTTAACGGTTTTCTGTAGCAGGCAGACGGCCCAGGCGCCGATTCCCTCGCCTTGGCCTTCCCAACCGAGCTTTTCGGTCGTAGTGGCGGCGACGCCCACGTTTTCGACGTCAACGCCCAGGGCATGGGCAAGGTTGGCGCGCATGGCATCGCGGTGCGGGGTGATCTTAGGTTGTTGACAGGCAATGGTGCAATCGGCATCGACAAACTCAAAGCCCAGCTCGCGCGCATAGTCCATCACGCGAGCGAGCAGCACCATCGAATCGGCACCCTCGTAGGCGGGATCGGTGTCGGGGAATAGCTTGCCGATGTCTCCCCCGCGGCAGGCTCCCAGAATGGCGTCTGCCAGCGCGTGTGCAAGCACATCGGCATCCGAGTGGCCCAGCAGGCCGCGCTCGTAGGGGATGTCGACCCCGCCGATGATACATCGACGCCCCTCCACCAAACGGTGGACGTCGTAGCCGTGGCCAATGCGCAGGTTACTGAACATGGGGAAGGTCCTCTCCCTCGGCCATGCGGCCAAGCAGAATCGCGGTTACGGGACGCAGGTCCTCGGGCACCGTCACCTTAAGGTTATCGCGCGGGCTCTGGACACAGCGGACGCGCCCGCCCATGCGCTCGACCAGCGAAGAATCGTCGGTCCCGATAAAGCCCTCGGCGATAGCTGCGGTGTGGGCGCGCTTCATGGCGTCGACGCTAAAGATCTGCGGTGTCTGCGCGGCCCAGTAGAGCTCACGCGGCGGCGTCTCGACGATATTGTCGCCGTCGACGATCTTGAGCGTGTCGATCGCGGGCTGACCGCATACGACACCGTCGAGCGAGCGGTCGCCCACAAGCACGTCGATCGCATGATCGATGGCCTCGGTCGTGATGAGCGGACGGGCGCCGTCGTGGATGGCGACATATTCGAAACCCGCCGGAACCGCATGCACGCCGGCACGGGTGGAATCCTGACGGGTATCGCCGGCATCGGCGAAGCTGATGGGCGTGTCATAGTCAAACGGATCGATGGCCAGGCGGCGCATCTCGGCGCGGCGCTCGGCAGGGCACACCACCACGATGTGGCGGACCTTGTCGCTACGATCGAACGCGCGGATGGACCAGCTCATGAGCGGACGGCCCGCCACGTTAACGAGCTGCTTGCCGCCGGGATTTCCAAAGCGCTGGCCGCTGCCGCCGGCAACGACCACGGCGCATACGGGCGCCATTATGCGTTCCCCTGTTTGGTGCCCTTCATGCGGTACAGCGAGTCCGCAAGAATGGCAGGGTTGTTGACACCAAAGTCGCCCAGGCGCTCCGGATCCTCGCTGATGTCGTCCATGAGCTCCTGCAACGAGCCGTACTCGTCGACGATCTTCTCGGCCACGCCGTCGCGCACGACGGACACGCGCGAAAGCGTGCGCAGGCCCAGCGGCGTCATGACGGAATCCTCGTCCAGGTCGTCATAGCCCAGAACTGCCGCCACGTGCTGCGGGTCGGACAGGTCCTTAGGCGTCATGCGGCTCAGCTCGGCGCGGATCTTCTCGGCGTTGGCCTCAGAGGAATCGCTTGCGTAGTCGCGGATCATCAAGTCGTATTCGGTATCCATGCTGGAGCCCGCGAGCTGCTCGAGCTGCATCTGCACGAGCTTGCCCTGATTACCCAGCTTGACGATGCAATCCTTAAGCTCGGTCTTTGCCTGCTGCATGATCTCGAAGCTCGAGAAGATGCCGGTGATGTCGGCGAGCGTGACGTAGTCGTCGAGCTCAAGGGCCGTCAGGCGCAGCAAGGAGCGGTCGAGCGACTGACGGGTGGTCTGAAGCGTGGCGACGAGCTGGTTGACCGAGCTCATGATGGTGGTGACGGGCTGGATCTCGTAACTCTTGCCGTGGACGTACACGTTGACGACGGCACGACGGGCCGAGACCGAGATCACGATGGCATCGGTGAGCACCGACATGCGAGCGGCAGTACGGTGACGCATGCCCGTCTCACTCGTGGCGAGCGAGGGATCGGGATTGAGATGGAAGTTGGCGCGCAGAATCTGGGTGAGGTCGCCGTCGATAACGATGGCGCCGTCCATCTTGGAGAGTTCGAACAGACGGTTCGAGGTGAACGAAATGTTGAGCGGGAAGCCGTCGTTACCAGCAGCGAGCACGTTTTCGGTGTCACCGACGCAAATGAGGGCACCAAGGTGACCGGCGATGATCATATCGAGGGCGGTGCGGATCGGCTGGCCAGGTGCCGTCAGGCGAATAGCCTGTTCCATACGCTTTTGCAGCTCGTTCTTATCCAAGGCATCGCTCCCATCGTATACGCTCCATAAACGCTAAATAGTTTCTCACGGTTTGTCCCCGCGGCGCTCGCGAAATCCGATGCTTACAGAATGAGCGAACACAGCTTAGGTAGCTCATTTGGGACGGGGCTCCTTTGACTGCTCATGTGGTAGCATTGGGTCTCATATAAATGAGGGAGTAGTCGCGTAATCGGGCTCGCCCGCAGAGATGGAGCCAGACTATGGGACTCGCAGAGCTCGTGTTGCTCGCCGTTGGCCTTTCGATGGACGCCTTTGCCGTATCCATCTGCAAGGGTCTCGGCATGAAAAAGATCAACCTTAAGGTCGCCGTGGTGCTCGGCCTTTTCTTTGGCGGTTTTCAGGCCGGCATGCCCGTAATCGGATGGGCGCTTGGCAGTCAATTCATGGGCATCATCGGCCCCATCGACCACTGGATCGCCTTTATCCTGCTCGCCTTCATTGGCGGCAAAATGCTGTGGGAGGCATTTACCGAGGACGAGGATGAAGGCGACGGCAAGGATGCCGAAAAGATTGACCTTGGCGAGTACCTGATCCTCGCCATCGCTACCTCAATCGACGCCCTAGCCGTGGGCATCTCATTTGCCGCGCTCTCGGTCGACATCGTGCCCGCCGTGTCGCTCATCGGCATCACGACCTTTATCTTCTCCATCGCCGGCGTGGCGATCGGCCACACCTTTGGCGCGCGTTACGAAAAGCCTGCCACCATCGTGGGTGGCGTCGTGCTCATCCTCATCGGGCTTAAGATCTTGCTTGAGCATCTGGGGATTTTGGCGCTGTAGCGCCAAACACAATCGCTCAAAACTCAACGCCAGCACAAAGCCTCATGCAGAGTTTTGCATGAGGCCTTTTCATGCAGACTTTTGCTTGTCATACTGATATGCAAAAGTCTGCACGTTAGGAGATCGCCGTGGATACCTTTCCCATCACCACACCGCGCCAAGCTGGCATCTACGTGCGCCAGGCACGCGAGGCTCAGGGTCTCACCCGTGCCGCCCTCGCCAAAAAGGCCGGTGTTTCGGAGCGCCTGCTCGCATCGCTCGAGCTGGGCGACGCCACTGGCATTCGACTCGACAAGCTGCTGACCGTCTTTAACGCACTCGGCATAAGTCTCTTTGTGCAAAGCGATAACGACCCAATCGCATCACCCTTTAAACATCCGACGACGATAGCGGACCTCCCTATCGCGAACTCGAATGCCCTGCCCAAGCCAAGTGTAGGCAGACGACCCGCCCGACAAGGAACGCCATCTTCCTATGGTGCCTTGCTGGCCCAAATCGCAGCCGAGCAAGGCCTTTCCGACACTTCAGACCTCTCCTTTGGCTGTAAGGTTGTGAAATAAATGGCAGAGATGGAGCTTGCGACCCTCATTTGTGGCGAAATCGCAGGCACTCTCCGGCAAGACGAGCATGGACTCTGCAGCTTTGTATACGCCCCAACCTATCGCGGAGCACCGCTATCGCTAACAATGCCGCTTTCCAATCGCACGTATGGCCATAACATCGTCCGCCCGTTCCTATTTGGCCTTTTGCCCGACAGTCAAGAGCAGCGTCGCGCTATTGCCGCCGAGCATGACGTTGCATCCAACAACCCCGTCGCCCTCTTGTGCCATATCGGTCTTGACTGCGCGGGGGCCGTTCAGTTTTGTCGAACCGATCAATTAGACGCCGTCCGTGGCAGGGTCTCCGCATACCGCCCGCTTACCAATTCTCAAATCGCTCATAAGCTCAAAGCAATTCGCGATGACGAAAGAGAGACATGGATGGGCTCCAACGAAAGCTGGTCCCTGGGCGGCAATCAAGGCAAATTTGCACTAGCTTGGCATGATGGCCAATGGTGCGAATGTCTAGGGTCATCCCCCACTACCCATATCTTCAAAAATGGTGTCGTTGGGTTCAAACATCAGGCCTTAAACGAATTCGTCTGCATGAAAACGGCTCGGCGTGTTGGCATTCCAACTGCCGACGTCTCCTATTGCACATTTGAAGACGAAGCCGCGCTCGTCGTTGAACGGTACGACAGAATGGTCAATAGCAGCGGAAATATCGAAAGGCTGCATCAGGAGGACTTTTGCCAGGCGCTCGGTGTATTGCCAAGCCAGAAATACACCGCCGACGGAGGACCAACCACACGAGACATCCAAGAACGACTGATTAAAACAGTCCCCCACCACATGAATCTTGTGCTTTTTACCTATATGTTGTTCTATAACGCCATTATCGGAGCGCCTGACGCACACGCTAAAAACTACTCGCTCGTCCTTGGCAAAGGCACAAACGCGGCGCTCGCACCCATGTACGATGTCGCATCGGGCTTGGCGTATGAGAGCATGCGACGTCGGGCACGCCTTGCTATGAGCGTTGGCGGCGAAAATCGTGTGGGGCGCATCGGTCCAGGTGCTATCCGCCGATACCACGGTATGGGCGACCCCGCGCTGGAGACGGCGCTCACCGATGCCGGGCTATCTGAGAAGTTTTGCTTTGCGACCATGATGGACCTCGCCTACGAGGTACCCATTTGCATGGAAGAGGTCATGGACGAATACGCCGACCTGCCCGGCATGGCGGACCTGCGCGAGCATATGCTCGGCCCCGTCCGCGAAAACTGCCAGCGAACCCTCGACCTCATCAGGGCGGATATGGGCTAGACGCCAATCAATTTCCCATTTCTTAAAAGAAGAGAGGGGACACCTGTCGCAAAAGACCGGGTACCCCCTCTCGTAATGTCATTTGCAATCCGCTAGCACGTGGCTCGGACTGCTGCTAGCGCAACCTTTACGCGGCGAGGCGCTTGAGCACGTCGATGAGCAGCTCGTAGAAGCGCTCGGCAGAAGCGAGCTCCATGCTCTCGTCCGGGGTGTGGACATCGGAGAGCGTCGGGCCCACGGCGATGGCGTCCAGGCCGTGCAGGGCCTCGGCAAACAGGCCGCACTCAAGGCCGGCATGAATGGACTCGATGCGCAGCTCGGAGCCAAAGAGCTCGCGATAGCTCTCGACAAAGACGTCGCGGACCGGCGAATGCTCGGCATAGCTCCAGCCGGGATACTCGAACTCGAACTTGGCGTCGAAGCCCAGGATATCGGCGAGCGTCTGCAGACGATCCTTAAACTCGTTTTGCAACGAGGTGATCGAGGAGCGCGGAGACAGCATGATCTTGACCTCGTCGTCAGAAGTGGCAACCACACCGATATTGGAGGAAACCTCGACGGAGCCGTCGGTGGCGACGTTGCGGCGAATCACGCCGTTAGGGGCAAGGCGCAGGGCGCGGATGAGGGCAAGCGCGGACTTCTCGTCCATGGCCTCGACCTCAGCGTCGTCGGCGATCTCGACAGTGCAGGTAAAGCCGGGGTCGAAGACCTCGAGCTCGGCGGTAACGTCGGCGATGATGCCACGGGCGATCTGGGCCGAGGTCTCGGCGGCAGCGTGGTCGGCATAGACCAGAACAGCCTTGCACTCACGGTTGATGGCGTTGTCCTTGGTGCCGCCGTTAAAGCTAACGATGGCAGGCTCGCCGGCAACCATCAGGCGGTCGATGATGCGGGCCATGATGAGGTTGCCGTTGCCGCGCTCCAGGTGGATATCGCTGCCGGAGTGGCCGCCCAGCAGGCCGGAGATGTCGAGCGTGAGGGTGCTACCGGTCTTGTGCTCGCGCACGATCGGGCAGGTGTAGGTAACGACGACACCGCCGGCGCAGCTGACGGTAGCAACGCCCTCTTCCTCGGAGTCAAGGTTAATCATGGTGCGGGCGCTAATCTGGGACTTGTCGAGCGTCTCGGCGCCGACCAGGCCAGTCTCCTCGTCGGTGGTGAATACGCACTCGAGGGCGGGGTGAACGATCGAATCGTCATTGAGAACAGTGAGCATCAGAGCGACGGCAATACCGTTGTCGGCGCCCAGAGTGGTGCCGTTAGCGGTGAGGACGCCGTCCTTGACGACCAGGTCGATACCATCAGTCGTAAAGTCGTGCTCAACGGAGCCCAGCTTGTCGCACACCATATCGATGTGGCCCTGCAGCATCACGGTCGGGGCATTCTCGGCGCCGGCAGATGCGGGCTTGCGAATGATGACGTTGTAGACCTCGTCCTGATACACATCGAGACCGCGCTCCTTGGCAAACGCGACCAGGAAATCGCTGATGCCCTTCTCGTTGCCAGACCCACGGGGGATCGCGCTGACCTCCTCAAAGAAATGGAACAGCTGGGCGGGCTCGTAGCCGGTAATCTTGTAGTCCATGGTGCCTCCTTGGCGCAACTGGTTAGACAGTAAGACATGCGACTTGTATATTCCCAGACTTTGCGTGCATAAACCAGTCGAAAACGCCGAGCGCCCTCGCATCATCGGCTAACGGCGAGGAAACGCCACTTTATCAAGATAAAGCAGGTTAGACGGGCCGTGCCGAAGGGACGTTGGACCCTTCAACCAGCCTCAACGCCTGTTGAACGTTAATGCATACACCATTGGTATGTTTAATAAGATTCTTGTCCTCCGTCACGACGTAATCGGCATCAATGCGATTGGCGACGCCCAGCATCAGGTCGTCCTCGAAGTCGTTGTGATGATACTTGAACACAAAGGAGTCGAAGACCTCGTCTGCACCGACCGGCGCGATGAGGGCGAGCTCGCGCATCTGCCGAACGCATGCCCAGGCCGTTTCGTCCGCCGCCGCAATGGCGTTATCGCTCAGCGAACCATTCTTCCTTCGGCACTCCCTCTTAATCGCCGCCGAGACAAGATACGAGACATCTTTGACCGAAAGAGACGAGGCAAACAGGGCAATCTGCTCCGAGACATCGGCAATCTCGAATAGACGGGCGACATCCGCTGTCCGGTCCGACCTTCCAGAAAAGTAATCCATCCATACGTTGGTGTCGATGAGCAACTTGAGAATGCCGTCTGCACTCATAGCTCCACCCACTCGGGATAGCGCTCCGCCATTGCTTCCTCATAGAGGTCATCGTAGTCACCCGAGAGGTCGGGAACAGGGATGCCGTATTTGAGGCACGCATCGCGCACGATGTGGCTGCCCTGCGTAACCCTTGATTCCACCGACGCAGTCGCTGGCACGTTAGAGCTCGGTGCCACAACCCCCGATCTCGAGGGCATGCATCCGTTGACGACCAGATATTCCCAAAGTGTCCGCACCGCTTGAGACGGCGTCATGCCGATATGCGCCAGCACGGCGTCCCCAGCCTCTTTGAGTTGGCGATCCATGCGCACATTCATCTGGACCGGCCGTGAGTCGAGTACCGATATAGGCATACTAGCTCCTTCTGCTATACATATTTATATTTCGAGTATAGCACCATTTACTCATAAAAAAGGGGCGCCCCGACAGGAGTGCCCCTTCGCAAAGCTATGTTAACCCCTACAGCGCGCCGGAACCGGCTTGCATCATGCCGCCGGGGCCCGAGCTCACGCCACTGCTCACAGGCGCGGCGTTGCCGATGTGCGGTGCCGCCGGGGCGGAATCGCCACCGAGCGTGCCCGCCGGACGCGGTGCCGGGATCTCGCCCGTGCCGTGGCTAAAGACAAACTTGCCATCGGCCACGTCGCACAGGACGGTATCGCCCTCGCCCCACTCGCCGGCCAGAAGCTCCTCGGACAGCGGGTCCTCGATGAGCTTTTGAATAGCACGGCGCAGCGGACGTGCGCCGTTGGTGAGGTCAGTGCCCTCGGCCACGATCTTGTCGTAGGCCGCATCGGTGAGCTTGATGTTCATGCCGTTTGCGATCAGACGCTGGCGCAGATCGTCCACCAGCAGGTGCGCGATCTTGGTGAGATTCTCGCCCGAGAGCTTCTGGAACACCACAATGTCGTCGATACGGTTGAGCAGCTCGGGGCGGAACAGGCGCTTGAGCTCGCCCATCGCGCGGCCCTTGATCTCACTCGACGTGAGACCCTGCTCGCCGGTGGTGCCAAAGCCAACGCTCGCATCCTGTGCGATCTCGCGGGCGCCCACGTTGGACGTCATGATGATCACCGTGTTGCGGAAGTCGACCGTCTTGCCCTGGCTATCGGTCAGACGACCCTCCTCCAGCACCTGCAACAGAATGTTGAAGATGTCGGGGTGCGCCTTCTCGATCTCGTCGAACAGCACAACCGAGTACGGGTGACGGCGCACGGCCTTGGTGAGCTGGCCGCCCTCGTCATGGCCCACGTAACCCGGAGGGCTACCGATGAGCTTGGAGACCTCGAACTCGCTACCGAACTCCGACATGTCAAAGCTGATGAGCGCGTCCTTGCTGCCAAAGAGGTACTCGGCGAGCGTCTTGGCGAGCTCGGTCTTGCCCGTGCCGGTGGGACCCAGGAAGATAAAGCTGCCGCCGGGGCGACGCGGGTCCTTGAGCGGCGAACGGCTGCGGCGCACTGCCTTGGCGACGGCCTCGACTGCCTCATCCTGGCCGATGATGCGAGTCTTGAGCACGCTTTCGGTCTGCAGCAGGCGACGGCTCTCGCTCTCGGTGAGCGAGGAAACCGGTACGCCCGAAGTCACGGACACAATGTCGGCAATCTGACTCACGTCGATGGTGAGCGGGCTGGCGTCGAGCTCGGCGGTCCAGGCAGCCTTGGCCTCGGCGAGTTCAATCTCGGCAGCCTTCTGCTGCTCGGTGATCTCGGCGGCCTTGTTCATGTCGTCGCTCTCCGTGGCCTCCTGTGCGGCAGCCTTGAGCTCCTCGATGCGATGCTCGGCCTCGCGCACCGGCTCGGGCGCGCGATTCGCGGCGATGCGAGCGCGGGCACCGGCCTCGTCGATGAGGTCGATGGCCTTATCGGGCAGGAAGCGATCCTGGATGTAGCGGTTGGAAAGGTTCGCGGCGGCCTCGATAGCACCCTGCGTATAGCGCACATGGTGGTGCTCCTCGTAGCGCGGCTTGAGCGCGGTCAGAATCTTAACCGTGTCCTCAACGCTCGGCTCCTCGACATCGATAGTCTGGAAGCGACGCTCGAAGGCCGGGTCCTTGGTGAGGTACTTGCGGAATTCCTCGGCCGTGGTGGCGCCGATAATCTGGAAGGCACCGCGCGCAAGCACGGGCTTGAGCATGGAGCTCGCGTCGATGGAGCCCTCGGCGGAGCCGGCACCGATGATGGTGTGCATCTCGTCGATAAACAGGATGACGTCGTCGGCTTCGGTCGCCTCCTGGATCACGTTCTTGAGGCGCTCCTCAAACTCACCGCGATATTTAGCACCCGCAACAAGGCCCGGCAGGTCGAGCGTCCAGATGTTCTGGTTCATAAGGTTCTCGGGCACGTTACCGGCGGCGATCTGCTGTGCCAGGCCCTCGACGATGGCCGTCTTGCCCACGCCGGGGTCGCCCAGGATAAGCGGGTTGTTCTTGGTGCGGCGCGAAAGGATCTCCATCATGCGCTGGACTTCTTTTTCGCGACCAATCACCGGATCGAGCTTGCCGTCGCGCGCCTTCTGTGTGAGGTTGGTGGCGAACTGCTTGAGCGTGTCGGTGCCGCTCCCCTTTTGCTGTGAGGCGTCCGAGCCGCTAAAGAACGGCAGACCCGCACCGGGACGCCCGGCACCGGCGCCAGCGAGCGGGCGCTTCTTGTCCTGGTCCTTGGCGGTAAGCTTCTCGATGGCCTTCTTGATGGAAGCAGACGACACGCCCAGGCGCATGAGGATGTCCATGGCCATGCCGTTGCCCTCTTCGACGATGCCGATCAGCAAGTGCTCGGTCGACACGTAGGTCTGGTTGTTCTCACGCGCCACGCGGAATGAACGCTCCATCACGCTGATGACGAGCGGCGTAAAGGCGAGCTTGGCAGCCTCGGTCTCCTCGCTGGGCTCGGGAACCGTGGTCTGGACCTCTTTGAGGGTATCCATGATGTCATCGTAGGAGATATCGAGCGAGCGCAGTGCCTCGGCGGCAATGCCCTCGTCCTCCTTGGCAAGCGCGAGCAGCAGATGCTCGGTACCCACCTTATTTGAATGAAGATCGAGCGCCTCCTGCTTGGCCATGGACATGACCTTGCGCGCGCGATCGGTAAAACGGTCTAACATGCTAGTTCCTCTTAGACGAGCTAGTTTTTCAAACGCAAAGCGCCACTCGTGGCGGCGCTTTGGTCTCTTTACCCATATGGAGTATATGTTAACCGTTGGGACCTTTCCCACCCGTAGCCGCGCGACAACGTCTACAAAAAAGGAATCGCTCTGGTCCGCTTGGCGGTTTGGTTTTGCGCTGCTGTCTAGCAGACGGGCTCAACGTCCATGCTCTCGGCAACGTCATTGACTGCATCGGCAGCGGGAGCGCCCGGCATACGCACGAGCTCCATATGCTGCTCCTCAAAAACCGTGCCCATGGGGAAGGCTCGACGGAAGACATAGCGAGCAACCGGGCCGGCCACCAGCAGATTCCAAGGCAGGGCCATGACAAAGTTGCGCGGGATGTTGATGAGCCACATCATCGGCAGCATCTGCAGGTTGGCGAGCGGGCCGCCGGGCATGTGGAACAGGCCCTCACACGCACCGTAGAGCGACATGATGATGACCATAGGAACGACCATGCAGGAGCTAACGGCGAGCGTCATGGCAAGCGGCGAGCTCTTGCCTGGCGTGACCAGGAATTTAAAGGCGAAACCCTTGGCAAGGGGGCTGGCAACAAACCAGTCGCAGCACATGGTAAAAATGTAGGCAACGGGGAAGCCGAGCCACGCGGCGGCAACAACCTCGCCGTTGATGGCCCCATTCTGCAGGGCAACGTTGTAGATGCTCATCCAGAGCGCCATGCAAAAGCACATGATAAAGGTGAACAGCAAGCTCTCTCGTTTGTTGATAGGCATAAAGGGCAGATTCCTCTCTGTGTTGCGTCGCGGCGCCGCCAACAAAAACGGGCGGGCGAGATGGAGCTGTTGGGACTTCATCTCGCCCGCCCGTGTTACGTGCGTCTGCGACTACTTATGTGGTGGAACCAGCCTAGCACGAAACGCATGCGCTTCGTAAGCGTTGGGTTTATGAAGATGCCGAGTCATTCGCGCAGGACGGCAGATGCGCCCGCATCGGCCCAACGAGCGTGGATTATCGGACACCCATTCCACGAGAGTGGATAATCTCCCGTTTTAAGTCCGCATACGCGCCAAAAGTGGGAGATTATCCACTCTCGTGCGTTGTAGTCGTTGGACGTTCTTAAATAACCAGTCGTTTAAGAACGTCCCCAACGACTACTCAACAACAATGGCAACGCCAATGTAATGGGACCAACAGCGAGCGACGTCCAGGACGAACAAGTTGGCATGAAAAAGGCAAGGCATAGACCTTCTGGTCATGCCTTGCCTTTTGAATGACAAATTGTCGCCCTGGGTGGCGCGTAGCGTCAACTGATTACGCGGTTCGTAGAACCGCGTAACTCTTAATACATCTTTGCGCCGGCGGGGATGGAGGCGTCGAGCTGGATCAGGTTGAGGCGCTCCTCGCCCTCCTCCTCGTGGATGGCACTGATGAGCATGCCGCAGCTGGGGATGCCCATCATCTTGCGCGGAGGCAGATTGGTGATGGCGAGCAGCGTCTTACCGACCAGGTCCTCGGGCTCATAGTAGCCATGAATGCCGGAGAGGATGGTACGGTCGGTGCCGGTGCCGTCGTCGAGCGTAAAGTTCAGCAGCTTCTTGGACTTCTTGACGGCCTCGCATGCCTTGACCTTCACGGCGCGGAAGTCGCTCTTGGAGAAGGTATCAAAGTCGACGAACTCCTCAAACAGCGGCTCAACGGCAATCTTGGAATAATCAACCGTGGGCTTGAGCGGCTTGACAAACGGGCTCGCGGCGTTGCCGGCCTCGGCAGCCTTGGCAGCAGCGGCACCGGACTGGAAACCCTTCTCGGGCTTCATGTGCGGGAACAGCAGCACGTCGCGGATGGAAGCCTGGTTGGTAAGCAGCATGACCACGCGGTCGATACCGATGCCGATGCCGCCCGCGGGAGGCATACCGTACTCGAGGGCGCGCACGTAGTCCTCGTCATACTCCATAGCCTCATCGTCGCCGCCGGCCTTCTCGGCCATCTGGGCAGCAAAGCGCTCAGCCTGGTCGACCGGGTCGTTGAGCTCGGAGAATGCGTTGGCGTACTCGTGGCCGGCGATGACCAGCTCAAAGCGGTGAGTCAAACGCGGGTCGTCCTCAAAACGCTTAGCGAGCGGGCTGACCTCGATGGGGTAATCGCACACGAAGGTCGGGTTGACGATGGTGTCCTCGCCCAGCTCATCGTAGATCTCGGCGATAATCTTGCCGGCAGTCCACTCGGGCTTGATCTCCAGGCCCTTCTCGCGCGCGGCGGCAGCAAGCTCCTCGACCGGCGTGTCGATGGTGACCTGCTTGCCGAGCACGTCGGAGACGATGTCGGTCATGGGACGGCTGGCCCACTCACCAGAAAGGTCGATGGTCTGGCCCTGGTACTCGATGACCTCGGGGTTGCCGATGGCCTTGTTAGCCGCCTTAATGACACCCTGGGCGAGCGCCTTCATGCCCTCGAGGTCTGAGAAGGCACGGTAGGCCTCCATCGTGGTGAACTCGGGGTTGTGGGTAAGGTCCATGCCCTCGTTACGGAAGATGCGGCCGATCTCGAACACGCGCTCAAAACCACCGACGATGCAGCGCTTGAGGTGGAGCTCGGTGGCAATACGCAGGTAGCACTCCTGATCGAGCGCGTTGAAGTGGGTAATGAACGGCTTAGCCGTGGCGCCGCCCTGGATGGTCTGCAGGATCGGGGTCTCGACCTCCATGTAGCCGTCGGCTTCCATAAAGCGGCGGAAGGTGGAGAGAATCTGTGAGCGCTTGCGGAAGGTCTCGCGAACGTCGTCGTTGGCGATCAGGTCAACATAGCGCTGACGATAGCGGGTCTCCTTGTCGGAAAGACCGTGGAACTTCTCGGGCAGCGGGCGAACGGCCTTGGAAAGCAGGGTCGCGCTCTTTGGGGCAACGGAAAGCTGGCCGCGCTGAGTGCGCACGACCACGCCGGTCACGCCCAGGATGTCACCTAGGTCGAGGGCCTTGAGCGTATTCCAGGTAGCCTCGTCCATGTCGTTGATGCGACAGAACAGCTGAATCTCGGCAGTCGCATCGCGCACGACGATGAACATGATCTTGCCCTGACCGCGCTTGGCGACCACGCGGCCGGCGATCTTCACGACGTCCTCGGTGTCCTCGCCATCGGCAAGCCCGGCGTACTTAGCCTCGATATCGGCGACGTAGTCCTCAAGCTCAGAGTGCTCGGGATAAGGGTTCTGGCCCGCCTCGAACAGGGCGGCGCGCTTGGCCAGGCGGGTGGCGCGCTCGTCGTTGAGCGTCGATGCCTGATCGGCGGCGTTCTGGTTCTCTGCCATAAGTTAGCTCCTCAAATTAAAACGCTCCCCAGGATTCGGTCCCAGGGAGCGAAAACATACCTTTACGCGGGACCGTGGTCTAGCGTGCGATCTTGGCGATGGTGTAGACGCGAGTCTTGCCGGAAGGCGTAACGACCTCGACGGAGTCGCCCTCGCCGTGACCGATGATGGCATGGCCAACCGGAGACTCGTTGGAAATCTTGTGCTCGAGCGAGTTGGTCTCGGTGGTACCGACGAGCGTGACTTCCATGACCTCACCGTTGGGATCAATCAGAGAAACGGTGGAACCGATGGAGACGGTCAGATCGCCCGTGGTGGCAGCAACCTGAGCGTTGGCGAGGATGGCCTGGATCTCGGCAATACGAGCGGCGTTCTGGGCCTGCTTGTCCTTGGCGGCATCGTACTCGGAGTTCTCCGAAAGGTCGCCGAACGCGCGGGCTTCTTTGATGTCCTCGACGATCTCCTTGGCGTAATCGCCCTCACGCCAAGCGAGCTCCTCGACGAGCTTCTGGCGACCCTCAGCGGTCAGTACGATCTGGCTTGCGTCCATACGGATATCTCCCCAACTCTGATCAAACAATCAACTGTCAACAAAACGAAAAAGACCGGCTAGCCTGCGGGCAAGCCGGTCAGGTGCTCACCCCAAAGGGATGGGACTACTCTGCGTCCGCGTCGCTGTCCTCTGCCTGCTTCTTCTTGGCAGCAGCGAGCTTGGCCTCGAGCTCAGCGATCTCCTTGTCCTCCTCGGACTGCTCGACCACGACCTCCTCGGCCTGCTTGGTCTCGGCCTTATCGTCGCCCTCCATACCCTCGCGGATATTCTTGACGGTAGAGCCGAGGGACTTGCCGAGCTTCGGCAGGTTCTTAGGCCCGAAGATGATCAGGACAACGACGAGAATAATGATGAGCTCAGGAGCCCTCAGTCCAAACATGTAGACCTCCACAATACAGCGAGACAAGCTCGAATGAGTATACCGCGGGTATCGCGGTATCACAACAATAGCTAAAAAAAGGGACCGCAAGAAGCGGTCCCTCCTCATGCTCTGGTCGGGTTGACTGGATTTGAACCAGCGACCCCTGCGTCCCGAACGCAGTGCTCTACCAAACTGAGCCACAACCCGTTAGCTCGACTATAGTAACAAAGATTTCCGCCACGTGCTAGATAATTTTTTATTTCTTTGGCGCGTCGATCTGAACCGTGTTGGAAATGAGCTCCGTTGCGCAGGCCCACCAGCCATTTTGCTGGGCAGCGCCGGCAAGCCTTTCGGCCGTGGCGGCGGTGTCGCACATGGCAAACGAGCAGGCGCCCGATCCGCACACATCTACAGCAACGGCGCCGTCCTGTTTATGCAGCCAATCGAGAACCGTTTGAATCTGCGGCTCCATCTGTGCGGAAATGACACCCAGGTTGTTATGGATGAGCGCATATGCCGTCTCGGCATCACCAGCACGCAAGGCAGAAGCCATCGCGCCGGGCTTGTCCGCAGGCACCGGGGCCTCGTCAAAACGTCGATAGGCTTCAATTGTCGAAACGCTCGCCTCCCGCGGCTTGACCAGCACGACGGGTGTCGCGGGCAGCACGGGGTACTCGGTTGCCAGCACGTCTCCCCCACCCACGTAGAACGCAGGGCTCGCGTGCAAAAAGAACGGGACGTCAGCACCAATGCCCCGCGCAATATCGTCGAGCGCGGAATCGGTGCGGTCAATTCCCCAGAGCTCCGCCAAGGCGACAATGACCGCGGCCGCATCCGTCGAGGGGCCGCCCAAGCCGGCGCACAATGGAATGTGCTTCTCAATCGTCACGTAGATGTTTGCCTCGCGACCATAATGCTCGGCCATAGCAACCGCAGCCCGATACGCCGTATTCTTTTGCATGGGAAAATCTGATGCCGGAACCGTCTGGACGGTCAGCGCCTGTGCCGGCGTGACCGTCACGGTATCGGAAAGACCGATAGCTGCCATCAGGGAATCGACCCTGTGGTAGCCGCGGTCATCGCGCTCGGTATGAACCCCTAGGTAGAGGTTAATCTTTGCCGGCGCGGAAAGAGTCAGGGACCGATCGGTCACCGTTAATGCTCCTCGAGCTGATTGCCGAGCGGGGTAAAGATATGCTCGCCGCTCTCGGGGTCGAACAGCTCAACCTGACCGGTGAGGACATCGATATACTGATAAGACTGACGCGACTTGCGGCCGCGACGCTCGTCAACCTCGACGATAAAGACGGCGGGGTGGACGCTCTTGATGGTGCCCATGCGCTCGACGACGCGGGTGCGGCCCATGTTGGCCTTAACCTTGACGCGATCGCCCACCATATCGGTCAGCTTCTCGTGGATGTCGTCGACGTGATTGACTTCCATCTCTTCCATGAACAGGGCCTCCAGAAGGTGCAATTCAAAAAGGGGATAATACCCCTAAGATAGACAAAACTCTAATACTATAGCACCCTGCTGCCACCACACGCAAGTAGCTAAATAAGCCCCGTCCCAAATACGTACCAGACGACAACCTCGCATGACCAGTTGTTACGCGGTTTGGTAAAACCGAGTAACCTAAAGGTTGTCCGTGTCCAGGACGATGGTGAACGGGCCATCGTTGACCAGGTCGACCTTCATGTCGGCGCCAAAGATGCCATGTGCCACGTGCTCGACATCTTGGGCAACGAGCGTCAAAAAGTACTCGTAAAGCTCGTTGGCGACATCGGGGGCGCCTGCATCGGTAAACGATGGGCGGCGGCCGTGACGGCAATCGGCGAACAGCGTGAACTGCGACACCACGAGCACCTCGCCGTCGACATCGGCAAGTGCCAGGTTGGTCTTGCCGTTCTCGTCCTCGTTAATGCGCAAGCCCCGGAGCTTGCCCCACAGCTTATCGGCCTCGGCGCGCGTGTCGCCGTGGCCCACGCCCAGCAGCACCAGATAGCCGCGCCCAATTTTGCCCACGCACTCGCCGTCGACCGTCACGCCGGCGTTGAGCACGCGCTGAACCACCGCACGCACAGCCTACTCCTCGCCCGTCAGTTTGGCGGACAGATGCTCAAGCGCGTGGAAACGATGACTGATGGCGTTCTTCTCGTCCGCCGTCAGCTCAGCCATGGTCTTGCCCGGCGTGTCGACCGGCAGGAACAGCGGGTCGTAGCCAAAGCCGTGATCGCCGCGGCCCTCGTGTGCGATAACGCCCTCGCAGGCGCCCTCACCATAGGTGACCAAACCGTCCGTGTCGATAAGCGCAACGACGCTCATAAAGCGCGCGGTGCGGTCCTCGTCAGCCACGCCTTCCAGGTTAACGAGCAGCTTGGCATTGTTGGCGGCATCGTCGCCGTGAACGCCCGCGTAGCGCGCGCTATACACACCGGGCTCACCGTCCAGCGCGTCAACGACCAGGCCCGAATCGTCGGCAATGGCCATGAGCCCCGTCTCTTCGACGGCAGCCTGCGCCTTGATGATGGCGTTCTCCAAAAACGTCATGCCGTTTTCCTCGGGGTCCTCAAAATCGCCCAGCTGGCCGAGCGCCACAAAGCGCACCTCGGGCATGACCTTGCCCAAAATGGCCTCGATCTCGGTGAGCTTATGAGCGTTTCCGGTTGCCACGACGATGGTCGCCGCCGGGTCGAGGGTGTCGATGTCGATCTTCTCAAGTGCCATGAGTGGTCTCCTTGTCTCTATAGCAATGCCGTGTTGAGGACGGCGAGGACCTTAGCCTCTCCCCTCTCAATCAACGGCAGTCTTGTGTCTAGACGTCTCCGCAGATAAAACCTACCAAAATAAACCTGTCCCTTTTTGGCAGGTTAGGCGAGGGCTTGGCGCTGGAGCTCGATGAGCTCGGCGATACCCTTGTCGCCCAGGTCGAGCAGGGCGTTGAGGCGTTTGCGGTCGAAGGGCGCCTGCTCGCCGGTGCCCTGGAGCTCGATCATCTCACCGGTGTCGGTGGCGACGAGGTTCATGTCGACCTCGGCATGGCTGTCCTCGGAATAATCGAGGTCAAGCAGCGTATTGCCGTCGACAACGCCCATGGAGATGGCAGCCACCTGGCCGGTAAGCGGGATGCGCTCGATCTTGCCTGCCTCGACCCACATGGCGAGGGCGTCGTGCAGCGCCACCCAGGCGCCGGTAATGCTTGCCGTACGTGTACCACCATCGGCCTGGATCACGTCGCAGTCGACGGTGACGGTGTACTCGCCGAGCGCCTTCATGTTGACGACGGTACGCAGGCTACGGCCAATGAGGCGCTCGATCTCCATGGAGCGGCCTTTGCGGTTGGCGTGCTCGCGCTTGCAGCGCTTGCCGGTCGATGCCGGTAGCATGGCGTACTCCGCCGTTACCCAACCGGCCTTGGCGCCCTTGCGCCAGCCCGGCACGCCCTCCTCGATAGTAGCGGCGCACAGCACGCGCGTGTCGCCGAACTCGGCCAAACACGAGCCGCGGGCGTGCTTCATGACGCCACGGGTGAGCTTAACGGGGCGCAGCTCATCGGCGGCGCGGCCGTTGGCGCGGTTGACCTGCATGTACTCCATAGAAATATCCTTTCGGCAAAAGGTGAAAGTGAGCCTTTGGTCGGTGGCCTTACATCTATTTCAGCTCATCGATATCGATATGTTCTATGCTCTTGAGCGGCTGTCCAAAGATAAAGCTGCCCGCCACCGCAAACTCAGCAATGTTATCGGCCGTCGTGGCAAAACGATGCTGCGGCTCGGCGGCGTCGCCCGCCAGCTGCTCGCGGCGCGTGAGGATATCGGTCAGCTCGCGGGTGGTTTCCTCGGCAGAACTCACCACGCGCACCCCGGACCCCAGTGCATGGCGAATGGGCCCCACCAGCAGCGGAAAATGCGTGCATCCAAGCACCACGGTATCGATGCCGCGATCGTGCAGCGGCTCGACCGTGGCGCCGACCAGCGCGCGCACGGCAGGCGTATCAAAGATATCCTCGTTCTCGAGCCACTGCTCCTGCAGGTGCGCACCCGACGCGAGCTCGTGCTCGACGACCTCGACAAAACTCGAGGCAGGGCAGCCGTACACGTCCACGCCGGCATCCAGGTCTTGGATGGCGCGCGTGTAGGCACCCGAACGGATGGTGAGGTTAGTGGCAAGCACGCCCACGCGGCGCGTGCGGGTGCTGTTGATGGCCGCACGCGCGCCCGGCGCGATCACGCCGATCACAGGAACGTCGAGCACCTGCTGGGCCAGACGCAACGCCGCGGCCGTTGCCGTGTTGCAGGCGATGACCATAATCTTGACGTCGTGCCTCGAAAGCCAGCGCCCCGCCTGCAGCGCAAACGAGCGCACCTCATCCTCGGTGCGAGTGCCGTAAGGGCAGCGCTTAGTATCGCCAAAGTAGTAAACAGACTCGTGCGGAAGCGCCGTGGCAATTGCCCGTGCGACCGTCAGGCCGCCCAGGCCCGAGTCGAACACGCCGATGGGGCGCGTGTCCCCGGCCAGATTCTCGATATCGGACATTACCTCACCAGATTCTCTCTCGAAAAATGCGGCCACGCGTGATGCGTCGCGCTATGAACGGGCCGCAACAAGCAGCTCAGCCGTTGCCACCCAGCCGTCGACAATCTTGCCGCGGGTGACAAAGGCGTTGTCGCAGGCGTCCAGGAACTCGGGCGCGCCGGCGCTGGTCAGACCGTTCTCGACCAGGCAGAACGTGCCCACGTGGTCGGCCATGTAGAAATCGGACTCGGAATCACCGAGCGCGAGCGTCTCCTCGCGCTCGATCCCTAGGTGCTCGCAGAAGCGCGCGACCGCCACGCCCTTGTCGAGACCCGCCGGGTTGATGTTAAAGGCGCGACCGTCCTCGACGCGATCGAGCTCAAGCGTCGTCGGCTTGGACAGATGCGTCAGGTGGCCATTGCAGGCCCAGACCAGACCGCAGCCGGCCTCGTCGAGAATGGCCTGGGCCTCATCATCGGGAATGTCGCCACGCATGCCGACGGTGACCTCACGGTATTTGTAGCCGGTCGACATGTCGTTGTGGTACTCGATCTTGTGCGGCCAGCGAGCAAGGATCTTCTCGCACACGCCGGTCTGCTCGATCACCTGGTGCGGAGTAAGGCCGCAGGCGGGGTCGTAAGGCATGTCGCCGGTCAGATACTCCCAATCGTTGGCTTTGAGGTCGTACATGACCAGGCCGCCCATCTCACCAATGTAGGAGTTGAGGCCGAGCACGCGCGCGTCCTCGTGGATCATGGTACGGTTGCGGCCCGAGGTGGGAACCACCTGAATACCAGCGCGAGCGAGCGCCACGACGGCCTCGACGAGTTTGGTCGAGGGGTTGCCGTCGTTGTCGCGCAGCACGCACGAGCCGGGCGCGAGCATGGTGGCGTCCAGGTCGGTAAAGACGTACTTAACCTTGGCGAGACGCTCGCGCATCTCGCCCGAAAGCTCAGCGACGGTCGGCAGGGTATTGTGGGACATGGTCACTCCGTTTACGTAGAAGGGTTTGGACTTGGACGGCATGTTTTGATTGAGGGAACACGCTTATGGCGACAGCGTACTCAGGGCGCCGCCGCCATCATGGTTCATTAGTCAAACTGGGTAACATCGATCAGGCGATTGGCCAGCGAAAGGTCGCTCTCGATGGGCACGAATTCGTCGCCCACGTGCATGAGCTCCTCGTCACCCTTTGCCAGCAGCAAGACAATGGTGGGAGCATCGGGGTTGACGTACTCCTCGCGCGCCGCCTTGAACGCCGCATGCACAGCGGCTTCGCGATCGAGGATGATCTTGTTCGGCGTATCGTCGGGAACATGTTCGGCAAGCTCGCGACAGACCTTCATCGGGTCCTCGTGAGCTGGATCCTCGTTCGTAAAGATCATCAGGTCGGAATATGGTGCGGCCTCGCGTGGCAATTGCTCGCGGCGCTCCTGAGCCTTGCCGCCGGCGGCGCCAAACAGCGCAATGACGGGGCTGGCGGGAAACGCGCGCTTGACCGACGAGAAAAGCGAACGGAACGAAAGCTGGTTGTGCGCATAGTCAACGACGCAGATCACGCGGCCGTCCTTCGACTCCACGACCTCCATACGGCCCGGCACACGCAGTTTGGAGAGGCCCTTCTTGATGGCATCGATACCGATGCCGATCTCGCGCGCAGCGGCGATAGCGACCAGCGCGTTCTCCACGTTAAAGTCTCCCGCGATACCCAGCAGGACCTTCTCCCCCGCCTCGGACTCGTCGGCACACAGGCCATGCAGGTTAAACTCGATGTTAAAGCCGAGCATGCGGACATCGCTCGCCCACAGGCTTGCCTCGGGATGCTCAACGCCAACGGTCACCAAGCGCTCGGCCGTCGACGCTGCCCCCAGCACACGGTCAACCTCTTCGGTGCCCAGATTCACCACGGCGGTCTTTGCCTGGTCAAAGATCCTGAGTTTGCTCTCAAAATAATCCTCAAACGTGGGGTGTTCGATCGGCGAGATGTGGTCGCGGCCGATGTTGAGAAAGCACGCCACGTCAAACGGCAGATTCTCGACGCGTTGGTACTTGAGCGCCTGGCTCGAGACCTCCATGACCATGGACTGGCGACCGGACGTGCGGCAGTTGGCGATATGGCGCCAGACCTCGGGGGCCTCGGGCGTAGTATTGGTGCTCTCGTAGCACTCGATACCATCGTCGGTACTCACCGAGCCGATCATGCCGCAGGACTCGCCCGCCGCCTTGATGATGGACTGGAGCATAAAAGCGGCCGTGGTCTTTCCCTTGGTGCCGGTGATGCCCACGATCTTGACGTCGTGGTCGGGACGGTCGTAGACCTCCGGCGGCAGCAGGGCCATGGCCGTGCGGACGCTATCAACAACCAGCATCGCAGCACCGCTCTCCTTCGCCAGCGGCTCCAGAGACTCGACCAGCGACTCCTCGCACACAAATGCGACGGCGCCAGCATCGAGCGCCATGCTCAAAAACGCGGGCTTAAAGGCAGCGCCTTTGCAAAAGAACACGTCACCTGCCGAGACCGCGCGCGAATCAAACGAGCAGCCGGTCACGGCACGCTCGTCAACCTGCTCTGATGCGCGCAGCTCGCCGCACACATCGAGAAGCTTGGCAAGCGTATCGACCGTGGTCACGGTCGCGGAATCCGAATGGTGCATCTTTCACCTTTCTCAGCCATTTGGCAGGGACGGTTTTTATAGTAACTGAAACGCACCCACGCAAAAACGGCTCCCGGAGGAGCCGTTACGCGCAGGCGTTCGTAAGCCGAGGCTAGGCAGCCTGAACAGCGGGCTGGTCCTCGTCGATAAAGAAGCGCTTGTACCACACCAGGAACACGAGCGGCGTATAGATCTTGCGCTGGAAATCGCCCTTGCCCGCAAAGTGCAGATCGAGCAGGTGCATGAGCTCGTCGGTATCGAAGAACTCGCTTGCCCACGGCGCGGTGAAGTACTCCTTGACATAGTCGTACCACTTTTGCTCACGCAGCCAGTAGACAATCGGCACCGGGAAGCCCACCTTGGGACGGGTGGCCCACTCATCGGGCAACGACTTGTTGGCAGCGTGGCGGAGTACCTGTTTGTTGCCGTTCTCGTTGATGCGGTAGCGGTCGGGAATGTGCTCGGCGAACTCCATGACTTTGCGGTCCAAGAAGGGCACGCGCAGCTCCAGCGAGTGCGCCATGCACATCTTGTCGGCCTTGAGCAGAATGTCGCCCGGGAGCCACATGTTCATGTCCAGGTACTGCTTCTTGACCAGCTCGGGCTGACCCTTCACGCGCGCATAGATGGGAGCGGCAAGCTCGAAGGCGCCATCGCCGGTGTTGTACTCGGGCTTGAGCACGCCGTCGACCTCGCGCTCCGGCCATACCAGAGCCTGTCCCAGGAACGACTTCTCGGGGATCTCGGCACCCTTGACCAGGAAGTTATGTCCCTTGAAGTACGGCATATGCAGCGCCAGGTTACCGAGCGCGCGACGGATGGGCAGCGGCACCATCTTTTTGTACTTGCGCACCGGGACCGTGTCCTCGTAGTAGGCGTAGCCGCCAAAGAGTTCGTCGGCGCCTTCGCCCGAAAGCACAACGGTGACGTCCTTGCGGGCCATCTCGGCCAAGAACCACAGCGGCACGGAAGACAGGTTGGACTGCGGCTCGTCCATGTGATACTGGATGTCCTCGAGCGCACCGAAGAACTCGTCGGCGGTAATCATCTTGCGAACGTTTTCGACACCAAGCTTATCGGAAAGTTCCTTGGCGTAGTTGGTCTCGTTGAAGTTCTTGTAGTCAAAGCCCACCGAGAAGGTCTTGTCGGGCATGAGGCAAGCGGCGATGTAGCTGGAGTCGACGCCACCGGAGAGGAACGACGCGACCTTGACGTCGGCGATGCGATGGGCCTCGACGCTCTCGTGCACGACCTCGTCCAGCTCATCGACGTACTCCTCGAACGGCTTCTCGACGGCAGAGTAATCGCAATCCCAGTAGCGCTCGATGTTCATCTTGCCGGTCGGGATATCGACGGTAAAGTAGTGCGCCGGCGGCAGCTTGTAGACACCCTCGAAGAAGGTCTCCTCGGTTGCCGAATACTGCAGCGTCATGTACGGACGCAGGGCCTTTTTGTTGACCGCCTTGTGGAAGTGCGGGTAATCCAGGAAGCTCTTGATCTCGGAACCAAAGAGCACGCCCGGAGCGCCGTCGCCCGCATCGGCCATGGGATAGTAGTAAAGCGGCTTGATGCCAAAGATGTCGCGGGCGCCAAAAAGCTTGTTCTTCTTTTTGTCCCAGATGACGAAGGCGTACATACCGCGCAGGCGATCGAGAACGGCCTCGCCCCACTCCTCGTAGCCGTGCAGGAGGCTCTCGGTGTCGGCGCCGCAGTGGAACTTGTAGCCCTTGGCCTCGAGCTCGGAACGGAGTTCTTGGAAGTTGTAGATCTCGCCGTTGAAGACGATAACGACGCTACCGTCCTCGTTGGCCATGGGTTGGGCGCCAGCCTCGGTCAGGTCGAGGATCGACAGGCGGCGGAAGCCGAGGGCAACGCGGCCGTCGATAAACTGACCGCCCATGTCGGGACCGCGATGGACGATGCGGTCCATCATCTTGGTGAGCACCTCGGATTGGTTATCCGTCCCACCGACAAAACCGACAAAACCGCACATATACTATCCCCTCTGCTGTTGCTGGGCATCAAATCGAATCAGTAGCTTTTGAGTATACCCGAGGGCGTAAAGAGGGGCGGAATGTTCAGGCAATCTCAACTGAATCAGCTCCGCTGTGACACGCGCCAGTTACCTTTAATGGATATGAGGTGAATGAGGCGATTGTTTTGCTATACTCTCTCTCCGCACGGGCGATTGGCGCAACGGTTAGCGCAGGTGCTTTACACGCACAAGGCTGGGGGTTCGAATCCCTCATCGCCCACCACCGATTTGATAGGCTCCCAGCTATGGGGGCCTTTCCTTTTTCAGGCCCATCGCAGAGGGATTCGAACCCGCAAGGGTGCGGAGCTGAGGAAACGCGTAAGCGTTTTCCAGCGCAGCACGCGAGGGCCGCAGGCCCGAAGCGGAAGCGGGCGGCGAAGCCGCACGCGACATCCCTCATCGCCCACCACTGATTTGATAGGCTCCCAGCAATGGGAGCCTTTCTTTTTTGGGCCCAGCGCATGGGATTCGAACCCGCCAGCACGTCTGTCACAAAGGCCGTGGTCAAAAAATGGCAAAAATGAGTACTGCTACTTTGTTTGCAACATATAAAAAGACAGTATTTGCTTAAATTACGCAACATATGTCCATTATAAGGACTAACAGTTAGATCAAAATCGTGCATTCATCGCCATTTCGACTTGATATCTGGCCTTATTAGTCCAAAATTGCTGCTACCAAATCGGTAACAGTACTCATATTTGATGTTTTTTGACCAGCAGGTCTCCCTGCCTTAGCAAATCTAAGGCAAAACGGGCTCCAGACCGCTGAATCATGCCGCATAGGACACGTCCGCAGTCCGGAACCCGGTCAAAATTGAGTTATTGCACCGCGTTAGCCCAAGACACCCGACAGGATCTCAATCAGACTGTCCACGTCGGCTTCCTCGCAGACGAGCGGCGGCAGGAAACGCAGCGTATGGGCACCCGTAGCGTTAATCACGGCACCGGCGGCCAGCGCGCGGGCAACAACATCATGCGCGTCGCCCGCGGCATCATCCAAATCACAGCCGAGCATCAAGCCGCGGCCACGCACCTCGGTCACGTGCGGCAGCTTGGCGAGCTTTGCCTCCATATAGGCGCCTACCTTGGCAGCATGGTCGGCATAATCGCCGCGCACGAGCGCGGAGAGCGTCGCGGCGCACGCCGCGACGGCCAAGCAGCTACCGCCAAAGGTCGAGCCGTGGTCGCCCGGCTTAAACACGTCGGCAATCTCCTTCTTTGCCACGACGGCACCCATGGGCACGCCATCAGCAATGCCCTTGGCAAGGCTCATAATGTCAGGCTCCACGCCATAAGTCTGGAACGCAAACGGCTTACCCGTGCGGAAGATACCGCACTGGACCTCGTCGGCGATAAGCACGGCGCCCACTTCGTGTGCCAGGTCGCGCGCTGCCGCCATAAACTCCTCGGTCATAGGGTGCACGCCACTCTCACCTTGGATCGGCTCGAGCATCACGGCGCAAATTTCACTGCCCAGCTGCTTAAAGATCGCACGCAGTTCATCGACATCGTTGGGCGTGCAGGCCACAAAGCCACCCGGCAGCGGGCGGAAGCTGTCCTGCAGCCAATCCTGCATGGTGGCGGCAATGGTCTCGAGCGTACGGCCGTGGAACCCGCCGCGCATGCACACGATGGTGTTGCCGCCATTACCGGCACGCTTGGCGTACAGGCGCGCGAGCTTCATCGAGCCCTCGTTGGCCTCGGCGCCAGAGTTGGCAAAGAAGGCCTCCCAAACCTGCTCATCCGCAGCCGGGGCACCAAGAGCAGCTGCCGTGGTCTCATCGCCGGCGGCAATGGCATCGGCAAGCACGCGCGCACCATCTACGTCGTCGTTAGCAAGCTTAGACAGCAGCGCCGCGACCTGTCCACGCTGCTCGATGTAGAAGTAATTGGAGACATGCAGAAGCTTTTTGGTCTGAGCCTCGAGCGCCGAGAGCACAGCCGGGTTGCCATGACCTAGGCTGCACACGCCGATGCCAGCGAGAAAGTCAAGATACTCACGACCATCGTCACCGGTGAGCTTCATACCGTGACCTTCGATAAACTCGACCGGCGAGCGACCAAAGGTATGCATAACGTAATGGGATTCGAGCGATTGTTGAGTTGCAAGTGACATGGGATGCCTTTCGTTGGGCGCCGTACGGCGCAGGGCTATGGATGCAGGGACGCGACAACTGCGGGTCAGCTAGACCATCTGAAGCTTCTCGACCTCGTCGAGGTTCTCGGTCAGACGCGCAGCAAACGTCGAAAGCGGATGCGGATGCGTATCGAACTCGTAAGCCGTCTCGGTGGAATGAATCACGGTGCCGACGCCGGCATCGGTCAGCAACTCCAAGAGCAGCGAATGCGGCGTCGTGCCGTTGATGATGTGGGCTCGGAACACGCCAGCGGTAAGCGCGTCGACAGCCGCACGAAGCTTGGGGATCATGCCCTTATCGACCTCGCCGCCGTAGAGCATCTCATTGACCTCGTCGAGCGTCAGGTTGGAGATAAGTGAATCCTTGTCGCTAAAGTCCTTGTACAGGCCGTCGACGTCGGTCAAGAAAATCGCCTTGTGCGCGTGGAGCGCTGCCGCAACGGCACCGGCGGCGGTATCGGCGTTGATGTTGAAGAAGCCACCGTCCTCCCCCGCCGCGACCGTGGCGATAACGGGAATGTACTCGCTGTCGAGCAAACGCTCGATATAGTCGGTGTTGACGTGCGTGACCTTGCCTACGCGGCCGAGCTCTGGGTCGAGTGGCTCGGCGATAAGGGTACCGGCGTCGCTGCCCGACACGCCCACGGCCAGGTTGCCATGGTGGTTGAGCGCCGCGACCAGCTCCTGGTTGACCTTACCGCCCAGCACCTCGCGCACGATATCCATGGTGGCAGGCGTGGTCACACGCTGGCCGTTCTTAAACTCGACGGGGATGTCATAGTGGCTGAGCGCCTCGTTGATGGCCTTGCCGCCACCGTGCACGATAACAGGGCGCATGCCGATGATCTTGAGCAGGACGATGTCGCTCATCACGTCACGGCGCAGCTGCTCGTCGACCATGGCGGCGCCGCCGTACTTGATAACGACCGTCTTACCGGTCAGGTTCTTAATCCACGGCAGCGCCTCGAACAGCAGCTGCGCGGTAACTTCGTTGGATTCGCTCGAGCGACAATCGCGTGCGAACTTCATAGTCTGCCTCGTCTTTCGTGTAGCAATCGCGCCGCACCTCGTTGCCCGCGATTGCAGCGGGACGCGCGGCACATCGGGAGTCTAGGAACGGTAGTCGCCGTTGATGGAGATGTACTCATGCGTGAGGTCGCAGGTCCACACGGTCGTTGCCGCGTCGCCTGCGCCCAGGTCGGCCGAGATTACGATCTCGGGCGCCTCGAAACGTCGCAAGGCCTCGTCCTCGTCAAAGGGAACAGTCAGGCCATCGCGGCAAACGGGCATACCCATCATGTCGATTGAAACGTCTTCCTGGTTAAACCGCACGCCGCACTTGCCGAGCGCCATGGCAACGCGGCCCCAGTTGCAGTCGTGGCCGGCGATGCAGGTTTTAACGAGCGGCGAGTTGGCAACGGCACGAGCGGCGATATCGGCCTCCTCGTCGTTCACGGCGCCGGTAACGTTGACCGTAACAAGCTTGGATGCGCCCTCGCCGTCGGCGGCGATATTGCGCGCCAGGCTCTCGCACACCTCGTGCACGGCAAATGCCAACTCGTCAAAGGCATCGGAGCCCTCGACGATAGGCTCGGCATCTGCGGCGGCGCCGGAGGCAAGCATGATGCAGGTGTCGTTGGTCGAGGTGTCGGAATCGACCGTTACCTTGTTGAAGGTCTGTTTGACGGTCGAGAGCAGCAGGGCATGAAGTGCCGCCGGCTCAACGGGAGCATCGGTAGTGATGACCGCGATCATGGTGGCCATGTTGGGCATGATCATGCCCGAGCCCTTGCACATTCCTCCTACCGTATAGACATTGTCCTCATGACCCGCAGCCTCACTGACGTAGGACACGGCGTACTCCTTAGAGTGCGTGTCGGTCGTCATGATGGCGCGAGCGGCATCGGCGCCACCGTGGGCGGAGAGCGCCTCGTAGGCAGCAGGAATGGCGGCCTCAAACGTGTCGATCGGCAGAATCTGGCCAATCACACCCGTTGAGGCAACTAGAATCTGCTGGGGCTCGCAGCCGATGACCTGCGATGCGATGCTGCACGTCTCGCGCGCGCATGCAAGGCCGGTCTCACCCGTGGCGGCGTTGGCATTGCCAGAGTTGACCGAAACGCCGGCGATGATGCCGTAGCCCTTGTCGGCACCGCCCAGGTTGGCACGGCTCACCTGCACGGGCGCCGCGCAAAAGCGATTGGTGGTAAACACGCCGGCACCGGGACAGGGTTTATCGGGCACGACGAGGGCGTAATCCAGGCGCTCGGGATTATTGCGGAACCCAGCGTGGATGCCTGCGGCTTTAAAACCAGCCGCAGCCGTAACGCCACCCTCGATAGCGCGAATCTTGATATCAAACAGCTCGGTATTCATCGTCTTTATGACTCCTTATGTCAAACAAAAAACGGACATCGGTTGGTGCGCCATGCCAGTCGTGATCATGAAACCAGCTTAAGAGTGGCGCCCCACTCGATGCCCGACTACCAAATCGTTAACAATCGAATGTGCTACACCGGGCACGCCACTGTGGGCAAGCCTCGTCGCTCGTCAAAACCAAAGACGATATTGGCGCACTGGACCGCCTGGCCTGCTGCACCCTTACACAGATTGTCGATGGCGCCCGTCGCCACCAGCACGCCCGCGCGCTTGTTGAGCGCGAGGCCGATCTGGGCGGCGTTGGTGCCGACGACCGAAGCCGTCTTGGGCTGCTGACCGGCATCGAATACACGCACGAAGGTGCGACCGGCGTAGAACTGCTTGTAATGGTCGACAACGTCCTCACGGGTCAAGGTATCGATAGCCTGTGGCGTAAGCGGCATCGTTACCGTAGAGAGTAGACCGCGCTTGAGCGGTGCCAGGTGCGGGGTAAAGACGACGCGATCGGTTAGGCCCAAGATCTGCTCAATTTCGGGCGTGTGACGGTGCTTGCCCACGCCATAGGCCTCCAGGTTTTCGTCCGCGCTGCAAAAATGCGTACGGGCGTTACAGGACTTACCGGCACCCGTCACACCGCTGATAGCGTCAACGATCACGGGGCCACTCTGGGCAACCCAGCCGGCGCGCACGGCGGGCGCGGCGGCAAGGCTCGTTGCGGTGGGATAGCAACCGGCACAGGCGACCAGCACGGGTTTGCCGTCGGCATGGTCGGATGCGGCGGTCTCCAAGTCCTGGCAGAACAGCTCGGGCAGACCAAAGGCACGGGTCTTGAGCAGCTCGGGGCTCGTGTGCTCGGCGGCATACCAGACCTCAAAGGTGACCGGATCGTTCAGGCGGTAGTCGGCCGAGAGGTCAATGCAGGAGACTCCCGCGGCGAGCAGGGCGGGCACCTGTGCCATGGCAGCCGTGTGCGGCACGGCAAGAAAGACCGCATCGCAGCTCTTGAGCTCGGGGGCGTCATGCGTGGTAAAAACCAGATCGCTTATGCCAGCAAAGCTCGGGTACACCGCGGACAGCGGCTGGCCAGCATCGGCGTTGGACGTAATGGCAACAAGCTCAAACTCGGGATGGCCGAGAATGAGGCGAATAAGCTCGGCTCCGGCGTATCCCGCCGCACCGACGATTCCAACCTTCAAAGACATTTCAGACTCCTTGTCTGCGATGTAGGCACCGATGCGCATTCCGCAGTCGTCGTTATGAGGTAGGTTGAAACTTTAGCACCAGAGAATACATATTTACGTAAATAGTTTGCGTCTTCATGCATTGAAACACGCCCGACATATTTGCTTGAAGGAATTGACAAATTGGAGCGGGCCCCGTATTGACCGGCACTCCTTACGGCGCCGGGCAATACGGGGCCCGCCCATGCGGATACTAAGTTGTTAAGATGAGCTAGCCTGACTACAGCTCGACCGGCACCCATTCATCGTGGTTGCAGATATACGCCTCGGGATCCTCGACGCTAAAGAAGACGAGCGTGGGGTCGTTAGGCCCCTCATAGTGCTCGCTCAAGCGCTCAAGATGTTTCCATCCTGCCTCGCGCATATCGGGAGCGGCCTGGTCATCCAGACCCGCACGCCCGCGCAAGATCAACCAACCATGGCCCGGCCACCAACTCGTGGCCTCAAAACGCTGATTATGCAGCAGCTCTTGCCACACATCTTTAGTACGCGCCGTTACAAACCACAGCTTGCCGTCCTGAATCTGCGCAAACGAGAACGGACGCACATGCGGCTGCCCGTCCACACTCGTCGCCAGATACCACGCCGGCACCGACGTCAGATACTCCAGTACCGTATTCAATCCGTCCACGGTTCCTCCTGCCACTAGCTAATTTGAGATGGGTAGTTAATTTGGGACGGGGCTATTTTAGCTACCCCTTAACTGCCAATGAATTATTTGGCCAGGATAATTGTCAACTGGCATATGGGGGTAGCTAAAATAGCCCCGTCCCAAATTAACTACCCCGGAAGACTGGTCTGTGTGAGCTAGAGCTCCAGGCGCTCCTCGCTGCCGTCGATATCGCAGAAGCGCGCGGCAATGTTGCGGACCGAAAAGAAAGCAAGGCGGCCGTCGTTGGCACTCTCGTGTTCCTCGCCGATGCCCACCATGTGCTTAAAACCCGCTTGACGCACCTTGTCGCTCGCAACTGCGTCGTCCTCAAGTGCGGCCTCGCCGGTCAATACGATCCAACATTCCCCCGGCTTCCAGCCCGAGAGCTCGAACTTGGGATTCGCACTCAGCTCCGCCCACACATCCTTGTCGCGCGACGTGCAAAACCACAGTTTGCCGTCATCGACCATGGCAAACGAAAACGGCCTCACGCGGGGCTGATGTCCGTCGGCCACATCGGTCGTGGCCAGATACCACGCCGGAATGCGCCTGAGATACAAACAGGCGCGCTCAAGCTGAGCCGTGCGGTCGTTGTCGGTCATAGGGACCCCTTTCTTGCGCTCAAATCGCGCCTAAACAAGTTGAAGATTGATGACGATGACGCAGATGAGCAGCAACGCCGTCACCACCGCCGCCAACGCATCGCCGCGGCCAAATGCAAGCGCATGCAGACGTGTGCGGCCCTGCTCGCCATGATAGCAACGGGCATCCATGGCGGCAGACAACGTCTCGGCATGACGGAACACGCCGGTGAACAGCGGAATCGCCACACTGCCGAGCATGCGCACACCGCCGAGCGGACCGCCCGTCACGCGCGCGCCGCGGCTGGCCTGCGCATCGGCCGTCTGTTTCATTTCGGTGGCAAATTGCGGCATAAACCGCAGCGCGATGCCCATAATCATGCCAAGCTCGTGTGCCGGAAGCCCCACACGCGCGAACGGTGCGAGCAGACGCTCAAAGCCCGCGGTGAGGTCGAGCGTGGGCGTGGTGAGCGTAATGGCGCTCATGCCGGCCATCATCAGAGTCAGGCGGCACGCCATAAAGGCGGCAGAACGCAGCGAGCCCTCGCTTATCTGCAGAAAGCCGAGCTGCCACAGGATGCGCCCACTCTGATCGGTAAACAAGTTGAGCACCGCGACCACGACGACGATCGCCAGCAGCGGCGCCATCGATGATAGGACCCGGCGCAACGGCACCCGGGGCACGGCATAGATCAGCACGACGAAAATTGCGACAGGGGCCAGTCCGCGGAAGCCACTGACTGTGAGCGTCGTGATCAGAAACACAAAGCCCAAGAGCAACTTGGTTCGCGGGTCCAGGCGGTGGATTGCACTATCGCCGGGATAGTAGCTGCCAAACGAAAACGCCTCCATCAGCAACCCTCCTCTCGCGTGACCGTTTCGGATTTGGCCTTGTCCGAGACGTTAGAAGAACCGTCCGAGCGACCGATCAGCAAATCTGCCAACTCGTCGGCCAACGACTCAACCGTATAGAGCCCGCCGCGACGCAGCGGCACGCCCGCTTCCGCGAGCGCCAACGCCATGCGCTGAGCAGCAGGTACGCCCAAGCCGATCGACTTGAGCTCATCGGCATGCGCAAACACCTGCTCGGGGGTTCCCTCGGCAAACACCGCGCCTTCGTTCATTACGACGATACGGTCGCAGCAATTGGCCAGGTCATCCATGCTGTGCGAAACCATGACAACGGTCAGGCCATCACGGTGAAGTCGATCGATAAGCTCAAGGAAATCCCTGCGCGCAGCCGGATCGAGCCCCGCCATGGGTTCATCGAGCACCAGGACCTCGGGTTCCATGGCAAGCACGCCGGCAAACGCCACGCGGCGCTGCTGGCCGCCCGAAAGCTCAAAGGGACTCTTGTCGCCGACCGTGGAAAGGTCGAGGCCCACGCGCGAGAGCGATGTCTCAACGCGGCGGGCAACCTCGGCCTGCGACAAGCCAAGGTTGTGCGGACCAAACGCCACGTCCTGCGCCACGGTTTCGGCAAACAGCTGACGCTCGGGATATTGAAACACCACGCCGACCTTGGCCTTAACCGCGGCGGCGTCTTTCTTGTTTGACAGATCGAGCCCCAGCGCGCGAACGGATCCCTCCTGAGGGCGAATCAAACCGTTGAGATGCTGGACCAGCGTCGACTTACCCGAACCGGTATGACCTGCCAAGCCCAGGAACTCGCCGCGACGCACCGTCAGCGATACATCGCGCAGCGCCCACGGGCTGCTGGGGTCGTTTCCCCAGAGAGCCTGTTTGCTCGATTTGCCCGCAGTGGCCGAGCGCTTATGCCAGCGGCGGCGCTCGCGCGGACTGAGCGAATAACTGTACGAAACATGGGATAGCTCGATGACGGGCTCCGACGTGTTGCCCTCGTTGTCTACCGGAACAGTGCCGTCAGCGATTTCCAACTGGGATGCGGAAGACTGCCCCGCGATGTCTGCCCCACTTCGCTCGGCATAAGCCTGCGCAATCTCGGCGACCATATCCGCCTCATGCACCTGTGCGCAAACGGGCACGCCCTTCGCACGAAGCGACCTGCCCAGACAGCACGACGCCGGCATATCCAGGTTGAGCTGCGCAAGTTCGTCTGCCCGCGTCAAGATTTCCTCGGGCTTACCGAGCATGGCAACGCGCCCCGCCCGAAACACCGCGACACGATCGGCCTCGGCGGCCTCTTCCATAAAGTGCGTAATCATCACGATGGTCATGCCGCGAGCGTGCAACGCGCGGCAAGCCTTCATGAGGCCCTTGCGTCCACGCGGATCGAGCATCGAAGAAGCCTCGTCCAATATGAGCACGCGCGGTTCCATGGCGAGCACGCCGGCAAGCGCCACGCGCTGCTTTTGGCCACCCGAAAGTGCATGGGTCTCGTGGCGCTCAAAGCCCACCAGGCCCACGGCCTTCAGCGCCTCGCGCACGCGCTGTGCGATCTGGGCGGATTCCACCCCTAAGTTCTCGGGACCAAAGGCAACATCGTCCTCGACAAGCGTCGCCACGAGCTGGTCGTCGGGATTCTGAAACACCATGCCCGCGGTCGAGCGAATGTCGTAGACCAGCTCGGGATCGGACGCGTCCATGCCGTTGACGCACACCGTTCCCGCATCGGGCTGCAGTAGCGCGTTCAAATGCTTGGCAAACGTCGACTTGCCCGATCCGTTTCCGCCGAGGATGCAGAAAAACTCGCCGTCCTCTATGTTCAGATCGACGCCGTCAAGCGCCGGCACGGCACCGTCATAGCTAAAGGAAACGCCCCGACACTCAATCATGCGCGGCCTTTGACCTGGTCCTTTTTAGGCGTGATGAGATTGGAGACCGCCTTGTACACTGCAAGCGTGAGCACCGAGTTAAGCACGGTCTTGATAAGGTTAAACGGCAGTACGGCAGGAAGCATGAGCGGGGCAATCACATCGACCGAGCCATACCAGAACCAAACGCCAATGGTAAGGTTTGCGACCATAGACAGCGCTGTAGCGGCAACAACACCGAGCACCAGGCCAATCACGGCACCCTTATAGGTGTGCATCTTCTGGTAGACGATAGCCGCAGGGAGAATATAGCCCAGCGTAGCAACCAAGTTCATAAGCGCACCGACCCAATCGCCCGTGGTAAGCGCATGGATTACGATCGCCATGGCGGCAACAGCTGTGCCGGCACCAGGGCCATACGCAAACCCACACACCATCGCCGGCACCAGCGACGGGTCATACGTCAAAAACGGCGCCGAGGGAAGGATGGGCAGCTGCACATACATAAACAGGGCGCCCAGGGCGCACATCAGCGCCATGGTAACGAGCTGTTTGGTGCTCCACCTATTCGTGTTCTCAAAATGGATATGCTGCGACTGTTCAGACATAAGATCACCTGCCTCTTTCATCCGGACTCTAACCGTTGGTACTGGGATCTCACCAGTTCAGCCGGCATGCGAACCAACGCACACACGGGTCGCGGACTCATCGGCTCGGTCGCAGGCACTTTACCTGCGCCACGGCGCCCCTTTGACACCGCCCGATTTACCGCCAGTGGGGAATTCCACCCCGCCCTGAAACAGCAATTGCAAGTGTAGCACCAGCAGGCTTTCGCGCAAGTATGCCGAGGGTAATTTGTGGCGGAGATCAGTTGCCGAAACAACCACGTTCCCCACCCACCCCAAAGTGGCGCGCCTTTCGCGCAAAGCGCGAAACAGCGACCGGGACACGCATCCCTATCAACCACGTCCTTCTCCGCGAGCCGACCTCAAGGCCGTAAACGCAGGGAATCCGGGGGCGTGACGGGGGCTTCTCTCCGGAACATTCCGCAGGACGCAAAGAGGCTCCGCAGCGCGAAGCGCGATGCGGAGCCTCTTTGCATGTCCGAGGACGTTCCGGAGAGAAGCCCCCGTCACGCCCTGCGGATTCCCGGTGGGAGTTCTAGACCTTGTCGGCCTTAGTACATACCGCCGCCCTGCTGACCAGCGGTAGCAGCAGCGATAGCGTCCTCAAGCTGAGTGTTCTTGGGCACATCGGAGACGGTGGCCTCGGTGATGAGGATCAGGCTGGCGACAGAAGCAGCGTTCTGCAGGGTGACGCGGCTGACCTTGACGGGGTCGAGGACGCCCATCTCGATCATGTCGCCCCACTCGCCGTTGGCAGAATTTAGACCCTGGCCAGCGGGCAGCTCGGCAACCTTGTCGACCACGACAGCGCCCTCAAAGCCAGCGTTCTTGGCGATGGTGGCGACCGGAGCGGTCAGAGCCTTCTTGACGATGTCGACGCCGATCTTCTCCTCGGGGTCGTCAATCTCGACAGCATCGAGCGCGGGCACAGCGTCCATGAAGGCGACGCCGCCGCCGGCGACGATGCCCTCCTCGACAGCAGCGCGGGTAGCCTGAAGGGCGTCCTCGACGCGATGCTTGATCTCCTTGAGCTCGGACTCGGTAGCAGCGCCGACCTTGATGACGGCAACGCCACCGGAGAGCTTGGCCAGGCGCTCCTGGAGCTTCTCGCGGTCGAAGTCAGAGGTAGTGTTCTCCATCTCACCCTTGATCTGAGCGATACGGGCGTCGATGGCCTCCTTGGAGCCAGCGCCGCCGACGATGACGGTGTTGTCCTTGGAGATGGTGACGGACTTAGCGGTACCGAGCATATCGGCGGTGATATCAGCGACCTTCACGCCCAGCTCGTCCAGAGCGGCCTGGCCACCGGTGAGGACGGCGATGTCCTCGAGGATGCGCTTGCGGCGATCGCCGTAGCCCGGGGCCTTGACGGCGCAGACGTTGAGGGCGCCACGGATCTTGTTGAGGACCAGGGTAGGCAGAGCCTCGCCGTCGATGTCCTCAGCGATGATGAGCAGGCCGCGGCCAGCGCGCTGGACAGCCTCGAGAACGGGCATGATGTCCTGAACGCTGGAGATCTTCTGGTCGGTGATGAGGATGAACGGATCCTTCATCACGGCCTCCATGCGGTCGTTGTCCGTGACGAAGTAAGCGGAGACGTAGCCCTTGTCGAACTGCATGCCCTCGACGGTGTCGATGGTGATGTCGAACGTCTGGGAATCCTCGACGGTGATGACGCCGTCCTTGCCCACGACCTCCATGGCCTCGGCGATCTTCTCGCCGACCTCGGGGTCACCGGCAGAGATGGTACCGACGGAAGCAATCTGCTCCTTGGTCTCGACCGGCTTGGCCTGCTTCTTCATCTCGGCAACGGCGGCGTTGACGGCCTTGTCGATGCCGCGACGGATGGCCAGCGGGTTGGCGCCGGCGGCGACGTTGCGCAGACCGTCGTTGACGATGGCCTGGGCGAGCAGGGTTGCGGTGGTGGTACCGTCACCCACGGTGTCGTTGGTCTTGGTGGCGACCTCCTTCACCAGCTGAGCACCCATGTTCTCGATGTTGTCCTCGAGCTCGATCTCCTTGGCGACGGAAACGCCGTCGTTGGTGATGGTCGGGGCACCGAACGTGCGCTGCAGCGCAACATAGCGACCCTTGGGGCCCATGGTGACGGTAACGGCGTCGGCCAGAGTGTTGACGCCCTTGGCAAGCTTAGCGCGGGCATCGGTGTTAAACGTAATGTTCTTTGCCATGGTAGGTAATCCTCCAAAAGAAATGCGACTCGCGTCGCCGCTTCCGAGTCCTATGCGGCGGGCGCGTTCAAAGACGAATCAGAGATTCTGACGAGACTAGGCCTCGACGACGGCGTAGATGTCGTCGGCGCGCATCAGCAGATACTTCTCGCCGTCGACCTTGACCTCGTTGCCACCGAACTTGCCGTAGATGACAACGTCACCGACCTTGACGTCCATGGGGATGCGCTCACCCTTGTCGTTGACCTTGCCGGCGCCAACGGCAACGATGGTGCCGCGCTGCGGCTTCTCCTGAGCGTTGCTGGCGATATACAGACCAGAAGCGGTCTTCTGCTCGGCCTCGTCGGGCTTGACCAGAACACGATCTGCAAGCGGCTTCAAAGACGACATGCTTGTCTCCTCCTTTTTGGGCCGCGCGGTTATACCACGCGAATTAACCCTTTTTGTTTGCGTACGCGTTGAATGGTACCCACGAATGGCGGGTTATACAACACGGAGTCAAAAAATCTTATTTTTTGGCACTTAGATTTTCTGAATGCCGGGGGATAACTTAACAGTGGCTCCCGGGGCGGACCGGAGGGCATGAAGTTTGCTGCTCTACAGTCCTGCGCAAGACGGAAAGCACATTAAGTGCTTTCCTTTGCGTGCGGAACTCGCGACAAACTTCATGCCCTCCGGTCCGCCCCGGGAGCTGGGGTAACTTATCCGGGCCCGGTGTTCAGAAAAGTCAGTGCAGCAAAATGGCGATGCAGATGGGGTTAGCGCTCGTAAATCAAGTTGCCTGCCAGGTAGGTGGCCTGAACCTTGGTGGCTTGCAGTTCTTGGGGGTCGATGGTGAGCGGATTTTGGTCCAGGACTACCAGGTCGGCATACTTGCCGGGCTCCAAGCTGCCGAGGTTTTGCTCGTCGCCCGCTGCATAGGCGCTGCCCAGGGTGTAGTTGCGCAGGGCTGTTGCTGCATCGATGCGCTCGCTCGGCAGCCAGCCACCCTCGGGCCAGTGGCTTTTGGGGTCCTGGCGTGTGATAGCCGTGTAGAGCACGTTCATGCTGGTAACGGGCGTGATAGGGCTGTCGGTACCGAAGGCTTGGCGAATGCCGCGCTGCTTATAGGTCGCGAACGGCCACATGATGCGGCTGCGTTCCAGGCCCAGGTCGCGCTCCGGACCACCTGGGTCGAGCGTGATGTGGCAGGGTTGGCTCGAGGCAAGGATGTTGAGCTTGCGCAGGCGATCGATGTCCTGAGGCAGCAAATTCTCCAGGTGCTCGAGCGTGTTATGGCCGTGCTGGGGCAGGCCGTACAGTTCGGCCGCTTCCTCGAAGATATCGAGCGCGGCATGGATGGCACCGTCGCCAATGACGTGGATGCGCACGGTGTGGCCGCGCTCCGCGGCAGCCAGAACTAGCTTGCGCATGCGCTCGGCGGGAACCGTCAGACGGCCCTGGTCGCCCGGGAAGCGCGGATTGGTATAGGGCTCGGTGAGATATGCCGTGTGTTCGCTCGACACGCCGTCGAAGAACTGCTTAAAGCCCGGCGCCGAGAGCAGCACATTGTTCGCGTAACGTGCCTGCAGCTCTTCCAAACGCGATTGGTCATCCAGCAGTGTGGGGAACAGATGGGCTCGGATGCCCAACTTGCCGGCTGCCTGTAGTTTGTCGTAGACGTCGTCGCGGATAAAGTCGCAGCCCGGCATGGGCATGAGCGACATATCGCAGATTGAGGTGATGCCTTGCTCTGCCATACGCTTCATCTGGTCGGCGTAAGCGCTCGCGATGCGATCCTCGCCCAGCCACTCAAGGCAGCGCGGCAGCAGCTGCATGGCAGCCGCCTCGTGCGCAATGCCCGTGAGTTCGTCGTTTGCGTCCTTGTCGTAGCTGCCGCCCGCTGGTGGCTCGCTGTCGCGCGTGACGCCGAGCGCCTCGAGTGCGCGGCTGTTGAGCCAAAGCGTGTGCCCGTCGCCCGAATACATAACGCAAGGACGATCGGGGAATGCCGCATCGAGCGACGCCTTGGTTGGATGCTCGGGCGGGTCCCAACGGTAATCGCGCCAGCCCTGCGTCACAACCCAAGCGTCATCGGGCAGGTCCTGGGAAAACTCGAGCGCATGCTGTACCAGTGCTGCCTCGGACGTGCCCATATCCATGAGCATGTACGGCGAGGAGCCGACCGAGGTATGGAAGAAGTGCAAGTGCGCGTCGTGGAAACCGGGGCAAACAAACTGCTCGCCGTAATCGATAACCGGCGTGACGGCGGGAGCCGCGGCGATCACATCGTCAGGCTTGCCGACCGCGACGATACGGTCGCCCGCGATGGCAATCGCCAGCTCACGGGCATCATCGATGCCGTCTTGTGCGGTAAAGACGTTCTTGGAGCGGATTATCCGATCGATATGTTGCATGGGCATCCCCATCTCTGGCAGGAAATTCAACACCCCCGAGTGTACTCCCCCACTCTTGTTACTAAACCCCAAGCGGCAAACGGCTGCTTTGCCACGCCAAGTGGCAGGTGGCATACTGGAGGCAGCCTGTACGATTTTGCGATCAACCCAGCAAGGAGCAAATCGATCATGACGAAGACCAAGGCACAGCAGATTATGGCAGCGACCGGGGTGCGAGCGGCTGACGACATCACCGCAGCCATCCAAGATATCGCTGCCGAGTTTGAGCCCTACATCATCAAGCAGCGCCGCCACTTCCATAAGCACCCGGAGCTGAGCCTCGCCGAGGAGCGCACGACTTCTGACATCGCCAACCAGCTCGACGCCATGAATATCCCCTACGAGCGTCCGCTCAATACGGGCCTTGTGGCGACCCTTCGCGGCACCGCGCCCGACGCCTACCGCGAGGACGGCACGCCACGCCGCCGCATCCTGCTGCGCGCCGACATCGACGCCCTGCCCGTCACCGAGCAGACCGGCGAGGAGTTCGCCAGCGTCAACGAGGGCTGCATGCACGCCTGCGGCCACGACTGCCACATCGCCATGATGCTCGGCACGCTGCAGATTCTGCGCCATATGACCGACGACATCCACGGCGAGGTCCGCATCGTCTTCCAGCCCAGCGAGGAAAACGGCCAGGGCGCCAAGCTCATGATCGGCACAGGTGTGCTCGACGGCGTCGATGGCGCCTACGCCGCGCATATCTGGAGCGAGGTCGATGCCGGCACCGTAAGCTGCGAGCCCGGTCCACGCATGGCCAACACCGACTGGTTCCGCATCGACGTACGCGGCACCTCATGCCACGGCGCCATGCCCCAGCGCGGCCACGACGCCGTTATGGTTGCCGCCGAGATCGTCAACGCCTTGCAGACTATCGTTTCGCGCGAGATTAGCCCCTACGAGCCGGCGGTCATCACCGTCGGCGAGCTGCACGGCGGCACCGCGCGCAACGTTATTGCCGGCACGGCCTACCTCGCCGGCACGGTGCGCACCTACGGCGATTCGACCCACGAGGAAATGCCGGAGCTTATGCGCCGCATCGTGGAGCATACTGCGGCAGCCTTGGGCGCCGAGGCAGAGCTCGCCGACTACACCATCGCCAACTACAAGGTCGAAAATGACGCGGCCTCGAGCGAACGCTGCCGTCAGGCCGTAATTAAGTGTCTGGGCCCCGCCGGCCAAGGCCATTATCGCGGCACGCTCTCGGGCGAGGATTTTTCGGAGTACCTGCGCCGCGTACCGGGTGTGCTCGCCTTTGTAGGTACGCGCAACCCCAAGATTGGCGCCACGTACGCCCAACATTCCTGCTTTTACAAGATTGACGAGACCGTACTGGCCAAGGGTTCCATGGTGGCCGCCCAGTATGCCATCGACTTTTTGGCCGAGCCCACGCAAGAGGAGCTCGACGGCCCCACGATCGCCGCGGTTGCCGAGACCAACCCCGACTTGGCCGCCAAGTTGCGCTCTGCCAAGGCGACGACTGCCGAGGCCCGTGACGCCATCCACGATGCCCGCACGGCTCGTCATGCCGCGATCAAGGGCATCCACGAAGCTCGCGCCGCCGCTCGCCGCGAGGAGAAGCACGACGAGTAGTCGATTCGCGACTATCTCGCAGTCATAGCCGCATCGCGATGTCAAAGCGGGGGCGAACGCTATCTCAACGTTCGCCCCCGCTCATTTGTCAGGCTCTATTTCTACCATTTCTCCCCGTCCCCAAATGGCAGGCGGCAGGGCTACTCGTCCTGCAGGTCCTCGTCGGAACTCGACTCGGGTTCGGGTTCGGGCTCAGGCTCAGGCGTCGGCTCGGGCTCGGGCTCGGGCACCGGCGCAGGCTCAGGCTCGGGTGCAGGCGCCGGCTCGGGCGCGGGCGCAGCATCCGGAGCGCTATAGCCCGAAGGAGCGGCCTTCTTCTCAAACGGCAGCACAAACGTCAGGACGTCGTCCTTGTCTTCGTCGGCCCACTCGCTTGCGTAGCGCGCCACCCAGTAGCCAACGGCACGATGCTTGAGCATGCTGCCAAAGACCGTAAGAAATACGGTGACGAATGCGATCAGCACCAGAAACAGCACGAGCGTGACGCCGCCGCCGGAAACGATTGCCTCAATACCCGTAGGACGATAGTAGTAGCTATACATACCAACAGAGGCAATGGCGCCAAAGACGGCCGTCAAGATCCATGTGATGACGTTGGCGATCAGGCCCGTCAAAAACTCGGGAATAAACGAAGCGCAGAACAGCTTAGTCTTATTGTTCTTAAAGGCCGCCCAGACCTTATCGAGCGAAAACGCGCTCTCAACGCGACCGGTCACCGCAAAGTGCATCACGGCGATGTCGGCGAACATCTTAAAGAAGACGCCCAGGACCGCCGAAGCGATCAGAGCCAGGACAAGCAGGCCCAGCGAGCCAAACAGCGCGGCCTCGAGCGCATAGGAGCCGTAGTAAGAGTACGAACCTGCGGCGCCGAGCGCAACGCCTTCAATTACCGAGAGCACTACACCAATAACGGGAATGGCAGCAATGACCTTGAGCACGCTCGAGATGACGCCCGAAAAGACTCCGAGACCAAACGACGTGGAGCGCATCAACGGACGGTCGATGCCGTCATCGACCTTGAGCGACAGGTCGCGGCCCCATTCGATGCCAAAGCCAGAACCGCACGCGCTTGCCACACAGGCTGCCAAAAAGCCGATAGCAGCCGCGATACCGCCGATAACGGGAATGAACAGCACGAGCACCGACACGACGCAGATAAGCGCCGGCAAAAAGGCGATCTGGCACACGCGCTGTAGTACGCCCGGCATCTTGGTCATATCCTCAAACGCTTGAGCCACACAGCCCTTGGGCACGTTGACCACGGGCGGCTGCGTCATGACCTGCTGAGGCTGCCCCTGAGGAGCCGCACCGGCCGCTGCATTAGGAGCACCACACGCGCCACAGAACTTGTCGTTATCGCCCATGGGAGCGCCACACTGCGAACAGAACATCGAAATCATCCCTTCGTATCTTGAGCGAATCACCTGGATCGCAAACGATGTCTTGTCATCATTATCACCCAGTGTGAGGACAAATTCTCCTAGATGACGTTTTTGCAACGCGCAGGGCGTTATTTGATTGTTAGACGAGCGCGCTCGCGTTAGTTCGTTCCGCGGAAGCCCTTGCCGACGATCTCGGAGCTGTCAACGATCGTGATAAAGGCACCAGGATCGACCTCGCGCGCGTAGCGACGCAGCTGCACGGCCTCGCGGCGGCTTAGCACGCTCATGATCACCGTCACGCACTTGCCCGAGAAGGCTCCGTAGCCACGGCTGATCGTTGCCGTGCGGTTGAGATGCTTGACGATAAACTCCTCGACTTTGCGCGGTTCGGCGCAAATAATCGTACAGACCTTACGAAGGTGAATGCTCTCGATGGCCTTGTCGACCACAAGCGTCTTGGCAAACAGGCCGAGCACGCAATACAGGCCGACGCGCGGGCCATACAAAAAGGCCGCGATAGTTACGATGCCGATATCGACCAGCAGCAACGCGCGGCCAATCTCGAGCGTGGTGCGGCGTTTGAGGATCATGGCCAGAATGTCCGTGCCACCCGTCGAGGCGCCAATATCGAAGACGATGGCGCTGCCGAGGGCCGGCAGAATCACGGCAAAGCACAGGTCGAGCCACATATCGCCCGTCATCGAGACATCAGTCGGGATAAAGAGCTCAAACAGCGAGACGTAGGCCGAAAGCGCAAAGGAGGCAAAGACACTCCAAAGGATTGCCTTACGCTCCAAAAAGATAAAACCCAGGATGACCAGGACCGCGTTGATAATCCACATAAAGACGCCGACGGGCAGAGTCGGGAACAGCGTAGAAAGAATGACCGACACACCCGAGGTGCCGCCGAAGGCAAAGTGATTGGGCGTTTTGAAAGCCACGATGGCAAAGGCCGTGAGGATCAGGCCCAGGTTGAGCTCGGCAAAAAAGCGCGGAAAGCCTGGTTCCTGGCTGCGCTTGCGGCCGGCGCGTTCGCCTTGCTCAATAACATCGCGATCGACAACGCGCTCCATCGGCACCACCGGAGGACGATGCACCTCCTCGGCAGCACGCGATGCCGCCTCTGCCGCAGCGGTCTCAATCGCCCATGCTTTGCTTTCTGTTTCGTGCTCGTCAGCCATTACGGCAACCCCTCGTTAACAATTTGGAAACAATGCGCCCATTAGGGTAACGCGGAACGCAGCAATTGCAACCCTTAGTTAGACGAGCGGTATGCCCGCATCGGGGGCATACAAAGAACGGCCAGCCGCGCATGTGCCTGCGTGACTGGCCGTTTAACGTTTTGGCAGATAAAACCTGCCAAAATAAACCTGTCCCTTTTTGGCAGGTTACTCGTGCTGGTTGGTGCGGCGTTCGTACTCCTCGGGGGTGATGACATCCTCGATGCGTAGGTTGACGCCCGCCACCTCAAGGCCGGTCATCGCGGCGAGGCGCTCGGTCACACGCGCCTTAACGTCGTCGAAAATCGCGGGCGCGTAGGCGCCATACTCGATCATGACGGAAATGTTGACGACCACGCGGTTGTCATCGGTGACCTCGACCGTCACGCCCTTGGTCAGGTTCTCGGCACCAAACTGCTCCTGTACAAAGTGCATGAGGTTGCCCTTCATGCCCAAGACGTGCGGCACCTCGCGGGTGGCCATGGCGACGATTTTCTCGATCACGCCGTTGGAATAGGTCAGCGAGTCCTCGGACTCGTCAGCCTCCTCGTCGTCCTCGTCAACCTCGTCTTCGGATTCGGCCTCGACAAACGCCTCGTCCTCGAGCGTCACGCCTTCGGCCTCGGCGACGACGGTCTCATCCGCATCGAGCTCGGTATCGGTCACATCGACCTTCGTGTTAAAAGCCATGGTTCCTCCTTATGCCCACCGCATACGCGGCGGTCGAATACATGCTAGCGACCGCTAAACAGGCGGCCGAAGAAGTTGACGATCCCGTTTTCGCCATCGCGAATCTGGCCGATCACAGCCCCGATCAGCACGAAGAATGCGATGACCAGCGTGTCCCACAGGCCGAGCGTGAGCACCAGCACCGCGAGCACAAAACCCGCGACGGCGCCGAGCGTGGTGTTGGGATGGCGAACGGCATAGCTCCAGATAGCCGCCCCCGTGCCCTTAATGAGACCCATGGCCTCGTCAAAGTCGTCGACGACCGCGTCACGCGACTCGGTGCCCTCTACCTTGGGATCGACGACCTCGCTTGCCGGCGCGGCGCTCTGATCGATGGTCAGGCGCGGGGTGCGGACGGTCTTATCTTGATTGGTATCACTCACCGGAAACCTCCACGGTCTGGACGGTAGTCTTGGACGGCAAAAAACGGACGCGCGTAGTCGTACCCGGCGTACCGAGCATGGTGTCGCAAGCTTCCTCGATGCGCTGCTGCATCGCGGTAGCCAGAGATGCCACGTCCTTATCGTCAAGCGCGATAGCCTCGACCTTAAAACGGACGTGCGAATCGTCGGAGCCTTGGACGCGGGCCTCGACATGCTCGACCATCACGCGGTCGTCGCGCTCGGCAGCAGCCCTGGCGCACGAAGAAAGCGCCGCGAGGGTAACCTCGATATTGCGCTCCCCCGCCGGATGCACGCAGGACGGTTCGCGACGGGCGAACATCAGGCGGAAGAAGCTTACCAGCACGCCGATCGCCACGACGCCGGCGCACGCCGTGACGACGATGCGCGGCATGGAGTCGCGCATCAGCAACATAAAGCGATACGTATACGGCCCCCAAAACTGGCAGACAAGCGTACCCAGCGCCACGATGGTAGCGGCAAGGTACACGATCGCTAGGGCTCGTTTGAGTACGCGCACGCGGCGCTCCCTTCAAATCTCGGCTCTCGAAATGCAAAACGGTTCGCATCATTATAAAAGAGCCGGGTCCGGTGCTCTACGCACGCGGATCCGGCTCATCTATTCCACGAGGCTTGCATGCTCGCTTCATTATGCCCAGATATGCACGGCTTAACCCGTGCAGGCGCTACTCCTCCTCGAGGGCAGCGATGACCTCGTCGGTCATGTCCATGGTGCTGTAGACGTCCTGGACGTCGTCGAGCTCCTCAAGACGGTCGATGAGGCGCTGAACCTTCTTGGCGTCGGCGCCGGAGACCTCGGTCGGGGTGGTCGGGACCATGGTGGTCTCGGAGCCCTTGACCTGGACGCCCTGCTCCTCGAGCGCCTTGGAGACAGCCATAACGTCGTTGGCAGCAGTCCAGACGATCCACTCCTCGCCGGCGTCCTCGTAGTCCTCGCCACCGGCCTCGGCGATGGCCATCATGAACTCATCCTCGTCACCGGCAGCACCGTTGGCGATCATGGTCTCCTTCTTGGCGTTCTCGTCCAGGATCTCCTTGGCGACGACGATCTGGCCCTTGCGCTCAAACTGGAAGGCGACGGAGCCGGAGGTGCCCAGGTTGCCACCAGCGTGGGAGAAGGCGGAACGGACATCAGCGGCAGTACGGTTGCGGTTGTCGGTCAGGCAGTCGACGTAGACGGCGACACCGGCGGGACCGTAGCCCTCGTACACGATGTTCTCGTAGACGGCAGCATCGGCGCCCGAACCAAAAGCCTTGTCGATAGCGGACTTGATCTTGTCCTTAGGCATGGACTGAGCCTTGGCCTTGGCAACGGCAGCGGCGAGGCTGGCGTTGTTCTCGGGCAGCGGGTCACCGCCGAGACGGGCAGCAACGGTGATGTTGCGGCTGAGCTTGGAGAAAAGGGCGGAACGCTTGGCGTCCTGCGCGCCCTTACGATGCTTGGTTGTGGCCCACTTAGAGTGTCCGGACATACGTGTCTCCTATCGGTTTCGACCTAAAGCCCAGCGCAGATGCTCGGGCAATATAAACAAACGTCGTTATGATATACCTACTGGCCTGCGAGATAAACCCCAAAATGAAGGCGTCGTGATGATGCCACCCTTTGGTGCAAAGTAACCTGACCCCAATGCACCAAGTTAGGACCAGAGGAAGTCGCTGCGGGTGACGGTGGCGCCGATGGCGAAGGGCATGCAGGCGATGACCGGATACAGGTAGCGCATGTAGGTCGAGCCGTTGCACGGGCCAATCAGGCACACAGCGAGCACGCCCAACAGCGGCACCCAGATTGCCAGCGCACGCCATGAATGACGACGCAGCAGGTAGACCACCGCGGCGATCATGATCCACACATAGGTGGCCGAGCTCATGGTGAGCGAGATAAACGGGATGCGCTGCACCGCCACGCGATACAGGTTGATCAGGTGGTCGCACCAGCGCACAACCTTGCTATCGACCGGATGGAAGTCGAAGTACTTGAGATTATCGGGGCGCGCCATAATCTCGGCACTGCGCGCCGTGCTGTAGACCCACGCATCGCGGGCACTCGGATAAAAGTAGCCGTAATAGTTATTGATGAGCGCCGAGATATAGCACTCGGGATCCTTTTTGAACATCTGAGCCCACACCTCAAAATAGGCCTTGATGTCCTCCTGCGAGGCGTATTCGTTAAAGCAATTTTTGACGGCATCCGACTTATCCGGGTTATAGCGGCGGCCCAGATTCTCGTACTTGAGCACACGGTCGATCACGGCACGCTCTTCGTCGGCCACCAAGCCGTCGCAAGGAGCCTCCACGATGGTGCCGTCCTCCTTAACCGTGGGGTTGACGCCCGAGTTGAGGCCGTCGTGCTTTTGGACGAAACGAGCGGTCTGCTGAAACGGAATCGAGAGGATTTCGCGCTTGGAACCAGGAGTGATGTCGTGCGCCGGCATAAAGACCTTGGTGAAGTACATATTAAAGGCAAGGCAGAGTGCAAGCACCGCAAGAACTCCCACCCAGCGGAAGCGCGAGATGGCGCCCGAAGGCGCAGCACCAGCCTGCTTGGCTGCACGACGAGCCACATGCGCGTCCCATGCGCAAAACGCCGACGCGATTACGCATGCCGCCAGGGGAAACACCAGGCCGCCGTTGCGCAAAAACGTGGAACCCATGGCGCCCAGAGCGAGCAGCAGCCAGTCGTGGCGCGCAAAGAGCACGGTGGCTTTCTCGCCCGCTCGCTCGACATTGGCATCACGACGGGGCAAGCCACATGCCACGAGCTTGACGGTCTGTACCAGCAGCACCAAAAACGTGTCGGCAAACAGCACATCTTTGGTAAGCAGGGCCGCGTAGTTAGAGAACATCGGCATAAACGCAAAGAACAGCAAGATCACGCCGCGGACCGGCAGGCTCACGCCCAGTTTGCGCAGCGACGAGATGGAATAGGCCATGCAGGCAGCCGTGATGACAAATTGAGTGCAGGTATAGATGGTGAGGCCCGCGTTAGCGCTGTTGAACAGCGAAAGCCCCAGCTGAACGCACGAGCCGATAATGGCCGTGTGCACCACGGGGTGATGTCCGTTGAGCAGCACGTTGGGGTTGAGTAGGCGCAGGTAGTCGCTCGTGCCGTTGGGATAGTTGAACCACTGGCGAATCTGCGCACCCGTATCTCCCATAAAAAGGCCGGGCAGCGAAGCGATGAGCGTGGGCGCCCAGGCGATCATAAGCACCAGGAAGGGCCCGGCAAAGGGATGGACCGAGAGTACGGCGTGAGCCACACGCCATATGCGGCCAAAGTGCGCTTCGGAAAACGGAATGCGCCGAGAGCTCAGCCAATCTAGACACTCAAAGGCAAGGTAGAAGGCAACGATCGCCAGGAGCATCCAGCCCGCGCCGCCAATCCAGGCGCAGATGATGCGAGCTTTGTCGCCAAGGACGATCTCGGCCGAGTCGGTGAGGTCGTAGCTGCGGCCGAACACCATGCAGATGGCGAAAAACAGCGACGGCAGAATGATTGATGGGCGCCAGGTGTCGCCGCGGCCAAAGAACACGTAGCGAAACGGCAGCGTGAGCAGGCAGGCAAGTGCAAGCAGCATGACCGCGTCGGTATGGCCGGCAAACGAGAGGAGTACCTCGTAGCACACGTACAGCATGCCCGAGGCTTTGGGGTCAATCGCCAAGACTGCGTTGCTCGACACCGGGGCGGGATCGATGGAAAACGCCGTGGTCGCCAACAGCGCGAGCAAAAATGCGATGAGCGTCTGCTTGGCGGGGTAGCGCTTAAACCAGACGATGCGAGCGGCATCGCGCGCAGCCGTTGTGGAGAGGTCGGAATCCTTCACAGTCCAAAGAGCCTTTCTAGAAACCTATCAAACTCGGCAAAACCACCACAAAGGTGCCTGTCCCCTTTGTGGTGGTATGTGGTGGTTAGGCGTCGAGGTAGATGCGCTGGGGGCGATTGCGGTGTCGGGCGAAGATAATGAGCGCCAGGCCGGCGATCACGAGCGGCAAACTCAGCAGCTGACCCATGGTGATAACGCCACCCAGCAGATAGCCCAACTGCGCATCGGGCACGCGCACGAACTCGACGAGGAAGCGGACGATGCCGTAACCCATCACGAACACGCCCATAAACGTGCCTTGGGGCAGTAGCGGCTTTTTGCGGCTGAGCACCTGCAGAATGCAAAAGAGCACGATGCCCTCCAGAAATGCCTCGTAGAGCTGGGAGGGGTGACGAGGCATCTCGCCCGCAGTCCCGCCAAAGACCACGCCCCACGGCAGATCGGTCGGCTTGCCCCACAGCTCTCCGTTGACAAAGTTGGCACAACGGCCCAGGCACAGCGCCAGCGGAGCACCGATAACTGCAAGGTCGGCAATGGTCCAGGCGTCGAGCTTATACATGCGGCACACGATGATGCCGCCGATAATGCCGCCGACCAGGCCACCGTGGAAACTCATGCCGCCCTCGTTGGTGGCAAAGATCTCGAGCGGGTGCGCCCAGTAGTAGCCATCACCGTAAAAGACGACGTAGAACAGGCGCGCACCGATAATGAGGCCAAAGACCGCGCCGACCACGACGCTCGTCAGGTCATCAATCGTAATGTCGAAGCCCCAACGACGCTGCGTGCGGTACATAACGACCGCCGTGAGCAGAGCACCGACCACGTAGGCCAGGCCGTACCAGTAGATGGTGATGGGGCCCGCCGAGATCGCGACGGGATCAAGCATATGGTAGAGGTCGTTGAGCATATCGATCCCCCTGCTCCCTACATACAAATGCGGCCGCGGGCCTTACGCTCGCAGCCGCATATTATGGCGTAACGTCTATGCGAAGCGTACCGTCCGCAGCTTTCGCATCTTAGAACGGCGCGTACTCGTCGTACAGGTCCTCGGCCTCGCCGGAAGCATTGACCTGTTCAACGCGGGTAACGCCGGGCACATGCTCCTTCAGGATACGCTCGATGCCCATAGACAGGGTTAGCGAGCTCATGGGGCAGCCGGCGCAGGCGCCCTGCAGCTCCAGCTTGACAACGCCCTCGTCGTCGACGCCCACATACTCCATATCGCCGCCATCGGCCTGCAGGTTGGGGCGAATCTCTTCAAGAACTTTCTTAAGCAGCTCTTCGTTAACAGCCACAGGGGCTCCTTTCTCACAATAACGCGGGCACGCCCGCGGACAGGGGCTATGTTACTACAGCCATGTACCCGCTTAGGCGCCAGCCATGCGTGCGGACACGACTTTCACGAGCAGTCAATTTGGGACGGGGCCATTTTAGCTGCTTTTTGTTGCCAGCTGGCGTTGCCACGCGCTACTGCCGAGCCTGCCCCTCGGTGCCGATGTGAACATCGACGATAACCTGGCGGTAGCTGATGCCGCAGGAGTCGAGGATGCGGCGGCTGATGCGTCCGTCATCGGTGTCGGCGTACTTGTTGTCCAGGTAGACAACCTCGCCCACGCCCACCTGCGCCAAAATCTTGGCGCAGTCGTGGCACGGGAACAGCGTGACGTAGACCGTGGAACCCTCAAGATCTTTGAGCGAGCCACGGTAGTTGAGCACGGCGTTGGCCTCGGCATGGACCACGTAGTTGTGCTTGTCCTGCAGCGGGTCGTCGCTCGTACCCCACGGGAAAAAGTCATCGTTGAGCGCCGAGGGCGTGCCGTTGTAGCCCACCGAAAGGATGCGGTGGTTGGTGTTGGCGATGCACGCACCCACCTGCGTGTTGGGGTCCTTGCTGCGGCGCTGCGCGGCGATGGCCACGCTCATAAAGAACTCGTCCCAGCTAATGACGTCCAGGCGCTTGCCTGACGAAGTTTGATGAAGATCGTCCGACATGGCAGACACCTCCGTAATCGCAATAGTTTGACCCATTGTAGCAGGTGAAAGGTGGGGGCGTTTGTCCCACCGGCGCCCTCACCTTTACACGCGGCGGGGCTTTTGGTTGATGCGGTACAGCTCGGCCAGTCCTCGCAACGTCAGCGCATCGTCGACTGTCAGACTGTGACCGACCAGCGACGCAAGTGCCTCGGCATCGTCGCCGGTAATGACGATGGGTACATTGCCCTCCCCCGCGGCCTTGGTCGCGCGCATCTCGGCGAGCACCATGTCGAGCATGCCGTCGATGCGGGCCACCTCGCCCAGAACCACGCCCGAACGCATGGCCTCGCGCGTGTTGCGACCGATCACATGCGTCGGCGCCGAGGGCTCAACCTGCGGCAGGCGCGCCGCAGCTGCCGAGAGCGAACGGGCGCCGAGCGCCAGCCCCGGCGCGATAACGCCGCCGACAAAGGTGCCGTGCGCGTCGATGACCTCGATATTGGTCGTGGTGCCCAGGTCGATCACGATGCACGGAGAGCCGTAGACGGCACGGGCCGCCACGGCGTCGGCGATGCGGTCGGGACCGATCTCGGCCGGGTCATCGTAGTGCACAGGCATGCCGGTCTTGAGGCCCGGTCCCACAGTGAGCACGCGCCCCGTACAGGTGCGAGAAAGCGCCGTCTTCCACGGGCGCTCGAGCGCCGGCACCACGCAGCTCAGCACGGCAGCCGTGGGCACAAGTGTGCCCGGCATGCCCGCATCGGCCGCCAGCGCGGCCATGACTTGAGCGAGACGCATACGCGCTTCATCGGCCGTAATACGGGTCGGCGTCGTGATCTCGCACGTCGCAAGCGGGCATTCCTGCGCCGCAGCCGAATCCTCGGCAAACAGACCAAAGCGAATGAACGTGTTGCCCACGTCGACCGTCAATATGTATGCGCACCCATTAAGCATCATCGGCGCTCCTTTCGTCTGCCCAGCAGTATATCGCCTACCCGAACCAGCCATCCCAGGTAGTCATTTTGGGACGGGGCCATTTTAGCTACCCCAATATGTCGGTTGATATTTGCCCCAATCCCAGATAATTCGTCGACTGTCAAAGGGTAGCTAAAATAGCCCCGTCCCAAAATGACTACCTTGCGGCTATACTGATGCGCGGTCGCGCGCGGGCTCACGCGGCGGCCCTTGGTAACCCGACTTCCCGCGCCGTATCCGTAGCGGCGCTCCCGGGGGAAGCGGATATACGCAAAGGAGTTCTATATGAGCAATCCCTCGAACCGCACCTCGATGCGCGGGCAACTCACGCTGCGCGGCGTCGTCATCGGCGTCCTTGGCTGCGTGATCATCACGGCAAGCTCGGCCTATACCGCCCTCAAGATGGGCGCGCTCCCCTGGCCGATCATCTTCGCTGCCGTCATCTCGCTGTTCTTCCTCAAACTCATGGGCAACGCCAGCCTCAACGAGGCCAACGTCACCCACACCATCATGTCCGCGGGCGCCATGGTCGCCGGCGGCCTGGCGTTTACCATCCCGGGCGCTTGGATGCTGGGCTATGCCGACCAGATCAGCTGGCTCGACATGTTTATCGTGGCGCTCGCCGGCACCATCTTGGGCCTTCTGGCAACGGCGCTCATCCATCGCCACTTTATCGTGGACGCCGCGCTGGAGTTTCCCACCGGTAACGCCGCAGCTCAGACACTGCGCGCCACCGAGGCCGGCGGCAAGACCGGCAAGCAGCTCTTTGGCTCCATGGCCATCGCAGGCATCTACAGCGTGCTTCGCGACGCTCTGGGCGTGGTGCCCAGTATGCTGTGCACGCTCAATATCCCCGGCGTGACCTTTGCCATCTATAACTCGCCCATGCTGCTCTCCATCGGCTTTTTGGTGGGCTTCGCCCCCGTCGCGTTCTGGTTTGCCGGTGCGCTGCTAGGTAACTTTGGCATCATCGTGGGCGGCACCGCTGCCGGTCTATTCGACGTTGTGACTGCGCAGGGCATCGTCAAGTCGCTCGGCATGGGCCTCATGATGGGCTTTGGCGTCGCCGTCGTCCTTAAGGACATCCTGCCGCAGGTCACCGGCATCGTCCGCGGTCTTGCCGCCGACAGCTCCACCGACACCGACGAGCAATCGCTCATCTCGGGCTCCCTTAAGCTCGACGCCGGCATCATCGGCCTGGGCGCTGCCGCCATCGCCGTGATCATCGCCATCGTGCTTGACCTTGGTCCCGTTCCGGCCGTCATCGTGACGCTGTTCACCTTTGTCACCACCATCATGAGCGCACAGAGCTGCGGCCAGACGGGCATCGACCCCATGGAGATCTTTGGCCTCATCGTCATGCTCATCGTGGCAGCCTTCGCGCAGCTCGCACAGGTCAAGCTGTTTTTTATCGCCGGCATCGTAGCCGTGGCGTGCGGCCTTGCGGGCGACGTCATGAACGACTTTAAGGCTGGCGCCGTGCTGGGCACCAACCCGCGCGCACAGTGGGTCGGCCAGGCCATCGGCGGCATCGTGGGTGCCCTGGTCGCTGCCGCCGTCATGGTCGCGCTCGTCACCGCTTATGGTCCGGACGCCTTCGGCCCCGACAAGAGCTTTGTGGCCGCGCAGGCAAGCGTGGTCGCCACCATGGTCTCGGGCATCCCAAGCGTGCCGTGGTTTGCGGGCGGCTTTATCGCCGGCATCATCATGTACTGGCTCGGCATTCCGGCCATGATGATCGGTCTGGGCGTGTACCTGCCGTTCTACATGTCGCTCACGGCCTTCTTGGGCTCCTGCGTCAAGCTTGCCTACGACAAGTGGACCGCACACCGCGATGCCACTGCCGGTCTTTCGGACGAGGAGAAGGCCGCCAAGGACGCCGCCTTCCAGGAGCAGGGCTTGGTCGTTGCCAGCGGCCTGCTCGGCGGCGAGTCCATCGTCGGCGTTATCCTGGCGTTTGTCTCCGTGGGCTTAAGCCTGCTGGGCTAAGCCCAACAACAACGCGCCAACACAAAGCGCGGGGTCGGAGCCAATCCGATCCCGCGCTTTTTGTATCTGCCAAAACCCTCGGCCGTATCCGCAGATGATGCGTCCTCATTTGTCTGCTCGCCTAAACTCCATGGCAGGATAACCGACCTGCCCGCCACGGTGTAGAGTAAGGACGAGGGGCAAGGTGTACGGCCCGTGCCAGAACGAGGTGGACATGGAACTCGATAAACAACAGATCAAGCGACTACGCGAACGCCATCACCGGCGCCACGGCATCCGCCCCGCCCATAGCGAGGCCATGGAGAACGCCGCCCGCTTCCTAAAGCGCGCATTCAACATTCGCGAGGGCCGCGCACCCTACCACGTGATCCGCAAGCGTTTTGTAAACGGGGCGCGCCTGACCGGCTCGCACTTGTGCATCCTCATCATCGCCATGCTCATCGCAAGCATCGGCCTCGATATCGACTCGGGCATCGCCATCGTGGGCGCCATGCTCATCTGCCCGCTCATGGGATCGGTCCTTGCCATGGCATACGGTGTTGCCACGCTCGACCGCGAGATTACTGTCGAGGCCATTGCCGGCCTCGCACTGCAGATGGCCTTATGCCTGATCACATCCACGCTGTACTTTAAGCTCTCGCCGCTCGGCACCACCACGGCCGCCATCATCGACAATTCGACACCGACTGTGTGGGACCTTGCCGTCGCGCTCGCGGGCGGCTTTGCGGGTGGCCTGGGCAACTCGCGCGACCAGGAACCCGCCACGCTCATCGCCGGCGTGGCCGTAGCGACCGCGCTGATGCCGCCCCTGTGCGCGGCGGGCTACGGCATCGCCATCGCAAGCGGATCGCTGTTTCTCTCGGCGCTTTACGAGTTTGGCATCAACGTGGTCTTTATCGCACTGGCTGCCGAAACCGTGCTACTTCTATTGCGCGTGCCGCTCAAGCGCGACCTGAACGGCGACGGCGTCGTGACCGCCGAGGAAAACGCCGAGGTCGACGAGCTGTCACACAAAGTGCGCCGCCGCATCGTTGTGGGCACGATGATCTTTGCCATCCCCTGCATCGTCATGACGGCGGGTTCCATTGGCTCGGCGCAGGCCGGCGTGCAAGACGGCTACGGCGTCACCGAGACCACACGCGAGCTTGCCGCGGTGCTGCCAAGCTTTAAGGATTACACCGTCGCCGTCGAGACCTCGGCGACCGAAGGCGACAAGGAGGGCCTTGTCGAGCGTGAGATTGTCGCCCACGTGACGACAAGCGAGGCGCTCGGGGCACACGACCGCCACGTCGCCCGCAAACTCATCGACCTCAACGTGCCCGAACTCGACCGCGTAGAGTTTGACGTGAAGTAATCCGAGCGCAGGATGAATGCGCACGGGTGCAAGTCACGATGAGGCGCAGACGCGACAAGAACACGCGCAAAAAGCGGGGCGCAGTTCACACCCGCGCCCCGCTCGCTGTTTTATTGCCGTGAATCAACTGTCCATATCGACATCGCCAGACTCCACCATAAACGCCGGTTTGGTGCTCACCAGATAAAAACGGGTCACCTTGGTATCTCTAAATAGGTAGAGCCAACCCTGATTGCGTCGGCGCGATATATACGCCACGTGGACCGTACCGATTTTTTCGCCGTATTCCCTCGTTAATACCAAAATATTGGGGTCGTCCGTACACTTAAACTGCCCGTCAACGCAGCTGCCGTCTTTGTCGACCAGTTGCCAACGATGGTTATCCTCTTCATGAAAGGCCAGAGTTTCCAGACTTGTTTTGTCATCCCGATAGTAACCATCAATGGCAAAGCCTTCGGAAACGCATTCCTGCATATAGGATGTTTCTCGATTTATAGCAAACTGCCCTGCAGCGCCCAGGAGCACAGCCAGGCAGACCACTGCAAGGGTTATCGAAATAGCACGGCGGCTCATGTTAACCAGCCCGATACTTGTTTAACGGAGTGCAAAACATACTTGGTACCTCCGATATCAAAGCAAACGTCATCCGCGGCCCGCCGGAAACTATGTGTTTCTAACATCAAACCATATGGCAACCACTCGCGAGAGGAGTATCGGCGAACGGTGCATTTTTTGCGTTCTATTGGGCAAACGTCAACGCGCGCCACAGCTCTTGCTCGACCTATTCAGATCTTGTCGCATACTACCGTAAACCCCCAATGCTTCCGCCCCCGAACTATTCAAGGCAGCCGCGATGTCGCTCAATCCAGTCCACGGCAAAATCGACAAGCTCGCGCTGGCGCATAAAACGGATCGTCCCGTTACCAAGGGCCGCCGTGTGAACCGGGCATTCACGCTCAAAAGCAGCGCCGATCTCGTCGAAGTCCTCGCCGTCGACAAAAAGTGTGCGGTACTCCTTCCACACGCGCTGGCCGTTTTCCATGATCGCGCTGTGTTCCACGCAGTCGTGCTTGCCGGGGTACTGCGCACGGGCGTCTGCCAAATGCAGTGACGTATTCTTGTCATAGCCAACGCCCACCAGCAGAACATAGCCGTCCAAATCGTACAGACGCGCGATGGGCGATCCATCGCCAAAGATGTTGCTCAGGTCGTGGGTCTCCGTCAGGAATTGCGCATGCTGGCCGTTTGCCGCCACTGAACGCGCTGGGTGATCGCTGCGAAACGTGCCCGGCCACGTCCGGAACATCTCAGCCACGGCACCCATCGTGTTGGTGGGCGTAATGCGCTTGTCATAGACAGGCCAGTTATCGCGAATCAGCTGCCACCATTCTTGCGGCTCTTGCCAATGGACACCACTCTCGGGGTCCAAGTTTTTCCATGATTGCGTCGGCATCATGATGGTACCGGCCTCGCCCACCATCTGGAGCAGCGCCTCGATCACCGGCTGCGCGCCGCCGCACACATATCCAAGCGCGCTGAGCGAGCAATGGACCATAACCGTCTGCCCTGCGCACATACCGACGGCGGAAAGCGCGTCGAGGATATCCTGCTTAAGCACGATTTGCCGATTCATTACCGTTTCCCCTCTATCCCCACACATCAGTTTCTTTTGCGTCATGCGCCGAAATAGCACACGGGCCATGCGGCGCATGACGCTGCAAATGATACGTTTCCCAATGTTGCCGAGGGATCATTTTTTAGTACTTGAAGAAGCCCTCGCCCGAGCTTTCGCCCAGCTTGCCTTCGTCGAGCATCTTCTTGAGGACGGACGCCATAGCCTTAAAGTTGTAGGGCATCATCATCTTCTTGAGCAGCGGGCTCACCAGGCTCGGGACCTTCTGATACTGCATAACGATGTTGTACGCCGTCTGGATGCCCACGGTGTCGAATACGCGGAACGGGCCCTTGGGAGCGCCGGTGCCGCGCGTCCATGCGAGGTCGATGCTCTTGGGATCGCTCACGCCCGAGACATACAGGTCGAGGCCCGAAAGCAGCCATGGCACCAGCATGGAATTGAGCAGATAGCCGTTCTTTTCCTTGTTGACGGGCAGGGCAAGCATGCGAATATCGTTGGCAAAGTCGACGAGTTCATCGAAATAGCGCTTGTCGGTTTGGCTTTGGGCCATGACCTCGGTCATGTTGTTCTTCCAGATAGAGTTGGCAAAGTGTAGCGATAGGTACTTCTCGGGGCGGCCGGTGTACTTGGCAAAGGTGCTCGGCAGCAGCGTGGAGGAGTTGGTGACGATGACGGTCTTTTGCGGGAGAACCGGGGCGAGCTTCTTGTAGAAGTCGATCTTTGCCTGGGTGTCCTCGGCCATAGACTCGATGACCAGGTCGGCGTCGGCCACTGCCTTGGCAAGATCGAGCTCCAGCTTGAGTGTGGAGTAGGCGCGCTCAACGGCGGCGAGTGCCACCTCCCTGTCGAAGGTCTGGTCGCTATCGGCGATACCGGCGCACCACTCACCCGTGCCGTCCGCCATGCCCTCGATAGCAGCGATGTACTCCTCGCGCACATGATCGATCTTGGGCTGGGTGCGGCCGATGCTGCCCTCGCTGCGCAGCCAAATCGTTACATCAAAGCCGCAGTAGGCAGCCTGAAAGGCAATCTGGCTTCCCAGCACGCCGCCGCCGGCAACGCAAACGGTCTTGTAGCTCATGAAACGGTCCTCTCTTACGTAATTCCATAGATGTGTTTTTATTCAACCGTATGGAGGCTACGAGCCGGGGGCTGGTTCTACAAACGGACGCTTTTACGCGGTGAACGGCTACACCTGTTCATTAACTCAGGGCTCCGAGGGCGATTTTTTGTGCCACCGAGACGTCGTTTTCGGAAGTGCGGTGAAAAAATGAGTTTCGTCGACCAGACCGACTATTCTAGCAACAAAACCGCAGGTAACGAGAGCCCAAAAGAGGAGTGTGCTCGGGAGGTTCGCGTTTTTCCCCGCACTTCCGAAATCCGAGTCCGCTGAAGGCGTTAACAAGCCCATTTACGCAACATATGTCCAGCAAAAACGGGTGGTGGCCGGTACGGCTACCACCCGTTTGTCTCATATCTAGCCCATAGCAGGCCAGTTACTTCTTAATGCCACGCCCCAGACGCTCGGCGACCGACGCCACGGCCTCCTCGCTGGCCGGTCCGCAGCTCACGCAGCCATCGTGGGCACGCATCTGGCCGGTGACCTCGTCCATCGCGAGCGGCGCCACCTTCTCGAGCTTAAAGCCCTTGCCGGCGCGCATGTTTTCCTTGGCCACGCTGATCATGAGCTTAATGCGGTTGAGCTGGTTGACCTCGGACGCGCCGGGGTCGTAGTCCACCGCGACGATGTTGCTCTCGGGATGCTGGCGGCGCAGCTCCTTAATCACAGACTTGCCCACCACGTGATTGGGCAGGCACGCGAAGGGCTGCGTGCAGATGATATTGGGTGCGCCGTGATCGATCAGGTCGAGCATCTCGGCCGTGAGCAGCCAGCCCTCGCCCATGTTGTTGCACACCGAAAGAACCGTACGGGCCTTGTCCGCCATGGTGCCGATGCGCTCGGGCGCCTCAAAGCGGCGGGACTTTTCGAGCATCTCCTCCACCGGCGTGCGCATCCAGTCCACGAGCTTAATAAGCGCCTGCATACCAGCGCGCGTGGTAGCAGAGCTACCCAGCTCGTCCTTCTGCAGCTCGGCGTTGCTCATGGAGTACAGGAAGAAGTCGAGCAGGCCCGGCACCACGGCCTCGCAACCCTCGCGCTCGATGACATCGACCACGTGGTTGTTGGCCGTGGGGTGGAACTTGACCAGGATCTCGCCGACCACGCCTACGCGCGGCTTGGTGCCCTCGCCCACAAGCGGCATGGTGTCGAACGCGCGGATGGCCTCGCGAGCAAGCTTGGTGTAGTTATGCCTGTTGAACTTGGGCGCGAGCTTGCGGGCGCGCGCCATGTACTCCTCGTAGAGCGCGTTGGCGGCACCGGGCGTGGCCTCGTACGGGCGGCAGCGGTAGAGCATCTGCATCATCACGTCGCCAAAGAGCACCGCGTACACAGCCTGCTTAAGCAGCGCCGGCGTAATCTTGAAGCCGGGGTTGTCCTCGCCGAGCGCCACGGCCGAAAGCGAGATCACGGGGATCTCGGGATGACCACTCTCGCGCAGGGCCTTGCGGATGAGCGCGATGTAGTTGGTGGCACGGCAGCCGCCGCCGGTCTGGCTGATGACTACGGCGGTCTTGGACAGGTCGTATCGGCCGCTCTCGATGGCCTCCATAATCTGACCGGTCACCAAAATGGACGGGTAGCAGATGTCGTTGTTCACGTAGCGCAGGCCGGCCTCGACGGCGTCGTGATCGGTCGAGGGCAGCAGCTCCAGGTTGTAGCCGGCACCACGGAACACCTCTTTGACCAGGTCAAAGTGGATTGGCGCCATCTGCGGGCACAGAATGGTGTAGCCCTCGTCGCGCATCTGCTCGGTAAAGGGCACCTTGGGCCATGCAGTCGAGGCGCTCTCACGCTGCGCTTCGAACGTGTACTTACGGCTCGCGAACGCAGGGGCATCCGTGGAGGGCGCCACCGGCGCGGCATCGCCCTGCTCGTAGGCCTCACCCGCAGCGGTTGCCTCGGCCAGACGCTCGGCCTCCTGGTCCTTGAGCGCCGCCATGAGCGAGCGGATGCGGATGCGCGCGGCGCCCAGGTTGGACACCTCGTCGATCTTGAGCACGGTGTAAATCTTGCCGCTGGCCTCCAGAATCTCCTGCACCTGATCGGTGGTCAGGGCATCGAGGCCGCAGCCAAAGGAATTGAGCTGGATCAGGTCCAGATCGTTGCGCATCGTCACAAAACGGGCCACGGCGTAGAGGCGCGAGTGGTACATCCACTGGTCGACAACGCGGATTGGGCGCTCGGGCTTCACCAGATGCGCGAGCGAATCCTCGGTAAAGACCGCAAAGCCAAAGCTCGAGATAAGCTCGGGCAGGGCGTGGTTGATCTCGGGGTCGTTGTGGTAGGGACGGCCGGCGAGCACAATGCCGTGGCCGCCGTGGTCCTCGACCCACTTAAGAGCCTCCTCGCCCATGGTCTGGATATCCTCGTGGAAACGGGCGTCGGCCTCATAGGCGGCATTGACGGCGGCATCGATCTCGGAGCGGGTGATCTTGGGTCCGCGCACGCGACCGCGACCGGCCTCGGCGTCGGCCACGCGGTCGACGGCGAGCACCTGGTACAAGCGGCGCTTGAGCTCGGTCTTATCGTGATAGGGCACAAACGGGTACAGGAACTCGATGTTCTGCTCGCGGATCTCGTCAATGTTGAGCGCCAGCGCCGTGGGGTAACTCATGACGATGGGGCAGTTGTAGCAGTTGCCAGCCGTCTGATCTTCCTTGCGCTCCCAGCGCACGCACGGCATCCAGATAAAGTCGACATCGCGGTCGATAAGGTTCATCACATGGCCGTGGCTCATCTTGGCCGGATAGCACACGCTCTCGGACGGCATGGACTCGATGCCCGCCTGGTAGGTCTTCTTGCTCGACTGGTCGGACAGCTGCACGCTAAAGCCCAGGCGCGTAAAGAACGCGTGCCAGAAGGGGTAGTTCTCGTACATGTTGAGCGCGCGCGGGATACCGACGGTGCCGCGCGGGGCCTCGTCGGGACTCAGGACCTCGCGGCCAAAGAGCAGCTCGTTTTTCTTTTTGAAGAGGTTGGGAGCCTCGGTCTTCTGCTTTTTGTGGCCGGCGCCCTTTTCGCAGCGGTTGCCGGTGATAAAGCGCCTACCGCCGCCAAAGTCGTTGACGGTAAGCTGGCAGTTGTTGGAGCAGCGGCCGCAGCGGACGTGCTTTTGCGTCACAGTGAGGTGCGCGATGTCCTCGGCCGAAAGGATGGTCGAGGTGCCGTCGGCGCCGGCGCGATCGCGGGCGAGCAGGGCCGCACCATAGGCGCCCATGCAGCCGGCAATGTCGGGACGCACGGCGTGAACACCGGTGAGCTGCTCGAACGCACGCAGCGTGGCATCGGACATGAAGGTGCCGCCCTGGACGATCACCTGACTGCCGATCTCCTTGGGGTCGCGCAGCTTGATGACCTTGAACAGGGCGTTCTTGATGACGGAGTAGGACAGGCCGGCGGCGATGTCGCCCACCGTGGCGCCCTCCTTTTGCGCCTGCTTCACGCGAGAGTTCATGAAGACGGTGCAACGGCTGCCCAGGTCAACCGGGTTTTTGGCCAACATGGCCTCGGCGGCAAAGGCACGCACGTCCATGTCCATGGACACGGCGAAGCTCTCGATGAAGCTGCCGCAACCCGAGGAACACGCCTCGTTGAGCATGATGTGCTCGATAACGCCGTCCTTGACGCGCAGGCACTTCATGTCCTGACCGCCGATGTCCAGAATGAACTCGACGCCGGGCAGGAACGCCTTGGCGCCGCGCAGGTGAGCGACGGTCTCGATCTCGCCGGAGTCGGCCTTGAGGGCCTCGATGAGCAGCGCCTCGCCGTAGCCCGTGGTAGTCACGTGGCCGATGGTGCAGCCGGCGGGGATGTGGTTGTAGAAATCGGCCATGATGACCTTGGCCGTACCCAGGATGTCACCGTTGTTGTTGCCGTACCAGGTGTGCAACAGCTGGCCGTCCTCGCCCACGAGCGCGGCCTTCATGGTGGTTGAGCCGGCGTCGATGCCGATGAACACGCGGCCGATGTAGCCGTCGAGCTTGCCCTTGGGGACGACCTCAGTGTCGTGGCGACCCTTGAACTCGGCAAAATCATCCTCGCTGGCAAAGAGCGGATCCAGGCGCTCGACCTCGGCACCCTGCGTGTCGCCGAGGCTATCGATGGCCTCGATGAGCTGCAGGAACGTGCTGAGCTTGCTGGACTCGTGCGCCATGGCGGCGCCGCTCGCCACAAACAGGTGGGCGTTTTGGGGCACGATACGGTGCTCCTCGTCCAGGTTGAGCGTGAGGTAGAAGCGGTGGCGCAGCTCGGAGAGGTACTGCAGCGGGCCGCCCAGGAAGGCGACGTTGCCGCGGATGGGACGGCCGCACGCCAGACCCGAGATGGTCTGAGTCACGACGGCCTGGAAGATGGAAGCGGCGACGTCCTCGGGACGGGCGCCTTCGTTGAGCAGCGGCTGCACGTCGGTCTTGGCAAAGACGCCGCAGCGGCTGGCGATGGGATAGATGGTGGTGGCGTTGGCCGCGAGCTCGTTGAGGCCGCTCGCGTCGGTGTGCAGCAGGGTTGCCATCTGGTCGATGAAGGCGCCCGTACCGCCGGCGCAGGTGCCGTTCATGCGCTGCTCGATGCCGTTATCGAAGTAGATGATCTTGGCGTCCTCGCCGCCAAGCTCGATGGCGACGTCGGTAGCGGGGATGAGGGTCTCGACGGCACGCTTGCTGGCGATGACCTCTTGGACAAACTCCAGGTCGAGCCATTGGGAGAGCAGCAGACCACCCGAACCGGTAATGGCGCAGGTCATCTGGGCCGTCGGCAGCACGGTCGCAGCGCCCTCGAACAGGTCGCGGGCGCAGGCGCGGACGTCGGTGTGATGGCGCTGGTACTTGGCGTACACGATCTGGTTGTCGTCGTTGAGCACGGCGAGCTTGACGGTGGTAGAGCCTACATCGATGCCCAGGTGCAGGTTGCCGCGGGCGGCCTCGGGGTTGAAGATCGCGCCTTCGGGGGCCTGGGCGGCGGTGGCAGCTGCGGGCTCGGCGGCGATGGCGGGCTCACTAGCGATGGACGTCTCCCCTGCCGTGTTCTTGGCATCGGCAACTGCCTCGGCGACCTTCTCGGCAGCGGCGGTCGCGGCCTTCTGCGCAGCGTCCACCACGGCGGGAGCGGCCTCGCGTGCGGCAGCGACCACACGGTCTTTAATGCCCTCGACGAGTTTGCTCATCTGTTTCTCCTCTTAGTTGTTGGACTCGACGGTTGCGGCGGTGTCGGCCGCGTCCTCGAGCTGCAGATTCAATAGCTTCATGCCGTATTCCGGCACGTTGATATCGATGGGTTGGCCATACAGGTCGCCGGGGCGCACAAAGGCGATAACCGTCATGATGCGCGCCATGGTCTCGGGCGATTCGGAAAGGTCACGCTCAAACCAGCGCTGAATCATGCCGACCTCGGCACTCACGACGTAGGTGACGTAGTAGTCAAAGAACGTGCCCAGCGCTAGGCCCAAAATGCCCGTCTGCGCACGCGGCGCCACGGCCTCACGTGCGGTGTCGATAATCCTTTTAATGAAGGCCTGGTCGCCGCCCGGACCCAGCAGCGCACCGATTAAGTCGCGGTTGGCCGCAAGATAACGCAGCAGCTCAACCGAACCGGGAGCCGGCTCGAGCTCATCGATGTTGTGATAGAGATCGGGCAGCTGAGCTGCAGTGATGAGCTCAATGCGCTCACGAATCTCGGCCAGCAAGCCGTCCTCGATTTGATTGATAAAGTCGGGAATATCGCGGTAGTGCGAATAGAACGTGCGACGCGTAAGGCCAGCGCGCTCGGTGAGCGACGCAACATTAATGCGCGAAAGGTCGCCGCTTTCGGCAAGCTCGCTAGCAAGTGCCTGGCGAAGGGCACGCTGCGAGCGAAGGGACCGGCGATCACATTTCTCGAGCTGGGACAAGCGTCCTCCTTGTTACTCATCCTGTGCGCTATTGCACAGTGCGAGTATTATTGCACACCGTGTGCATCAACACGTAAAGGCAATATTTGGAATGTGGCAGAGGGACTGTCCCTTTATCACATCCCGGGGCGGCATTACCGTTTGTCCAAAATGGCATTCGTGAGTAGAATAGTGTCGACGGCAGCCCAAGTTGTAGCTAGCTGGGCAGCGCCGTTGTTTGCATTAGGGGGTCAACGCCTTAGCGGCGGCGACCCCTTCCGTTGCGCTTCGAACGCTGCTTGAGTGCCTCGGAAAGGCCGACAAGCGCCGTGAAGAACGAGACCAAAGCGGTCAGAAGTCTCACGAAATCAATCAAATCGGTCATGGGCATCACCTCCCATCAGATGGAGGGCGCTGCCCGGCACATGGAACTGCCGCCAACAGCAACAATTCTATCAAAGCGCAGTTAGATATGCGAATGTTTGTTCGCATATCTAAAGATCGGAGCTCGGGTATGGCGAAGGAACAGTTCCTTTGCCATACCCGAGCTTGTCGCCGAACTGCTACCTACATTTTTCAAGTTATTCGGCCACGCTGCTGGTTCTGTATAAATGCACCGCCGGGATTATCTGAGAGTTTTTGTCCTTATTTGAGCGCATACATGCCCATTTGCTCACTTACGTCACCGAATCAAACACCATTAGAGGTGTGAATGTTCCTGAGAGGGCATCTTTAGCCATTTAACGACCTCCGACAGGCCGAATAACTCGAAATTTGTTGGTGGCGAAAGCGTAACAGCCCTATACGCCAAAAGCCGGCATCTCCCATGTAACAGAGGGGCTGTCCCTTTGTCCCTTATTCAATGATAGTGTGGGAGTTTTGTTTGCGCATGGTGGCGAGCATGTGTTTGGGGACGGCGTGGACCATGCAGCCGCCGATGGTCGCGCTAGCGGCGGCCTTAGCTGCATCGCTAGCGTTTTTGGTCGCGTAGCTGTGGCGGAAACGCTTGAGCATAGCGATATCATTGCCGCCGTCGCCGTAAACCGCAACCTCGTCCTCGGCAATACCGTAGTAGTCCGCCAGCCAGGCCACGCTCTCGCCCTTGTTGCACGCCACGTCCGTAATCTCGAACATCACTGGATCGAACGGTGCGTTGACCACGCGGTCCGAGCGCTCGGCAAGATAGGCCTTAAGGTCGCGCTCCAGCTCGGGCGAGGTCACGCGGCAGTTGATCTTGCACACATCGTGGCGCAGGATGTCACCGATCGACTGGTCAAAATACTGTTCCTCGTGATACCCGCCACGCGCACGCATACCGCGCATCACGATGCGCTTGATAGGACTGTCCTTTTTAAAGCCCGCCTGGTGCATCTCGAACGAGCCGCTCGAGAACATGCCATCGGGCGTGGAGCAATCAAAGCAAATGTCCGGAAACTCCTTGAGCAGCTCCTCGGTAATCTGCGGATCGATAGTCCAGGTCTTGAGCACCCCTCCATGGCTGTCGCGCACGATGGAGCCGTTAGAGCAGCAGGCGTCAAGCGCCAGCCCCGTAAAGCCATGCTCGCCGATTGGCAACGTCGAGCGTCCGGTCGCGGGAACCACGTGCAAGCCAGCCTCGATCAGCTCGCGAATGGCACGGCGGATGGTCCCGTCTGCCTCGTGCAGGGCGTTCAGCAGCGTTCCGTCTAAGTCACTCGCAAACATCTTGATCATGGGCATGCCTCTCCTTCGTCTGCAAGATATTGTAGACGAGAACGGGCGTACCCAAACAATGCCGTCCCGGCGCAGCGTACCACCGCCTCCACAAATTCACGGTGCCCCAGCATGTTAAGACAATCGCCACAAGCGACTTTTCAGCCGATAAAACAGCGCCGTCGTCAACGTCAGCACCGCCAACATTCCTGCGAATACAATCGCCGGAGTCCATCGATCATATGCGAGCCCGTAAACCAATTGGCCAATAGGCGTTGCGCAGGAAAGGACCGTGTAAACGACCGAAAGCACTTTTCCGCAGAGCTCAGTCGGCGCTGCCCGCTGAACAAACGCGATGATTTCAACCGACGCAATGGCTGCCCACACCATGACCCATGCCGAACCAACCGTAAACACGGTGAACACGCATACATCTGCGCCGAACAGTAGCGTAACAAAAATCGGTTCGACTCCTAAACAGATCATCGCAACATATCGACATATGCCATTGAAAGAAAACCGATACGGCCAGATGCCGACCAAGCCACTGCCGGCAAGACCACCCAAGCCCATAGCAACCTCAACTATCCCAACGCAGGACGATTGCATGCCGAGATGCTTTGTAACAATAATGGGAGCGCCAATCGTTAGCCCAACCAACGCAAGGTTCAAAACGGCCGCAAGCAAAATCACAGCGACCAATGATGCATTTTGCAACAGATACCGAATCGACTCCCGAAAACCGTTTCGGCATGTCGTACGAGTCGCGCAGTCTCCCATCGTTTCAGATGAGGCATTTTGCTTGAGTGCGCCCCCAAACAGCAGGGCTGAAATCGCAAACGTCACCGACGCGGTCGCGCAAAGAGCATCGATACCAAAACACCCATAGACTGCCGTCCCGACCACAGGGCCCAAGATATTGCTCGCCATGGTCATCTGCGAAACCAATGCAGTGGCCCACTCAACCTTCTCTTCACCCGCCATGCGCACCGTCTCAATTTGGAGCATTGGCTTTAGCAGCGATTGAACGCCATATTGAACACAAAGTATCGCTACTACGACGACCGCAAGAGGCAACGAGCGCTTCATGGGGATAGACAGCAGCGATGCAGTCATCAGAGCAATGCCGAGGGCCACGAGGACCTCGCGATGTCTTCCCCTATCCGCCAAGATTCCGCCAGCCGGAGCTGCGAGTACGCCGGGTATGAACGCTATCGCCACAACGGCGCCATATAACGTTGACGATCCACTGTAATCGAACAAGTAAAGCGGATACGCAAAGCACAGCGCCGACAGCATCGAATACGTGCACAGCTGCGCAACAAGAAGCTCCGTGAGCCTAATTGACCGCACTATTTTTGGTTCCAACAAGACGCTGACGTCTCTCAGTCCAGCCATAAGCCTACCCCCTATACATACCGCTAGTATGTATTTATCGACTTGAAAAAGGGCAGCCATGGCTACCCTCACAAATCAATTACATACCGTTGGTATCTATATTACCACCCGGCGCGGTCCCATACGTCCCAAATCTGCGCCGTTGTCTGAAGCACTTCATTACCCAAATCGAGCCCCACCGCGGCAGCCATCTGCGCCAAACATTGTGCGCGAGCGAGCATTCGCTCCTTGGGCTCGAGCGGACGGAACAATGGCAGCAGCCAAAGATTCGCCAACAACGATACGGCCTCTGCCGCTTCGCGCGGGCATTCGCACGCAATGGAGCCGTCGGCGATGCCCTCCTCGATCACTGGCAAGAAACAGCCATCGGCCGCATCGTCAAATGAGCCCTGGTACTGCATCGCCAGTAGACGCGAGCTTTTTACCGGATCTGCCGCAGGATGTATGCGTGCCCATAGTTCAATTTGCGGAACGACGGACTCGGGAGCGTAAAGCCTTTTTAGCTTTTGGGCGCCGGTCATATTACCGACGCCAAGCATCGAGCGGCGGTGCTCAACAATCGGAGTCATCGCCCGATCAAACGCGGCGTTGAAAATCTCCTCTTTGCTCTTGAAGTGATGATAGACAGCGCCCTTGGTCATGCCGTCGAGACGGTCAACGATATCTTGAATACTCGTTCCCTCATAACCCTGTGCGCAGAATAGCTCCAGCGCCGCGTCGAGAATCTTCGCGACCGTCTCCTCGGGATATTTATTACGACCCATAATCCGCCCATCCGCAACGCAAGCCTTATGCCTCATTGCAGTATTTTAACGTTGCGGATAGCAGACGGTCGGCTCTACACCGCGGCGGGGCCGTGTTCGCCGGTGCGGATGCGGATAACTTCTTCGACCGGCTCGACCCAAATCTTGCCGTCGCCGACGGCACCGGTGCGAGCGGCGTTGCAGATGATTTCAACGATACCGTCGACATGCTCATCAGCGCAGATGAGGGTGAACTGCACCTTAGGAATCGTGTTGACGAGCAACTCGTTGCCGCGCACGTATTCCTTCCAGCCATGTTGCGCGCCGCAGCCCTGCACCTGGTTGATGGTCATGCCGCGAACATCGGCAGCAAACAGTGCGTCTTTGAGAACCTCAAGCTTCTCAGCACGAACAATCGCCGTAATCTTCTTCATAGTGAATTCCTCTCTTCAATAAAAGAAATGAATTGCCATTCAATGAGGCGGGTTTCCCAGGTGCCGCAGATTGGGTTGAAAGAGGAGCGCCGCGTACTTTTGTACGCAAGCGACGGTTTGAAACCCAAGGTGCGGTGCCTGGGGAAGCCGCGCGACGATTGAACGGCAAGGTGCGGAGCCTGGGGAAGCTGCTAATCGAGTCCGGAGAAAGAAGGATATGCGCTCTCGCCGTGCTGGCTCGCATCCAGGCCCAGCGCCTCGTCGGCCTCGTCCACACGCAGGCTGCCGTGGAACAGTGCCTTGACCACTGCGGCGATCACCACGTCGAGCACCAGCACGATAACGACCGTCACTACAATGCCCAGGACCTGCGAGACAAGCAGCGACGCGTCGCCCGTATAGAACAGGCCGCCTTTACCGGTCCACGAGAGTTCCGGCACGCAAAACAGACCCGTGAGCACGCCGCCCAAAATGCCGCCGATGCCATGGCAGCCAAACGCATCAAGCGCGTCGTCGTAGCCGAACCTCGTCTTAAGATGGCTGATAGCCAGATAGCAGACAGGAGACACGATCAAGCCCATGACCAGCGCCGCCCATGGCTCGACAAAGCCCGCACCCGGCGTGACCACCACAAGGCCCGCGACCAGACCGGTGCTGGCACCCACCAGCGTGGGACGACCGGTATGCACGCGCTCGACGGCGAGCCACGAGACCATACCCGCCGCGCTGGCCGTCACGGTGTTGAGGATAGCAAGCGCCGCAACGGCATCGGCCTTAAACTCGCTGCCGCCGTTAAAGCCAAACCAACCAAACCAAAGCAGGCCGGCGCCGAGCGCCACAAACGGCACGTTATGCGGGCGATAGCTCACCATGCCAAAACCGCGACGACGGCCGAGCATTAAGCAGAGGATCAGGCCGGTAAGACCAGACGAAATGTGCACCACGTCGCCGCCGGCAAAGTCGAGCGCGCCGATGATGTCGCCGATAAAAGAGCCATCGCCGCCCCAGACCATGTGGGCGAGGGGCGCATAGACCACGAGCAGCCAAATGCCCAGGAAAGCCGTCATGGCGCCAAACTTAACGCGGCCGGCCAGGCTGCCCGTAACGATAGCGGCCGTGATCATGGCAAACGCCATCTGAAAGGTGATGTTGATGATCTGGGGGTAGACGGCGCCGTCCGCGACGTTGCCCTCGGCCGCCTGCAGCACCTGGTTGAGCACCGGCAGGCACAGCAGCTGGTCAAGGCCCCCCATAAACGGACTCGAGCCGTCGCCGCCGTAGGCCAGCGACCAGCCGGCAACAATCCACAGCACACCGACCAGGCCAATGGCGCCAAAGCACATAAGCATGGTGTTAATGACATTTTTGCGCCTGGACAGGCCGCCATAGAAAAACGCCAGACCCGGTGTCATTAAAAACACGAGCATGGTGCAGATGAGCATAAACGTTGTCGATCCCGTATCGTACATTCGCTCCCCCTTGGTCGCATGAACGTTGTCGGCGCCCATAATGCGGCCGAGGGACAACTGGTGTAGACCAGATACGGCGTTGTTAAACGCGGCGTTGTCGAATGGAAACGGCGCCGCAATCTTGGAAACGGCGCGGCAACGGACGCGAAACGAACGGGAAATACGCAAGCAAGGGAGCCGTGAGCGCATCCGTCCCGGCTAGCGCCGGAACAGCTCGCGGGCTCGGTCGCGAAGGTCGGTGGCTCGGATGACGCCCTCGTAGCGGTTGATGCGCAAGCGCGGGAAGGCATTGAAGAAGCGCAGGTCGCGTCGGCTGAGCGACACGCTTGGCACCGGACGGCTCATGCGCTTGCCGGCAAGGCGACGACTGAGCGACGGACGCGGCATGCTCGGCGCGGCACCGGCCACGCGGCGGGCGGCAAGCGCCAGGCCGCGAGCACCATCCGCGATAAACGTCGGCATCGAAGCCTTCTCGCGCAGGGCATCGAGCGCGGCGTCACCCAGCTCGGCCAGCCACGCGTTAACGGCACGGCTACGAATGTGCGTCTGTGCCACCGAGTCAATCGTAGAATCGGGAATACGTTCGAGCATTGAATCCGAGGCATCAGCAAGCGACTCATTGATGCGGTCGGCAAGGTCGGCCCGGACGCGCTCCAGCTGATCAGACAGGCGCCGCCAGCTCGCCAACGAGCACACCGCGTCGACCATCATCGCGACCGCGACGATAAAGGCGGACAGCCGCACAATCAGCACCGGCAGATGGCCGAGCAGCCCCAGCAATGCCGGCTCCACTAAGCGGCAAATACACAACGCACCCAAGCCAAACGCGCAGGCCCAGTACAGACAGATGCGTCCGTGCAAGTTAAACGGCAGGTGCGAGTAATCCCAAAAGCGCGCGCCTGTTGTTTTTTCCAACAGCACACCCACGCTGTACTCAATCACGCTGCATACGAGCGCTGCAGCGACAAACTGGCTCGACGCGTCAGGAATTCCGCGCAACAGCAGCCAGCAGGCAATGCCGCCCGCGCCATAGATGGGGCAGCACGGCCCCAGCAAAAAGCCACTGTTGGCAAATCGTCCGTGGTTGAGCATGGCGCAGACTGTCGACTCCCACACCCAGCCGCAAAAACCGTAGAAGGCAAACGAGAGCACCAGCGCCGAGAGCGGACAGGCGGCAAGCGTCGCGCCGTCAAATGCCATGTCGATCGCGGTCCCCACCGTCTACCCTCTCCTCTTTTCGCTCGAATCTTTGCTCGAGCCGTCACTCGAGCCCTCGTTCAAATCGTTCGCGCCGCCTTTGCGCGGCAGACGGCCGGCGACCGTCTCGCACAGAGCGCACCATTTATCGGCCAGGCACACAATCCATGCCTCGCGACACGTCGGTGGAACCGGTACCAGCGGAAACATATGGCGCACGATGATATTCCGCTCGCGCGGCGTCAGCTCAAAATCCTCTTCGGCACGCGCCAGGGCAAAAAATGGATGCCGAAATCCGTGCAGTCGATGGCTCGGGTCGGGGTCATGCCAATCGTAGAGAAAGTAGTCGTGTAACAGGGCTCCGCGCAGCAGCGAGGCACGGTCGACCGAAATGCCAGCACGGCCAAGGCGCTCGGCAAAAGACAGGCTCGCCCGCGCCACCGAGGTCACATGTGCATAAACCGTCACGTCACCATGCTGAATAAACTCGTGCGTCAGGCCCAAGCGGCCCGCCTGGGCCAGCTGACGGGCGGCATCGTCGACCTCGCGCGCGATGCTCTTGGCACGAACGGTATCGGACATGCGGCCTCCTTCCAGCGAATCACGGCGACAAGCCACAGCCTGTGCACAATCGATAGAAACATCATGGAACACATCAGTATGGCATCGGACAAAACGTTTTGCCCCGCCAGTTGGCGAATTACCGCGCCGCCGTCACATATCAAACGCCAAAATGTGCGAGACTGTCTTGTGCAGTTGTGCCGGCCGAGGGAGCGCCGGCGCTCGATTCGCATGGAGTAACCCACAACGATGCTGCTTACGCAAACGACAACGCCCGAGGACGTCAAGGCTCTTAATCGCGCCGAGCTCCCGCAGCTCTGCGGCGAGATTCGCCACGCCATCCTCGAAAGCTCCGCCGCCGTCGGCGGGCACGTTGCCCCCAACCTGGGCGTCGTTGAGCTCACGGTTGCGCTTCATCGCGTGTTTAACTCCCCCATCGACAAGATTGTCTTTGATGTTTCGCACCAGACCTACGCCCACAAGGCGCTGACTGGGCGCGCGTACACTTATATCGATCCGGAGCGTTATGGTGAGGCTTCTGGCTTTGCCAATCCCGACGAGTCCGAGCACGACCTGTTCGCCATGGGCCACACCTCCACGTCGGTGAGCCTGGGCTGCGGCCTGGCGCACGCTCGTGACCTAGCGGGCGATGCGTACAACGTCATCACCATCATTGGCGACGGCTCGCTTTCGGGCGGCCTGGCGTTTGAGGGCTTTAACAATGCCGCCGAACTCGATAGCAACCTGATCATCATCGTCAACGATAACGACCAGTCCATTGCCGAAAACCACGGCGGCCTGTATCGCAATCTGGCCGAGCTGCGCGCCAGCAACGGCACCTGTGAGCGCAACGTTTTCCGCGCGATGGGACTCGACTACCGCTATCTGGATGCCGGTAACGATGTGTTGGCCCTGGTCGACACGCTGCAGGAGCTGCGCGATATCGATCATCCCATCGTGCTGCACGTCTCCACCGCCAAGGGCAAGGGCTTTGAGCCAGCCCAGAACGACCCCGAGCGCTGGCACCACGTGGGTCCGTTTGACATGGCAACTGGACGCAAGCTCTGCCCGGGCCATCCGAGCGAGCCTGCGCCGCGCACCTATGCCGACATTACGGGCGAGGCGCTCAGCGCCGCCATCGAGCACGATCCGCAGGTCGTGGGCATCACGGCCGCCACGCCCTACATCATGGGCTTTACACCCGAGCTTCGCGCTACCGCCGGCAAGCAGTTCGTCGATGTGGGCATTGCCGAGGAGCATGCCGTAACCTTTGCCACCGCGCTTGCGCGCTCGGGCGCCAAGCCAGTCTTTGGTGTGTACGGCACGTTTTTGCAGCGCGCCTACGACGAGCTGTGGCACGACCTGTGCCTCAACGACGCCCCGGCAACCATCCTGGTGTTTGGCGCCTCGATCTTTGGCACCACGTCCGAGACGCATCTTTCGTTCTTCGATATTTCCATGCTGGGCGGTCTTCCCAATATGCGTTACCTGGCGCCTTCCTGCATGGAGGAATACCTGTCCATGCTGAGTTGGTCGCTCGATCACCGCGAGCATCCCGTGGCGATTCGCGTGCCGGGCATTGGCCTGGTAAGCCGTCCCGATCTGGCGCCCGCCGAAGACGCCGACTACAGCGCCGTTCGCTACAACATGGTGCGCCAGGGCCGCGATGTGGCCGTGCTCGCGCTTGGCGATTTCTTTGAGCTGGGCGAGCGCGTGGCAAACCGCCTGGCCGCCGAGTATGGCATCGAGGCGACGCTCGTCAACCCGCGCTTCGCAACCGAACTCGACCGCGAGTTCCTCGACAGCCTTGCCGCCAAGCATCGCGTTGTCGTCACCCTCGAGGACGGAATCTTGGACGGCGGCTGGGGCGAACGCGTGGCATGTTATTTGGCCTGTACGCCGCTGCGCACGCGCACCTTTGGCATCGCCAAGGGCTTCCCCGACCGCTACGATCCCAACGAGCTACTCGCGCAGAACGGCATGACGGTCGAGAACATGGCAGCCGAGGCCGTAAGGCTGCTCAACGAGTAAGAAAACCTCCGCAAGGGAAGCACCCCTGCGGAGGTTTTTATTTCCCCCAACTCAATTATCTCGATCTGTAACATCTAGGACCCGAATTCCTGTCTAACTGTTACAGGTCGAGACAAACCGTCTTTGCCCCTGACCTTTGTCTCAATCTGTAACAGATAGAGACCTTTTGGCCGTCTAACTGTTACAGGCCGAGACAAAACAGCGGGGCAGGCCGCCACATCTGCAAGAACCACCACAAAGGTGCCTGTCCCCTTTGTGGTGGTTTTAGGTCATGGTCGATGCGAAGAATGAATAACCGTTCATACGCGATCTCCTTACTTATATAACGACCACCATGAGCGACCGCGCCGCCCACAAGGCGGCGTCTCAGCTGCAATAACCGACGTTTTCCCAGATAAAACCTGCCAAAATAAACCTGTCCCTATTTGGTAGGTAGAATAACCTATAAGGTAAGTATGTTTCTGAGTTATTTCGTGTTGACCCATTTGAGCGCAATAGGGTATAACTCTACTCAACCGCTAGGGATTTTATTGAGAAAGGTGTTCTACCATGAGCAAGAACCTCTCCCAGCAGGTCGTTCTCGACCGCCGCGGCTTTGTTGCCGCCACCTTCGCAACCGTCGCCGGCCTTGGTCTTGCCGGCTGCTCCGACACCAGCGCCGAGGCCGACAAGGGTTCCGCCGCCGGCTCTTCCAAGAGCTCCGAAAATACCGAGGCTTCCACCACGCTCGACGCCAAGGCATTCGACAAGCTCGTCAACGACGGCCCCAAGGCCGATGACGACGCCATCGCCGCCAGCACCTGGGCCACGGCCGTCAAGGATGCCGGTGTCTTTAAGATCGGTGGCGTTCAGACCTCCACGCTCTTCTCCCTCCTCAACGAGAAGGACGGTCAGACCCGCGGCTTCGACGCCGGTATCGCACAGCTTCTGTCCAACTACATTCTGGGCGAGAACAAGGTCGAGATCACCCAGGTGACCTCGGACACGCGTGAGTCCGTCCTGCAGAACGGCCAGGTCGACGCCGTCTTTGCCACCTACACCATCACCGACGAGCGCAAGAAGCTCATCTCCTTTGCCGGTCCCTACTACTACACCCAGCAGGCCATCCTGGTGCTCGCCGACAACGACGACATCAAGAGCGTCGATGACCTGGCCGACAAGAACGTCGCCGTCCAGTCCGGCTCCAACGGCCCTGCCATCCTAGAGGAGTTCGCTCCCAAGGCCAGCCAGCAGGAGTTCAAGACCGACGAGGAGGCCCGCCAGGCACTCCAGCAAGGTCGCGTTGACGCCTACGTCATCGACAACAACATGCAGCAAAGCGCCCTGGTCCGCGAGCCCGGTAAGTACAAGATCGCCGGCAAGCCCTTCGGCAGCAAGGAGCCCTATGGCATCGGTCTGCCGCTCGATTCCGACGGCGTCGCCTTTGTCAACGACTTCCTTAAGAAAATCGAGGACGACGGCACCTGGACCGAGCTGTGGCAGATCTGCATCGGAGACCGCACGGGCGACACCAATGTTCCCGAGCTGCCCGAGATCGGCGCCTAGGCAACGCGCCTAGTAACGGCCGCAACGAAACCATACGGAAACGCACGGTGCGCTTTATTGCGCTAAACTGTTTCTTCACTGAGTTGTCGGGGCTTCCGTACACACGGGAGCCCCTTTCCTTATCGGCAGGAGGTCCGCATGAGTCTCTCCGAGCTCTGGTCGCTCTATGGCCAGAACTACATTGACGCGCTGCTAGCAACCTGGGGCATGACGCTTGAGTCGTTTGCCATCGCCATGGTGCTGGCCGTCGCCGTCACTGTGATGCGCGTGTCGCCGCTCAAGCCGCTGCGCGTCTTTGGCGACCTGTATGTCCAGGTCTTCCGTAACATACCCGGCATCGCGCTGCTCATCATCGTCGTCTATGCGCTGCCGCCGCTCAAGGTCGTCCTGCCCTACCGCACCTGCGTTATCGTCGCCACGGTGTTGCTGGGCTCGGCCTTTGGCTCCGAGAACTTTATGAGTGGCATCAACACCGTCGGCGTCGGTCAGGTAGAAGCCGCCCGCTCGCTGGGCATGAGCTTCAACCGCATCCTCGCCAAGATCGTGATCCCGCAGGCACTGCGCTCGAGCGTGCTGCCCATGACGAACCTCTTTATCGCCGTCATGCTCACCACGGCGCTCGGCAGTCAGGTGCCGCTTAAACCCCAGGAACTCACCGGCGTGGTGAGCTATATCAACACGCGCTCGCTCGGCGGCGTCGCCGCTTTCTTTATCTCGGCACTCGGCTACCTGGGCACGGCCTTTGTGGTGAGCCACATTGGCAACTACATCGATAAGAAGGTGAGGATCCTCCGATGAGCAAGCACTCCTCCCCCGCGCTCACCATGCGCGATGCGCTCTACGAGGCTCCCGGCCCCAAGATGCGCGCCAAGATTCGCATCGGCACCGCCATCTCGCTTGTTGCTGTCACCGCGCTCGCCGTCCTGGTACTGCAGCGCTTTTATGTGACCGGTCAGCTTTCGGTCCACTATTGGTATTTCTTTACGCACCTCACCACCTGGAAGTTCCTGCTTGCCGGCTTTGAGGGCACCGTTAAGGTCGCACTCACCGCCGGCGCCATCGCGCTGGTGCTGGGTCTTGCCCTTATGCTCGGTCGCACCAGCGACATTAAGCCGCTGCAGCTGGTCTGCCGCGTGCTCACCGATTTCTTCCGCGGCGTGCCGAGCCTGCTGTTCATCTACTTCTTCTTTTTGGTGCTGCCCCAGTACAAGATTGCGCTGCCGTCGTTTTGGATGCTCACACTTCCCGTCGCGCTCGCCGCAGCCGGCGTACTGGCCGAGATCTTCCGTGCCGGCGTTAACGCCGTGCCGCGCGGCCAGGTCGAGGCTGCCCAGGCGCTCGGTCTCTCCAAAGCTAAAATCACCTTTAAAATCGTGCTGCCGCAGGCTATTCGATTTATCATCCCGTCGTTGATTTCACAGCTTGTGGTCGTCGTCAAAGACACCACCGTCGCCTATGTGGTGAGCTACCCCGACCTCATGCAAAATGCCCGCGTGCTCATTACCAACTACGATGCACTCGTATCGGTTTACCTGGTGATCGCGGTCATCTATATCCTCATCAACGTCGCGATCAACAAGGCCGCTGTCTACGTTTCGCACAAGACCGGCGCGACCATCATCCGCTAACGATTTACCATTTCGAGTCATAAGGAGCCGAGCATCATGGCACAGAGCACTTCTACTACCGACAACCGGCCGTTGATTGAGCTCAGGCACGTCGATAAGCACTATGGCGATCTGCACGTCCTCGACGACATCAACCTCTCGGTCGACCGCGGCGAGGTCGTCGTGGTGATCGGTCCCTCGGGCTCGGGCAAGTCGACCATGTGCCGAACCATCAACCGCCTGGAAACCATCGACTCGGGCGAGATCCTCATCGAGGGCGAGCCCCTGCCGCAGGAAGGCAAGGACCTTGCCCGCATGCGCGCCGAGCTGGGCATGGTGTTTCAGCAGTTCAACCTGTTCGCACATATGACGGTGCTGCAAAACGTCATGCTGGGACCGGTCGACGTGCTGGGCATCTCCAAGGACGAGGCCCGCGAGCGCGCCATGGACCTGCTGAGCCGCGTAGGCGTGGCCGAGCAGGCCGATAAGGTGCCCGCACAGCTCTCGGGCGGTCAGCAGCAGCGCGTCGCCATCGCCCGTTCGCTTGCCATGCAGCCCAAGGCCATGCTCTTCGACGAGCCCACGAGCGCCCTTGACCCCGAGATGATCAACGAGGTGCTCGAGGTCATGGTTCGCCTGGCCCAACAGGGCATGACGATGATCGTGATTACGCATGAGATGAACTTTGCCCGCCGCGTTGCCGACCGCGTCGTGTTTATGGCCGACGGTCAGATCGTGGAAACCGGCACGCCCGACGAGTTCTTCGACCACCCCCAGACCAAGCGCGCCCAGGACTTCCTCAACTCCATCAAGGGCCACTAACCCCATTGCCACGCGGGACTAATTCATCACCAGCGTTTGTCCCGCGTCACCCCTGTGCTATGTCCACCCGGATTTGAAAGCCACACCCATGATCGGAACTCGCACCTCATCGTCCTATACCCCGCACGTCGACGTTGCCCCCGCCGACCGTCCTCTCATCCTCGTCGCGCCGCGTTGGGAAGAGGCAAAGCCGTTTTTAAGCGAGATGCTCTCCCCCAACGAGGAAATCGCAAGCGTCTTTGTCGATGCCATCCTTGCCGCCGGTGGCCTGCCGCTGCAGATGTCTATTACCGAAGACATCGATGTTATCCGTCATTACGTGGAAATCGCCGACGGCATTGCCATTCCTGGCGGCCCGGACGTCAACCCCAAACGCTGGGGCGACGAGCGTCCTTACGACCCCACGCTGTGCTGCGAGATTCGCGACCGTTTTGAGTTTAAGCTGGTTAACGAGGTGCTTCGCGCCAAGAAGCCGCTCTTTACCACCTGCCGCGGCACGCAGTTGCTCAATGTCGCCACCGGCGGCACCCTGTGCATGGACGTGCCGAGCCTGGGCGCGCGCGAGGGCCGCACGCAGTGGCGCCATACCCATGTGCTCAACGACCCCGTGCACCCTGTCGAAGTCGTTCCGGGCTCGCTGCTGGAGCGCGCGCTTGGCGGACGCAGGCTCATCCAGACCAACTCCGCACACCATTGCTGCGTCGACCGTCTGGGTAAAAGCACGCGCTTGGTCGCCAAGGCAACCGACGGCGTGCCCGAGTGCATCGAGGTCGAGGGCCAGCCGTTCTGCCTGGGCGTGCAATGGCATCCCGAGTACACCTGGCAGACGCTCGAGACCGACTTTAACCTGTGGAAGTCGTTTGTCGAGGCAGCGGCCAAGGTTAAGCAGGCCCGCTAGCTCGCGAACCACACAGGCTAAAGCCTTTCATGCCAGGGGGGCGGGCACCAGCTACAGTGCCCGCCCCCTGAATTTGATATGCTAGGCCCACTAACCCGTCAGGCAATTTCAATCACCTCATCGCATGCCGAAATAAGCACAGGGTCGTGCGTAGCGATGACCGTGATATGTCGCCCCTTTCTTTCCTTAAGGATTTCGATAAACGCCTGCTTGCTTTGACTGTCAAGTGCAGATGTCGGCTCATCAAACATCATCACGTCCGGGTTTTTCAGCAGCTGGCGAATTATCGCTATTTTTTGCTTCTCCCCTCCTGAAATGTTGTTCTGCTTATCGTCCAGCTCGACATCAAGTCCACCACTTGAATCGACCATCTTTTTAAGCCCCATTCTCTCAATGAGGCTCTCAAGGTCACACTCTTCAGTGCTTCTGCAGCAAAGAGTTAAATTGTCCCGTATCGACCCCTCGGTCAGGGGCGGCTCCTGCTCAGTAATCCCGATATTGCGCTTCCGCAGCGCATAGCGGTCCAGAGAGCTCAGAGGCTTGTCATTAATCCAAATATCACCCTTGCAGTTTTCTGGATCGCAACCGCTTATCACATCCAGCAGCGTACTCTTACCGGAACCGTTCGGCCCAACGATTCCGTATACCTTTCCTTTTTCCAAAGAAGCTCGAATGTCTCTGAACGCGGTTTTTTCAGACTCAGGATAGCTATACGCCAGCTCGGAACAGCTCACCTCGAAAACATCGGCGAGGATAATGGCCCCGTTTGAGTCCTCTGGCATGTCCAGCAAGCGCCGTAAACGCTCGTAGGATACTTTTGACGTTTGATAGTCCTTGCCCAGCGCAAGGAAGAATTCAATAGCCGAAGAATAATAGGAGTAATAGCTAAGCGCCGTCATAAGATAGCCGGGCAGCAAATTGCCGTCGAGAACTTCCTTTGCGCCCAGGATCAAGATTCCACCCTGTGCCAAAGATGTGACGACAGTGTTGGCAAATGTAAAGGTCGCATTAATTTGCTGGTTCTGATAAACGCAACGATATAGCTCTGCAAAAGAGTGCTCAAGCCTTTGCTTGAAAACCTCGAATAGAACATGTCTGCGGATAAATTGTGCGTTGCTAAGCTGCTTCTCCAGATCGGAAAAGAATCGAGCCTCCTGCTCTTGAGCCTCGAAACTTCTTGCGAACAAACACTTTTTGAAAAGCGAATAGACCGCGCCACCTATTATGCCAAGAGCCATACACAGCATTGCCAGGTGACCGTTTATGGTCGCCAGGACAACAAACACCACAAGCAACGTCACTATATTGCTCACGCTTTGGACACTTGCGTTTATAACAAATATCACCAAATCGTTAGCGTCATGATTAATCTGTTGGTTGTAATATGAGGCATCAAAATTAGAAAAGAAGACCCGTGGTAGCCTTTGAACGTGACTTATCACCTCTTCATTCAATGCAAATCCCACATGTGTTTGCAGATCGACATAGACCAGCTCACTGACGCAATTCAAACCAGCTCGCACAATACCCAGCGCTGCTATCTCAGCGCCGATGGCGATTGCGCTTTCCCCATCTCGCGCGACACCGACAAAGTTGTTGACCAGTTGTCCCGTCAGAAAAGGAATTGCGAGACCAACCACAAGAGAGAGCAGGCACATTAGAAGATAGGTTATATACTTTGGATTCTTAATTATTGTTCTTGCGCAGAGATTAAACATGAGCTGAATCCAGTTCCGAAAGCAATCGCTGAGCCTTCTCGGTCAAAATCATTCGTTGGCGCACCTGATACCTTTGAGATACGCACTGTTTTGACCCTCCATGAAGAGCGTGATTAGGGCAACCTCCCATGCATGAGGGATAGGCAAAACACTCTTCACACTCATGATCGCTCGGCTCATAGTTTAGCCATTGGACCAGCTGAGCATTCATCCTCGGCCCTTCGGCAAGCGTGCCGACGCGGCGTTCACGCATCCCGATTTCGTCCCAACATTTATAAAGATAGCCCTCCGGATCCACTACAAACGACCCTGCACAAACGGCGCCACATATAGCCGGATTAAAGCGCACCGTCAGGTCAACGTAGAACCCCCTATCAACTGCATGACTATAAAAGTCCAGCTCTTCCTGAGAAAACGCCTCCATCGAAAAACAACTACTGTCACTTGGGCACGTATCGTTAATATTGTCGACAGGCGCCAGATAGAATCCAACCTTGTTTTTAAGGCCCTTTTCCTCGAGTGCATCCAGCAAATCGCCAGCACCGACAATGTTATGGGCATCGACATTGCACCTGATGGAAATATCCAACAGATGCGTGACTTTAGAAACGTTGTCTAGAATCGCATCGTACGTCGGCTGTCCGTTCCGCAAGAACCGCCGAGAATCGTGGTCCTTTCGAGACCCGTCCAAGGTTATTTGAGCCATCTTGACGTCACAAGCCGCGAGAGTCTCGGCCACTTCTGGCGTCAGAAGATATCCATTTGTAACGATGGATGCCGAATAGGAGCACTCTGGATTAAGGATCGCCTTTATACGCTCTGTAAGCCGCTGAATTCTATCGACTTGCAGCAACGGCTCTCCACCATACCAACCGATCTCAAGCTCGCTCAGCCCCCGTGAACGCTCCTTTACGAATGAGACAAGCCGGTCTTCAACCTCCGGAGTCATTGTCGTTTTGCGTTGTCCTTTTTCATAACAGTATGGGCAACAGAAGTTGCACTCCAATGTCGGGGCTATCGTCATGCCTAGAGAGCGATTGGAAAATCGAGCAAGATGGCCCATCGCCTTCATTTCCTCTTTTTCGTCACGATCATCTTCTAACAGCATTCCTCCTTGAAGCAACGCTTCGCGCAATTCATCTGGCTCACATTCGGTTCCCGATACCATGCGGCACATACTTTCTGCATGTTGTTTATCCAACGAAAGGATTGCGCCAGTCTTTGAATTCATCACCAGCGTTCTTTCGCTGTGGTTTTCAATCAAGTTGTATTGAGACGGCTTCATATGATTATCCCTCACAAACAATCAAAGAAATTTCGACCGTAATCGGTCGACGGTAAAGCAAATGGCAAAAACGCTTGCTACGTTTATTAGGCAGTCAATTAAAATCGAGATGCATTGACCATTCCCCAACGGGGTCACGCCGCAAATCCACATGAGCATCGAGGCTGGAAGCGGAAGCATGGAATTGGCCCCGAGCTGTATGTAGATCGCTACGACGTTGACAAGTAACAGCATGCCAATCGGACCGAAGCCGGACCCAAAATAGGAAACAACGATTACGCAAGAAACCACGCATGCAAGGCAGGCAGCGGCAGCAAGAACAAGTCGATAGCAAAATACATACAGGTTGAAATACTGCTGAGCATCCAAAACGATCGCGCAGTTAAGACAGTACAAAACGACACTCGACAGGATAAACGCGCCCAAAAGGGCAAAAGAAGACAGCACCACTCGCGCAACGATAGCGCACGCCCGCTTCCCTCCTCGTGCCTCCGAGAGCCCCCATGGTTCCTCGACAAAGCCCGAGCTGACAAAGCGCGGCACAATGCAAGCCGCGATGAACGGAAAGAACAATGCATGAGCCAACGGGGCTACGTTGAACAGCAGACCGCGAAAAACCTCTGCATTACCAAATAGAACGACATCCTCTGCCGATAGCCGAAGCGTCGGGTCTGGGAAAAAGCCCAAGAAACTGTTCTCACGGAGGCTACAGAACCACATCGGGAAAGAATTAAGCTGCAATACCACCATGTACGCATAAATTATCAGAATTAAGGCGTATGCCCATTTGCTCACATGCTTCAATTCTGACTGGAGAAGTCTTTTAATCTGACGAGCCATTGAGCACACCCCCAGCGCGAAAGCTCAAGAGAGCGTAAATCAATACCGATAGACAGCTGGCTGCCACGCCATATCCCAGAAGCGTCAGCTGCCCCATATCGCTATACCCAAGGGCACATCCGACTCCAAGGTACGGCCCCGGAAGAAAGAAGATCCATCGCAAGGACGGTATGGGCGTCTGAAGGTAAGTTCCGTAGAGCGTCAAGCTCATGACAAATCCGATTATTACCACAGCCCCGCTCAATACGGCGCTGCTTGTAATCCGATAGATGGTCACCGTCTCCAACGCAATCGATATCACCAACACGGCGTTAATCATCATTGCGGGCAAAAATGCAGCCAGCATGCTATGCGCATAGTTTTGCCCTCCACGTGTTATCGCTATTGCAAACAGAAGAAGGCAAAGCGCACTATATGCTGCGCCGATTATTAAAGCAGACGAAAGTGCATGTGCCAGAGCCCCATAAAAGCGGTTGAGACCTCTTGCCAAAGAAATTCGGCAGCCCTCTTCATAGCCACGCTCCTGTAGAATTACCAGGCAAACGATGAGCGGCACAAACAGAGATGTGCCGGCAAAAGCGCTGCGCACAAGGGACTCATCGGGTGCAGAAGGATCGATTACATTCCAGCAGAAGCCAATATCCTCCCCAAAAACGCTATTGCCAGAGGCGAGCAACGTTGTTCCGTTTTTTAGAAAGATGCCGAAGAGAAGGCCGAACGCCAGCATAAGCGCAAGGCCAAACTTCGCCGGAAATATCCTGTACAAACGCATTATATCTGCTTTTATGGGATGGATCGCCCGCTTCATAGCGAGACCGCCTTCATCAAGCGCCTATAATACTCTTTTAGGGACGACGCCTCATCCCTTATGACGTCCATCGATTCCTTTTTTAGCAGTTCGCCGTCATGAATAAACAGGCAGCTTGTTGCAACCGATGCCAACTCATCCAAATCATGACTAGAGATGAGCATGGTCTTACCCTGTTCTCGATTCAATCGACCGATAAGGGCCCATATACTCTCGATGCCCAACGGATCCAATCCATTTGCCGGCTCATCGAAAATTAGTACGTCGGTGTCGCCCAATAAAGCCGTAGCTATATCCAGTCGCCGTTTCATTCCCAGAGAAAAACTGCTCACGCTCTTTTTCTCATCGACGTCCAGCCCGACTAGGCCCAAGACGCGAGGAACCTCACGTTTCTCATCGAGCCCCCATTCCGTACATCGGATCCGAAGATTCTCAGCCGCACTGAGGGATTGGTATGCTCCGCTGGAATCTGGCACATAGCCGACACGCGTCCGCATCAGGCTCAGCTCTTTTTTCGACTTGCCTCCAAAGAGCTCCACGCTCCCCGACGATTGCTCACAGAGGCCCAGCACTATTTTAATAAGCGTGCTTTTGCCCGACCCGTTTGCACCAACAAGGGCGCAAAGCTCAGACTGATCCACCTCGAAGGAAACGTCATGCAACACACGCCGTTTTCCATAGCGCTTTGACACCTTTGATAGCTTTATCGCTGATGCGCTCATTGACCTCCCGTTCTGCTTGATAATAAAACCGCTGCTGCCAGACTGTCGCCTGGCAGCAGCCGCAACTGCTAGAGATTAACAAAACAGAAGTTTTTGCTGCAGTTATTGACGCAAGTGCGTGCTCCACAGAATGTCTTGCAGTAACCGTTACACCCACCACCGGGGTCCACATAACTCGGTTTAACAATCCAGCTCATATCGTTCCTCCCTTCTTTTATCGTTCGTTCTTGTTGTTATTGTTTGCCGATAACTTATATTTGTCAAGATAATTAATAAACAAAGAACCCATGTTAGACACGGGTTCCGTTACACTGATATTTCGTTATAGTTGTTCGCTTTATGCTACTCGTCGCTCAAATCTACAGCGAAGACTGATGTCGGAAGCGACGCCTCACAGCCTCCACCGCCCCGCATCTGCCTCACGACATTTTTTGCGCGCTCGACGATAAGCTCCTCAAGCTCCTTCTCGCTCACGCGCCGAATAATATCTCCCGGTTGACAATCAAGTTCATCGCAGATATCGAGAAGCGTCTTAAGACGAATAGCTTTAATTTTTCCGTTTCTTAGCTTTGAAATATTGGCCGGGGTATGCCCCGTGGCGCGAATCAGATCAGCGCTGGTCTTTCCGGTCTTAAGCAGCTGCGTCTCAAGCTCAATGATGAGATAGCTCATGTTTCCTCCTACACAAGCTCGTCAGACTGCTCTTGGAGCAGCGAGGCATAGCTCCAGATCACCGAGACAAACAAACAGACAGCCGCGCCGATAAGCGACCCCGCGTCAAAGGCAACTCCCTGGCAAATCGCGATAACGAAGGAATGGGGCACGACGCAAAGCTCCAGGCCGCCAATGGTGAGATTGACCGATCCATAGGCACCAACAAGCGAAACCGCGGCGTTAACAGCAAAGGCAAGCGCGAGAACACGGATAAGCCGCACATGCGCCCTGGTAAAGGGCGATACGCCCCGCGAAATGTCACGGCTGATTCCGCACAAAACGACAAGCGAAATACCCATGACAAGCGCCATGCACAGTCCGCTTGGGATAACGATGCACCCGCCATTGAGAAGCGTCACAACACCGAAAGAATCGACAGAAGCAACGTTTGCAACCGCATACCAGATCACGTAAACAACCAACGCGGCAAAAGCGACGAGCATTCCCGCAGAAACGACCGTCATGCAAAAACCGAGCTTCCTGATATTTTCGCGCGCCTTGGCCATACGCTGAACGCTATTGGACATACACTCACCCTCGTCGACTCTATCGTTATCGGAATAGTTTATCGAACAACGATATGGATTGCATGTGGGAAGCTCAGCCGGTGCGTATAGGCCATTTACTAATCCGAAGGAGTGAGCGTGGATTTTAGGACACTTACCGAACGAGAGTGGATAATCTCCCACTTTGAGGCCACCACGGGGCCAAAAACGGGAGATTATCCACTCTCATAGTCATCAAAGCTCGGAAGCTCTTATTCTGCTGCCTCGCGTAAGGCCGACATCGTAGCCGCATATTGCTGCTGCAACGCATGCATCCCCTCGCGAGCACCGTCAACGGCATCGGCGCCGCGCAGCGCCTCGGTCACCACGACCGCCGGCTCGTACAGATTATCGAATCCCAGGTTCTGGCTCACGCCCTTGAGCGTGTGCGCTGCCATAAACGCACCTTCGGCGTCTCCTGCCGCCATGGCGGCCTCCAGCTTGTCCATGCTCTCGTCATCCAAAAACTTGAGGGCAAAGCGGGCAAGCATTTCCTCGCCCATCAGCCGAGCGCACGCGTCATCATAATTAGCGCCGATCTTCTTATACGCCTCACGCATGGAAATCATGGATTGAAACTCCTTTGGTCAAACTAAATCGTGGGAAACGCGACAACGTCGGCGGGGCGTGCCAACGTCTCGGCAATACGGTCTTGCACCTCGAGCAGACAGTCCAGCAGCAGCGGGTTAAAGGTGCCGCACTTACCGTCCAGGATCATCTGGATCGCCTCCTCGTGCGGGATGGCATCCTTGTACACGCGAACGCTCGCCAGCGCATCGTACACGTCGGCCACCGAGACCACCTGCGCGGCAATGGGAATCTCGTCGCCCTTAAGGCCGTCGGGATAACCCTTGCCGTCCCAGCGCTCGTGGTGCCAACGCGCAATCTGGTACGCATATTCCATAAGCGCATTGCCGGCGTGATGGCGGCCCAGCTCATGCAGCATGTCGGCGCCGATCGTGGTATGCGTCTTCATAATCTCGAACTCCTCGGGCGTGAGGCGCCCGGGCTTGTTGAGAATCGCATCGTCAATCGACATCTTGCCGATATCGTGCAGCGCTGAAGCCAGGGCAATCATGGAGCGCTCCTCGTTGTCGAGGGAGATGTTGTCGCTACGGTGGGCCAGGCAGCCGAGCAGTAGCTCGGTCAGCTTCTCGATGTTCGTAACGTGCCCGCCGCTCTCGCCATTGCGAAGCTCCATGACGCCGGCCATGATGTCGATGAGCATGCGGCTGTTCTTGACGCGCTCGTTGTACTGTTGGGACAGCAGGCTCGTCAGACGACGCTGTTTGGCGTACAGGCGGATGGTGTTGCTTACACGGCGGCGCACGACACGGGAGTCAAACGGGCGGTTGACATAGTCCGAAGCACCCAGCTCGTACGCGCGCAGCACCACATCGTCGGAATCTTCGCTCGAGATCATGATGACAGGCAGATTGTCAATAATCGACCGTCGCGACAGATCGCCCAACACCTCAAAGCCATTCATGCCCGGCATGACAATGTCCAGCAGCACGAGCGACAGCTCATCGCCACACCGGCCTGCATGCGGGCGCTGCGAAGCTTTTCCTCATAATATCGGCGATTGCGCACGCTCGTCAGCACGTCGGTGTAGACAAGGTCCTCCTCTGCGGCCTCCTGTTCATCAATCGGGCGCACCATCAGCAGGACGTGAAGCTCGCCCTCGACCTTCAGAGGGCGCAGGCGAGCGCGGTACTCGGTACCATCATTGAGCAGCCGTTCCGACACCTCATCGGAGCCTGCCAAGACCTCCAGACCTGACTGGCGCAGACAGGGACACCGATCGCCGGCGAGCAGGCAGTTGGGATCGCCCTTAATCTGGTCGGCCGACAGCAAACGCACCACGGGGTAGGGCCGAAGCCGCAGACGTTGGGTTTTGAGCACCCTTGTTAACACAGCCGAAACGTCTACGAAAGAAGCCCGTTTGATGATTCGGCCGCTAGAGCCCCAAGATGCCGCGGACAGCCTGGGCGGCCGCTGTCGGGCGATCGCGCAGCCCGTTGTGCGCGCCGGGAACTACTACGAGCGGACAATTCAAAAGCTCAGCCGCCGTTCTCGTGCCCGCCTCGCGGGGCGTGCCAATCGAGAGCTCGCCCAGAAACACGGCGGCCACCGTTTTCGAGGCGCGGACGCCATCCCAATCGGGAACGCAGGTCATAGTGATCTCGTATTCGTTTGCCATGAAACTGCGGCCGTTGCGCAGGGCATGCTTGGCTTCTGCCTCGGTTAACTTGGGGGCTTGAGGGTCCGAATCGCCGATGGCGCCCAGGAAGGCCCTTAGCGCCCTCGAGACCTTTCCCGCAGCAATCATCTCGAGTAAAACCGGGGCCGCACCCAGGCCGGCGCCTTCGTTTGTCACGGCGGGTTCATGCAGAATCGCACGCGAGACAATGGTCGGGTTTGTACGGAGAAGCTCCAGGGTCACCAGCGTACCGGCACTGTGCGCGAGCACGTTTGCCGGAGCGCCGATATGCCCGATGACGGCCTGCAGGTCGTCGGCCTGGGCGGCGAGGTCGTAGCGCCCGTCCGCGGCGTCGCCGCTCTCGCCGCAGCCGCGGCGGTCGTAGGCAACTACGCGGCACACTTGGCTGAGCTCGCGGGCGATGCCCTCAAAAAATGTGCCATCGACGCAGGCACCGTGCACGCATATCAAGGCAGGTGCATCCGACGGTACGCCCGACTCGGCAAACTCGCGACAGGCAATCGTGGTGCCCGCATTCTCGACCGTAAAATCCATGTTATGCCCCATCGTCTTGTGCCTTGTTAACACATGAACTGTACCCGACCAGAAACCTTTCATATCGCAGGCATCGAGGGCAGAATGAAAAAACGAAACCTAAGAGCACAAGCCCAAACCAGACTTTGGCGCCGATGCTATGCTTAGGCACAACTGTCCCAAGGAGCATATGCCTATGTCTACGTTTTTAAATGCCAGCCCCATCTTTGGACCGGTGCGCAGCCGCCGTCTGGGCCTTTCTCTCGGTGTCAACATGATGCCGGCATCGGGCAAGATCTGTACGTTTGACTGCATCTACTGCGAGAACGGCCTCAACGCCGAGCGCCCCTGCCATGAGCCGTACAACACAGCTGCCGTGGTACTCGACGCGCTCGAGGCAAAGCTGCGCGAGATGGCAGCCGAGGGCGAGCTCCCCGATGTGATCACCTTCGCAGGCAACGGCGAGCCCACCGCCGCACCGGAGTTTCCGCAGGCCATCGCCGGCGCTGTCGCGCTTCGCAACCAGCTGGCACCGAACACCAAGATTGCCGTGCTTTCCAACGGCACGCGTGCCAATCGTCCCCAGGTGCACGATGCGCTCATGATGGTCGACGACAACATCCTCAAGCTCGATACCGTCGACCCGACATTTATCCAGCTGCTCGACCAGCCTGTTGGCCCCTACGACGTCGAGCACCAGATCGAGACGTTCGCGAGCTTTGACGGTCACGTTATTATCCAGACGATCTTTTTGACCGGCGAGTATCAGGGCAAGTCCCTCGATAACACCGGCGAAGCGTATGTCGGCCCTTGGCTCGCGGCGCTCGAGCGCATTCGCCCACAGGAGGCGACCATCTACACGGTAGCGCGCGAAACACCGATCGCCGGCCTTGCCAAAGCAGCGCCCGAGGCGCTCGATGCGATCGCCGCACGTGTGCGCGCCCTCGGCATTCCCTGCCAGGTGAGCTACTAGCGCGGCCGCCCGCCAGCAAATCATCCTCAACTGACAGGGTAGCTAAAAAAGCCCCGTCCCAAATGAGCTGGTCTGCGGGTGAGCTATACTAGCTGCAAATGAAAGGAAGTTAGCCATGTATGACAAAGGACCCGTGCCTGGCCGCAACGACGCTTGCTGGTGCGGCAGCGGCAAGAAATACAAGAAATGCCATAGCGCCTTTGATGAGCGCCTCGAGCGCTTGTGGGAAGAGGGCTGGGAGGTTCTGCCCCGCACGCTCTACAAGACGCCCGCCGATATCGAGGGCATTAAGCGCTCGGCCGCCATCAACGTGGGCGTGCTCGACTACGTGGGCGAACACATCGCCGCGGGCATGACCACCAACCAGATCGACCAGATAATCTACGACTACACCGTCGAGCACGGCGGCACGCCGGCCGACCTCAACTACGAGGGCTATCCCAAGAGCGTGTGTACCTCAATCAACGACGTCGTCTGCCACGGTATCCCCTGCGATGCGGATGTGCTGCACGAGGGCGACATCATCAACGTGGACTGTTCCACAATCTTGGACGGCTACTTTAGTGATTCGAGCCGTATGTTCTGCATCGGCGAGGTCTCGGCCGAGCGCCAGCGCCTGGTCGACGTCACCCGCGCCAGCGTGGAGGCTGGCCTTGCCGCCGTCAAGCCGTGGCTGCCGCTGTCCGTGATGGCCGAGGCTGTGCAAAAGACCGTCGAGGACGCCGGCTTTAGCGTGGTGCGCGAGTACGGCGGACACGGAATCGGTAAGGAGTTCCACGAGGACCCGTTTGTGGGCTTTACCACCGAGGCGCCCGATGTGGACACCATCATGGCTCCGGGCATGGTCTTTACCATCGAGCCCATGGTCAATGCCGGAGCGCCCGACATCAAGATTAGCAAGGGCGACGGCTGGTGCGTGCGCACCAAAGACGGTAGCGATTCGGCTCAATGCGAGGTACAGCTCGTGGTGACCGAGGACGGTTACGAGCTGCTGAGCTGGTAACCGTGGATGCGCCGGATGCTGACGGGCACGCTCGTCTTGCATCCGGCGTTTTTATTTGAACGTTTTGCCTGATAAAACCTGACAAAATAAACCTGTCCCTTTTTGGTAGGTCAAGCGGAGAGGACTGCTTGTGAACATCCTAGTTTTGCTGCCCGTCAACGACCGTCATCGAGCGATCCTCGAGTCGAGCGCTCCAGGCGAGGACTTTATCTACACGAGCGCCGACGCCATCACGTGCGAGCAGGTCGCCAACGCCGACGTAATCTTGGGCAACATAGACCCTGCCCTGCTTACCGCATGCGAGCACCTCCAGCTACTGCAACTGCAGACCGCGGGCTATGACGATTACTTGGCCGCCGGCACCGTGCCGGCTGACGCCAAGCTGTCTTGCTCGATCGGCGCCTACGGTCAGGCCGTAAGCGAGCACATGTTTGCCATGGTGCTGTCAATGATGAAGCGCCTGCCCGGCTACCAGGACCTGCAGCGCGAGCATCGCTGGGAGGACTTGGGCCCGGTCACCTCGCTCAAAAATGCCAATGTGCTGGTGCTGGGCGCGGGCGACATTGGCGGTCACTTCGCCACGCTCTGCCGCAACATGGGCGCGCACGTCCGCGGCATCAAGCGTCATCCGCTCGTCTACCCCATTGTGTTTGAGGACATGGACGGCATGGATGCCCTGTCTGAGCGCCTGGCGGAGGCCGACATCGTCGCATCCTTTATGCCCAGCACGCCCGAGACCCGCGGTCTGGCGAACGCCAAGTTCTTTGCCGCGATGAAGCCGGGCGCCTTCTTTGCCAACGGCGGCCGCGGCGATCTTGTGGTCGCCGACGACTTGGTTGCCGCCTTGGAGTCGGGACATCTTGCCGGCGCCGCGGTCGACGTCACCGACCCCGAGCCCCTGCCCGCGACAAGCCCGCTGTGGGACGCTCCCAACATGCTCATCACGCCGCATATCTCGGGCTGGTTCCACCTAGAGGCCACGCTCAACAACGTGGTCGACATCGCCGCCGAGAATCTACGCCATCTTCTGGCTGGCGAGACGCTACGCTGCTGGATTGAGCACTAAGTATTACGCCGTTCTAACGAACGGCGTAATGAGCCGACGCTACGAGCCCGTCTGGACGGCAATCTGCCTTTCAATCGTCGGGCATGGCCAGAAGGCCAATGCCCTCCTCTTTCAAGGCACCTTGCTCGCCCAGACGGGCTCTCGCTGACTTTTTCTCTACCCGCAAAGCTTTAGGGACTCAGCGGCTTGTAATGCCGCTGGCATATGCCCAAATAAAACCTGCCAAAATTAACATCCCTTTTTGGCAGGTTTTAGAGCTCCACGCTTTCGGCGCCGTTGATATGGAGGTCACGCTCGTAGAAGGCGGTGAGGGCGCGGATGGCGCACATCACGTCGCGCACGCCGCCGGTCTCGTAGCTCGAGTGCATGGCCAGCTGCGGCAGGCCCACGTCCACAGCGTGCATACTCGCCTGCATGTTCGACAGGTTGCCCAGGGTGGAGCCGCCGGCCATATCGCTCTTGTTGGCGAAGGCCTGCGTGGGTACGTCGGCGTCATCGCAAATAGCCTGGAACACCGCGCGGCTAAAGGCATCGGTGCAGTAGTGCTGGTTGGCGGCCTCCTTGATGACGATGCCGCCGTTGAGCACAACCTGGTTGCGGGCGTCGCACTTCTCGGCGTGGTTGGGGTGCACGGCATGCGCGTTGTCGCAGCTCACGAGCATCGAAGCGGCAAGCGCACGGTGGTACGACTCGTCGTCGAAGCCCAGCGATCCGTTAATGCGGCGCAGCGCGTCGGCCAAGAACGTCGACATGGCGCCTTGCTTGGTCTCGGAGCCAACCTCCTCGTTATCAAAGCAGCAGAAGACCGAAACGTCGTGCGCGTTCTCAGCTCCCAAAAATGCCTGCAGCGAGGTGTAGGCGCAGGCCAGGTCGTCGAGTTTGGGCGTCGAGATAAACTCGTCGGCCCAGCCCCAAATGCGCGCATCCTGGCGGTTGACCAGGAACAAATCGCGGCCCAAAATCTGCTCGGGCTCAACATCCAGCTCGTCGGCGATCAGGGCGTCAAAGTCGCCCTGCTTAAGGTCGCCAGCGCTAATGAGAGGGTACAGGTCAACGGCTCGGTTGGGCGCAAAGCCCTCGTTAACGCCGCGGTTCATATGGATGGCAAGGCTCGGGATGATGGCGACTTCGCGCTCGGTAGCGAACAAACGACTCTCGATACGGTCGCCCTCGCGTACCAACACGCGGCCCGCGAGTGCCAGCGGACGGTCGAACCAGGTGTAGTCGATCATGCCGCCGTAGGCCTCGGTGTTCAGGCGCAGCGTCTCGCCCGCGCCGTCGAGCTCGGGCACGGCCTTGACCTTAAACGTCGGCGAGTCGCTGTGCGACGCCGTCAGCTGAAAATGATAGTCACCGGCAACGCCGTCCTCGCCCCACGTAGCGGCCAGGTCCTCGCCCACTTTAAAGGCAACAACGCTCGAGGTATTGCGCTGCGTGTAATAACGCCCGCCCGGCTCGATGTCCCACGCCGCATTCTCGGGCAGGTAGGTAAAGCCCGCCTCGTCGAGCTCGGCCATAATGGTCGCCGCCGTATGGAACATGCTGGGGCATGCCTCGATAAAGTCGATAAGGTCGTTGGCGGCCTCGATATCGTCGGCCGTCACATGCGCGCGCTCGGGCGTTTCCTGATCCGTCATGCTCTCCCCTTTCACTGGGCTGATGGTCCCCTCCAGCATACCCCGCCGCGCCAGTGCCGTGCCTTTCATTCCATGTTTAATCCCGCGCCGCTCGCCAAGTTGAGCCATCATGCCCGCACTCCTTTTGCGACAATTACGCTAACAGGACGAAAGGAGCCGTCATGAAGCCACGTAACATTGCCATCGCCTGCGGTGTCGCAGGAGTCGCCGTCGGCCTTGCCGCTGCCACCGGCATCGTTTATCACAAACAAATCAAGTCTGCCGCGTCACTCAAACGCTTGACCGGCTACGCGGATGGCTATGACCTGTACGCAATCGACATTGCCTACGACTACGATCTTGATCGCATCATCGCCACTGGCGTGCGCGACGACCAGGCCTACATCGATGCCGTGGTGGCACAGGTGCTGCCCGGTGTGCCGGCACATGTCCAGGCGCCCCAGTTTGCCTGCAGCGCTTTTGTCGCCGTAGATGCCGAAGGCCGCGTGCGCACCGGTCGCAATTACGACTTTAAGGACGACACCTCGGCGCTGCTGGTGCGTAATCACCCGTGCGACGGCTATGCCTCCATCGGGTTTGCCGCCCTTAACAACCTGGGCGATAACACTCCGCTTGACTCCGTCGGCGGACGCGCTGCGGCGTTGATGGGCCCGTTTGCCCAGCTCGACGGCGTCAACGAATGTGGCGTGTCCATTGCCGTGCTCACCCTGGATTCCAAACCCTGTGACCAGGACACGCAACGCCCCGTCATCAATACCTCGCTCGCCATCCGTCTGGTGCTCGACCGTGCCGCCACCACGCAAGAGGCCGTCAACCTGCTTTCTGCCTACGACATGCACGCCATGGCCGGACGCGACTACCACTTCTTTATCAACGACGCCGCCGGTGACGCGCGGGTGGTGGAGTGGGATCCGCGCGATCCCGACCGTGCATGCAAGGCGACGCCCGTACGCCAGGTCACGAACTTCTACGCCTGCTATGGTGACGAGGTGCTCCCCAACCAAAAGAACGGCGAGCTGGGCCATGGTAAAGAGCGCGCCGTCGCAATCGCCGATGTCCTCGACGCCCGTGCCGGCGCCCAAGACGAGGCAATCGCTTGGAAGGCCCTACGCGCTGCGGCGCAAGAGCCCAATCCGGAAGACATCACCAGCAACACGCAGTGGTCGGTCGTCTTTGACAACACCGAGCCCGCTGCCGCCATCACGCTGCGCCGCCACTGGGGCGACGTCGACGCCTTCGCGCTGTAAGGAGCCAGGCCCGTCGACCTTACGCTCGCCTGACGTTGCTTACATTTCTATACGCTTGAGCTAACACGTTTTACCCCTGTATCAACAGTGTGCGGGGGTAAACTTATGCGCATGTTATAACTTGCCCGGAAGGATTCATCATGCTTAGGATCGGTCTTCTTACCAGTGGCGGCGACTGCCAGGCGCTCAACGCCACCATGCGCGGCATTGTCAAAACGCTCATGACCAATAGCGAAGAGCCTATCGAGATCTATGGTTTTGAGGACGGCTACCAGGGCCTTATCTACAGCAGGTTCCGCGTTATGACTCCCGCCGATTTTAGCGGCATCCTCACCCGCGGCGGCACCATTCTAGGCACGAGCCGCACGCCGTTCAAGCGCCTGGACATTCCCGAGGCTGACGGCGTCGAAAAGGTGCCCGCGATGGTCCACACCTATCACAAGCTGCAGCTCGACTGCCTGTTTATGCTGGGCGGCAACGGCTCCACCAAGACCGCCAACCGTCTGCGCCAAGAAGGCCTCAACGTTATCGCTCTGCCCAAGACCATCGATAATGACACCTGGGGCACCGAGATGACGTTTGGCTTTACGAGCGCCATCGACGTTGCCACCAAGTGCATCGACGACATCCACACCACCGCCTCGAGCCACGGCCGCGTGTTCGTCATCGAGATCATGGGCCACAAGGTTGGCTGGATCCCGCTGTACGCTGGCGTCGCGGGCGGCGCGGATGTCATCTTGATTCCCGAGATCCCCTACGACATGGATAACGTCATCAAGACCATTGAGCATCGCATGGAGACCGGCAGCCGCTTTACCATCGTGGCCGTCGCCGAGGGCGCTATCTCCAAGGAGGACGCGGCGCTGTCCAAGAAGGAGTACAAGAAGAAGCTCGCCGAGCGTACGAGCCCGTCGATTGTCTACGACATCGCCAAGGAGATCGAGGCCAAGACCGGTCGCGAGACCCGCGTCGCCATCCCCGGTCACACACAGCGCGGCGGTCAGCCCGACGCCCAGGACCGCATCTTTGCGACCCAGTGCGGCGTCGAGGCGGCACTGGGCTGCCTACGCGGCGAGTTTGGCTACATGATTGCCCTGCGTGACGGCAAGATGTGCCACATGCCGCTCGAGGATGTCGCCGGCAAGCTCAAGTTTGTCGACCCCCAGAGCGACCTGGTGCGCGAGGCCAAGGCATTGGGCATCAGCTTCGGCGACGAATAGCCTCGGCCGAAACCCATCCCATCGGGCCCTCCGACCCCGCCCGACGTATTTCGATTTGGCTCCTCCCTTGACTCCGTCAAAGGTCGCCAATCGAAATCGTCGGGCGGGGTCGGAGGGCCCTGCGTTTACATACTCGCCGAGGCTATTCGTCTTCTTGCTGCAAGTGCGTGGGCTGAGATTTTGGGATGTTGCAGGCTCTTAGCTGAGAGTAGCACTGACATTTGTCCTGAAATGGCTGGTCGTTAGGAGTTGCTACCGGTAGTTGCGGTAGGGTTGGAGCAGATTCTAACTAGAAATGGTGGTCGCTACTGGTTGTTCTCGGCATACTCGGCTCATTCGATTACGGTCACCACATGAAAGGAACTGTTATGGATCTTGCGATGGCGCAGCAGCTCGTTGATCGCCGCAAGGCTGCCGGGCTTTCTCAGGAGGCGCTTGCCGCCCAGCTGGGTGTGAGTCGTCAGGCTGTCAGTAAATGGGAGCGCAGCGAATCCTCACCCGATACCGATAACCTTATTGCGCTCGCCGCGCTGTATGGCGTGTCGCTGGATGAACTGCTGTATGGAGAGGCGGTGGATAGCACTGATGACTCGCAGACTGATGATGAGGCACAGAACAGCAACGCCGGCACCAAAGCTCCAGATGGGGCTGAAGAGGCTGAGGCTTCTACTGAGCACGCTGATTGCAGCGATAAGCCACTTGTCGATATTTCCCTCGCGCGCGGCATCCACGTTATTGATCCCAACAAAGGCGAAGAGGTCCATGTTGGCTGGAGTGGCATCCATGTGGCTAACGAGCGCAAGGGTGAAGAGGTCCATGTGGGGCCAGGCGGATTGCATATCGATACGCTAGAGGACGATGGACATAACGTGCATACCAATGACGATGGCACCGTCACCATCGACGGCGAGACGTTTTCCAGCTGGAAGGAAGCACACGACAAGCTCGACCATCATGGCAAGCATTTCCACACCAAGGTCGGTCGTGCGTGGAACAAGTTTCCCTTCCCCGCACTTGTCGCTCTCGCCTATCTGGTGCTCGGCATTGTCTACGGCACATGGGGCATGGGGCTTTTCCTCGTCTTTCTGGTTCCCGTCTACTACGCGATTGGTGACTTCATCGATCGGCGCCACCTGTCTAAGCTGATCGAGGCCATCTACCCGGCAGCCGCCATCGCTTGGTTCCTCTACATGTGGCTCTGTTTGGGACAGCCCCATCCTGCATGGATCATCCTCATCACGATTCCCGTCATAAAGGCGCTCATGCGCTGGTGCCGCAAACAATGGAAGCACCGCAAACAGGCCTAACACGCTCCGACCCACCAGCACCCAACCACCCCCGCCCTTCTCCTAAGTTGCGGTGAGATAGGGACTGTTTCGAAGCTCCAAAGCGCCAAACAGTCCGTATATCACCACAACTTACAAACAACTGGGTCAGTTCCGGCACGGAGATTAGCATTGAGCTGACCGCGCGCCAAGAAAAGGGCCTATTTACTACGTTTAACTCGAGAGGGCCGACCATACCCGCCTTTTCCGAAAAATGGCAAGCCCTCTACCTGCGGTTTTAATTTCATAATCTTTGTCATGGTCGAGGGTGTGGTAGCAAACGTAGTAGATAGGCCCGTTTTGTGGCATACGACCCATTCAAGCCCAATCTCGAAGGCTAAAGAGAGCCTCTCATCCACGCCTGGGAGCGAAAACCAAATAGAATGAAAGGCAAATGGAAAGCCCGTTTGACGAGCGGAGGACATATGCGCGACGTAGCCGAAAGCGACTGGAAGCTGTTTAAGAAAATGCTTCCTCAATGGCAAGAACGTTATATGGAAAAGCTCATCGCCCAGTACGTTGAGATGCTGAACGGCGACAGCGAAGCGTCCAGTAGATTTTGGGCATTAGAAGAGCGCCTCAATAGAGACAAGCTGTCCTCAGGCGTAATCGCAAACAACATTCGCCGCAGCACAATGCACCGCGAGATAGCCAATTTGCTTATCGACAGCGTGATCACCCTTGACGACCTTGACGGTTTTACCGAGGACATTAAGAGCTATGCGCAACGCTGGATTGGGCAGTAAGAGCACTGAACGACAGACCTCCCCAGCAAAACGGGGCAAACGCTGGGCCACCTAATGGTTGTCCGGCGTTCGCCCAGATAAAACCTGCCAAAATAACCCTGTCACTTTTTGGCAGGTTACTCGGCGCTCTTGAGGGCGCCGACCATGTCGATCTTGTTGAGCGTTCGGTTGGTGGCGAGGTTGACGATGATCGTAAAGCCGAAGGAAAGCACCACGGCAAGCACGTAGCTCAACGGCTCGACTTCGACGTCAAAGTACAGCGACGGCATCTGCAGGATGTACGTAAAGCTCTCGGCAAGCAGGCCACCCAGCGGCACGCCTAGCGCGGCACCAATCGCCGTCAAAATCAGCGTCTCCTTGTTAACGTAGTGGTGTACCTCGCCACGACGGAAGCCCAGCACCTTGATAGTCGCCAGCTCGCGTTCGCGCTCCGAGATGTTGGTATTAGACAACGTAAATACCACCACAAACGACAGGCACGCCGCCATAAAGGTCACAAGCACCACGACCGAATTGATAATCGTAAAGTTTGCCTCATAGTTTTCCCAATGCTCGGCGGTACTCGACAGCGTAATCCAACCATCGCTCTTAAGACGGTTGGTAAACGCAATCTGATCGGCCGACGAACCCTTAAGCAGCGCAAGGATGCCGTTGAGGCGCGCGCTTCGACCGAACGCGCTCTCATAGGTGCTCTGCGTCATATAGAGCGTGTTGCCCAGATAGTTAAGCGAAATGTCGCTGACCTTGACCTTGGCGACGTTGAGTGACGAATCCTGGACATGTGCTGTGTCACCCGGCTTGATCCCCAGCACCAGCTGAGAGCTCTTGCTCAAATACACATCCCCGTCGCGCAGGGCGAGCGGTTCTTCGGACTCGTCCTCGAGACACACGTAGTCGTCCAGGTCGTTCGTGCGGTCATCGGGCACCACGATCAGTTGCACGGTCTCGCTCTTGCCGCCAAATGTAAAGGTGACGTTGTCGGTCATAATCGGCAGCGTCGAAGTCACGGTCACGTCGGAATCCTTGGCTGCGCTTCGCTCGTCGAGCGCCGCGCACGTCTGCGAAAAATCGTCGGGATTGGCGACCGCTAGCAGGTCATAGCGCGTGATATGCCCGTACTGCTTGGGCGAAAGCGCCACCGATGTATCGCGGATGCCCATACCGCAGATCACGAGCGCCGTGCAGCCCGCGATGCCAAAGATGGTCATAAAGGCGCGCTTTTTGTAGCGGAATAGGTTACGTGCAGCGACCTTATTTAAGAAGCCCATGCGGCGCCAGATAAAGCCGATGCGCTCGAGCAAGATGCGCGAGCCGGCGCGCGGGGCCTTGGGGCGCATGAGCGAGGCCGGGGTCTCGGCCATCTCGTGGCGGCAGGCGATAATCGTGGCGCCCACCACGCCCACGGCAAACAGCGCCACCGAAACGATCGAGGACACGATGTCGTACGAAAGCAGCATCTGGGGCAGCGAGTACATGTCGTCGAACACCGTAAACAAGAACAGCGGCAGGCCCACAAATCCGATGATGTTGCCGAGCACGCCACCGATCAGGCACGCCCACAGCGCATAGTCCACGTATTTGGACAGGATGCGCCCGCGTGAATAGCCGAGTGCCTTGTACAGACCGATGAGCGTGCGCTCCTCCTCGACCATGCGCGTGGCAGTGGTAAGGCTAATGAGCACAGCGACGATAAAGAAGATGAACGGGAAAACCGTGGCGATGGCCTCGATCGAGGAGCTGTCGCTCTCGACGCTCGAGTAGCTCGCGATGTTGCCGCGGTCCTGGATGTACCAGGTGCATTCGCCAAGGTCGGAAATCTCGGCGCGGACATCGGCAAACTGCTGGTCGGCGGCGGCACGGCGCTGGTCCAGGTCGGCTTGCGCCTGCGCACGCTCCTCGCTGCCCTCGGCCATACGATCGATGTTGTCCTGTTCAATCCCAAAGAGCATATTCGCTTGGCGCTCGGCCGCATCCAAACTTGCCGGCGTATCGACCGTCAACTCTTGAGCACGTGCCTTTTCGCGTCCGTCGCGGATCTTATCGATATTGCCCTTGACCTCATTAATCTTTGTCGTGTAGGCATCCGAATAGGAATTGAGGCTCTTAGCCCCCTCGACGGTCACGTGAACCGCGGAGTAGGAAGAAGATGTCGCGGCATCCTCGCTCACATAGAACTTATAGTCCGCAGCCGAAGCAGCGCGAAAGGCATTGACGGTCGAGTCGGAGCTCACATCGGTGGGGTCAAGGACCTCAGCCGTAATGGTGTAATCACCCGCGGCGAACTGATCCTTGGCACTTTGATTAGACGAGCTCGCATCGTTGGCGGCAAAGCTCACCGTATCGCCGATTTTCTTGCCCGAAGCCTTCAAAAAACGCGAGGTCACCGCGACCTCGCCGGCACGCTCGGGCAAATCGCCGCTCACCAGCACCGGCTGATCGATATTCTCCCTGGAAAGGCTCTGGACGACCACGCGCTCGCGCGTTGTACCCACGGCGGTGTAGGCGGTCTCGGTGTAGATGCCCTCGGCTGTCTCGACGCCGTCGACCTCTTGAATGGCCGCAAGATCGTCACGCGTAAGGCCATAGGTCGACTGCACGTTAATGTCATAGACATTCTGCTGGTCAAAGTAGGCGTCAACCGAATCGCACAGGTCCTCGCAGCCCGCCTTAAGGCCACACATCACGCTCACGCCAAGCGCCGTGATGACCACGATGGACAAGAAGCGCTTAAGACTGCCTCGGATTGTGCGGTAGATGCCACGGCGAAACACCGTCGGCACCATGTCGTTTGGACTTTGGGCAGTGCGGTAGGTCGCGAACTCTCGGTCGCGACCGACGTGCTCCGTATCACGGTTTTGGCTGTTTTGGCGATCCTGGTCCATGGGCGCTACCACTCGATCGTCTCGATAGGTACAGGATTTTGCTGGACAGTCTCGCTCTCCACGCGGCCGCTCTTAAAGCGGATCAGGCGATCGGCCATGGGCGCCAGCGCGGAGTTGTGGGTGATGATAATGACCGTAATGCCTTGCTTGCGACAGGTGTCCTGCAACAGCTGCAGAATCTGCTTGCCGGTTTTGTAGTCGAGCGCGCCCGTGGGCTCGTCGCAAAGGAGCAGCTTAGGGTTCTTGGCCAGCGCGCGGGCAATGGACACGCGCTGCTGCTCTCCTCCCGAAAGCTGCGCGGGAAAGTTGGCGAGGCGCTCGCCCAGGCCGACCTGGCAAAGCGTTTGCTCGGCATCGAGCGAATCGGGGCAGATTTGCGCCGCGAGCTCGACGTTTTCGAGTGCCGTCAGGTTGGGGACCAGATTGTAGAACTGGAAAACAAAGCCGACGTCGGCGCGGCGGTATTCCACGAGCTGCGCCTCGTTGGCGGAGCTCACGTCGCGCCCGTCCACCGTCACGTTGCCGGAGGTCGCCGTATCCATGCCGCCCAGAATGTTGAGCGCCGTGGTCTTGCCGGCACCCGAAGCACCCAGAATGATGGCGAGCTCGCCGCGCTCGACCGTAAAGCTCGCGCCGTCGAGCGCGTGGATGCGGGCGTCGTCCTCGCCGTATGCCTTGATGACGTCTTTGAATTCAATATAGGCCATCGATTAATTCCCATCTGGTCGGATAACTCTTTAGTATTACCCATTTCCCACCCACCAAAAAGGGACAGGCTCATTTTGGCAGGTTTTATATGGGGGAATGGCGGGTGTGGGCGAGGCATTGAGGCTACCCAAGTCAACCATTTGACCCAAGCCTCGCCCACCGCTATGATGCCGCTGCGGAATGAATGTCTCCGCTGGGTGCGCTAGCTAAGCTGTCGCGTCACCCTAAACCGCCTTGTTGCTGATGACTTCTGCTGTCACGTGGTGCCTCCTAGGTATCACGCCGCGGCAGGAGTCTTTTTTGTTTTGGAGGAGAAGTGTCAGAAAGCAGCACATCGAGCAGGATTAAACGCCTGGTCAACACCTATAGCGGCCTCGTGCTTATGGGCGCTGTCGGAATCCCCGTCGGCATTATCGTTGGCGCCATCTGCGCGCTCTTTGGTCGCGTGCTTCTGGCGATTGGCACCTTCCGTGACGAGCACATCACTCTGCTCCTTCCCCTCCTCGCCCTCGCGGGCCTTGCCATCGTGTTTGCCTACCGCACTTGGGGCAAAGGCACCGAACGCGGCATGAGCTTAGTATTCGACGTAGGCCACGGGCGCGAAGACGCTATCTCCCCGCGCTTGGTGCCGCTCATTATGCTGAGCACGTGGGGAACGCACCTCTTTGGCGGCAGCGCGGGACGCGAGGGCGTGGCCGTGCAGATCGGTGCAACCGTCTCACATTGGATCGGCCGACGCTTGCCTTTCCGCGACCCCGGCAACACGTTTTTGCTTATCGGCATGGCCGCCGGCTTTGCCGGACTCTTTCGAACGCCACTTGCAGCCACGGTCTTTGCTATCGAAGTGCTGGTCGCAGGACGCATGGAATACCGCGCGCTGTTTCCCGCGCTTACGGCCTCACTCGCAGCAAGTATGACCTCCGGCGCCCTAGGACTCGAGAAGTTCGAGGTCGCCGTTACCGCCTCGTATGCGCTCGACCTCCCCGGTCTTGGACGGCTAGCGCTGTTGGGTATCGCGTTTGGTATGGTAGGCGGCGCTTTTGCCTGGTGCCTTGCCCATGCCAAGACCCTTGCAGCGCGGCTGTTCCCCAACCCTTACATACGCGTTGCCGTTATGGGCCTTGCACTGTCGGCGATTCTGTTCGTACTGTGGCAGGGGCGATACTGCGGCCTTGGCACAAACCTGATATCGGCAGCGCTGGACGACAACGGCAAGATTGCCATCATGCCTTGGGACTGGGCGCTTAAATTCGCGCTCACCATCGCCACGCTTGCCGCAGGATATCAAGGTGGTGAGGTAACGCCGCTGTTCTCCATCGGAGCAAGCCTGGGTGTCGTGCTCGCCGGAATTCTCGGCATGCCCGTCGAGTTCTGCGCCGCGCTGGGCTACGCCGCCGTCTTTGGCGGCGCCACCAACACGCTGCTCGCGCCAATCCTTATCGGTTGCGAGGTCTTCGGTTTCGGTAATCTGCCGGCGTTCTTCATCGTCTGCGTTGTGGCTTACCTATTCAACATGGATAAGTCCATCTACGCCTTGCAGGAGCGGGCGTAGATCGATGTCCAGGCAGGTGGTCTCAACCGGAAACGGCGTCCCACTCTGAGGCTGTATTCCGGGGCACGGTTTCCGCTCGGGACGCCATTCGGAAAGCGCATCCCGCTTTATAACAGAATTCCGGAACGTGGTTTCCGTCTGAGCCTCCATTCGGAAAGCGTGTCCCGTTCTTTCACGGCATCTTGGCTATGCAAAGTGCTCGAGCGTTACTCCTCGTACGCGCCCTCAAGCCGAAGCAGCCACTCCTTACGATCAAGCCCACCGGCATATCCGTTGAGCGAACCATCGGCGGCAACTACGCGATGGCATGGCACGATAATCGAAATGGGATTACGCGCGACCGCAGCCCCCACGGCACGGGGAGACACAACGGGTGCCTCGTTTCCCGGTACACGATGGCGGGCGGCGACACGAGCCGCGATCTCGCCATACGTAGCGACCTCGCCACGCGGAATTGAAAGCAGCTCGTACCAAACTTCACGCTGAAACGCCGTGCCAATCATATGCAACGGCGGCGTAAACCGAGGCTCCTGCCCCGCAAAATAAGCATTCAGCCAAGCCCAGGAACGCTCAAGCACCGAAGAAGCCGCACCATTTGCCGGACTCACCGAAGACATCCCACCGGCACCAGAAACCGCATCGGCACCTTCAACACGCTCCGCATCCTCTTTGAGCAGCGTGGAGCCAAAGTGCTCCTGTCCCTCAAACCAAAGCCCCGTCAGACCGCGGCCATCAGCGGCAAGCAAGATTTCGCCCAAAGGCGAAGCAAACGTCGTCGTGACCACCAGCGGCTCCTTTCAAAACTCCGCAACATAATACCGCGAATTGTGCAGACAACCCCAATCGACCCCAAAGTCACCCAAGGCAGCAGGTGCGCGGCGCCGCAGCTGCCGGCCGAGCCCCACAGTCCCCAAAGGCGGCAGGCGCGAAGCGCCGAGGCCGCCGCCGGGACCAGGGCCCGCAACAACCACGTGCCCCCACATCAGCCCAGCGGCCCCAACCAACAACGGCCCCATCGCAGGCCGCGCGCAGCAGCGTCACCGCAGGCGGGGGCCGGGCTTAGTTTTCAGAACACTCCGCAGACCAGTGTGGCGCCTTGTCCGCGGCTCCGAAGGAGCAGGACAAGGCGCCACACATGGTCGAGGACGTTCTGAAAACCAAACCCGGCCCCCACCGGACAGGTCAACCTACTCGCAGAGCAGCTTAGCGATCTGGACAGCGTTGGTTGCCGCGCCCTTACGGATTTGGTCGCCGCAGCACCAGAAGGTGATGCCACGTGCGGCCTCGGGGTTCGAGATATCACGGCGCACGCGACCGACCCAGATCAGGTCCTGGTCGGAGGTGTCCATCGGCATGGGGAAGCGATCGTGTGCATCCTCGGCAGCCATATCGTCAACCAGCTTCACGCCCGGGGCAGAAGCCAGCGCAGCACGGACCTCCTCGACCGTAATATCGCGCTCAAACTCGAGCGTAATGCTCTCGGAGTGCGAACGCAACACGGGCACGCGCACGCAGGTGCAGTTCACGCGCAGATTGGGCAGGTGCATGATCTTGCGGCCCTCGTTTTGCAACTTCATCTCCTCGGAGGTAAAGCCCTCCTCCTTGACGCCGCCAATCTGCGGAATCAGGTTGCTCGCCAGCTGGGCGGCAAACGCGCGCGGCTCGGGAATCTCCTCGCCACGACCCAGGGCGGCCAGCTGAGCCTCGAGCTCGGCCATACCGGGAGCGCCGGCACCCGAAGCCGCCTGATACGTCGAGACGATCATGCGCTTCACGCCAGCGAGCTGATGTAGCGGCCACGTAGGAACCAAGCCGATGATGGTCGCGCAGTTGGGGTTGGCGATAAGGCCATGATGCCACTTGATGTCGTCGGCATTAATCTCGGGCACGACCAGCGGTACCTCGGGATCCAGACGGAAGGCGTGGCTGTTGTCGACCACAACGGCACCGCGCTTGACAGCCTCGGGCAGTAGCTCCTTCGCGATGTCGTCGCCGGCGGCTCCAAGCACAATGTCACAGCCCTCAAAGGCCTCGGGGCAAGCCTCTTCGATCACAACCTGCTCGCCGCGGAACTCAACGGTCTTGCCCGCGGAGCGTGCACTTGCCAGCAGCTTGAGCTTGCCGACCGGGAACTCCTGCTCGTTAAGGCACTCGAGCATCTGGGTACCCACGGCTCCCGTCGCGCCCAAAATAGCAACCGTGTACTGTTTCATGCTTCCCCCTTTAAAGGTTATGGCTTTTGCCTGCACGCCGAGCAGGCCGATTGTTGTTGCCAGTGTATACAAGAACGGGGCGGGCACGAAACCCGCCCCGCCGAAACGAAACCGAAACGAAACGCCCCGCCGTAGACTTTTGAGACATAACCCAAAAAAATCTACCGAACAGTCGCTACTTTTTGAGCGCGGCCAGAGCGGGATCGACCGGCGCAGGAGCCTCCAGATCGGAGACCTTCACAATGCCGTTTTCGTCGGAGAAGGCACGGTAAATGGTCTGAATCGCCAGGTCGAAGTCCTTCTCCTCGACACCGATAATGATATTGATCTCGTCACAGCTCTGCGAAATCATGCGCACGCTCACGCCGGCCTGGCCGAGCATGCCAAACAGATGGCCCGAGATACCTGCACGACCGCGCAGGTTACGACCGACGGTAGCAATAAGTGCCAGACCCTCAACGACCTCGATCTCGAGCGGCTCGACTTCCTGTTGAATGTCGCCCACAAGCGAGTACAGCGAATCGTGCACATCCTGCTCCTGCACCACGGCGCCAAAGCGATCGACGCCGGTGGGCATGTGCTCAACGGAAACGTCATAGCGCTCGAACACCGAAAGCGCGCGGCGCATAAAGCCGACGCGGGGCTTGGTGCGGTCGCGGGCCACATTGATGGCGACAAAGCCGCGCTTGCCGGTCACGCCGGTAATGATGGGCTCTGCCTCGCCCTCGTCAGCCGTCTCGCTAATGATGGTGCCGGGGTCCTGCGGCGCATTGGTGTTCTTGATGACCAGCGGAATACCCGCCTCACGCACAGGAAACACGGCCTCCTCGTGCAGGACGCTTGCGCCCATGTACGAAAGCTCACGCAGCTCCTCGTAGGTAACGCGGGCGATGGGCTGAGCCTCGGGCACAATACGCGGATCGGCAGAATAGAAGCCCGAAACGTCGGTCCAGTTCTCGTACAGATCGGCGCCCAGGCACTTGGCCAGAATCGAGCCGGAAATATCGCCGCCGCCACGATCGAGCAGCTTGATCTGACCCTCACGCGTCGCGCCATAGAAACCGGGCATAACAAAGCCGCCCTGCTGACCGTACTCCTGCACCAACTCGGAGGTGCGGTTCATGCTGAGCGTACCATCGTGATGGAATGCAACGACCGTCGCGGCGTCCAGGAACGGCAGGCCCAGGTACTCGGCCATCAGGCGAGCGGTGAAGTACTCGCCGCGGCTCACAAGCTCCTCAGTGGAGTAGCCACCGGAGCGAGCACGCTCGGCAAAGGCCGCAAACTCTTCGCGGATGGGATAGGTGAGCTCCAACTCGTCAGCGATATCAAAGTAGCGCTGGCCAATGTCCTCGAGCAGTTCCTCGCACGACACGTGGTACTTAACGTGCGCGTTAACCAGGTAAAGCAGGTCGGTCACCTTGGTGTCGCCCTTAAAACGGCGACCGCAGGCAGAAACCACCACAAAACGGCGGGCAGGGTCGGCATCGACGATGGCCTTGATCTTCTTAAAGTGTTCGGCGTCGGCGACCGACGAGCCGCCAAACTTGGCAATCTTAATCATGGGCTGGAGGTTACCTTTCTAAAAAGCCTCTGCGAACCTATTTTGCGCGCTCTGATACCATGGTTTCACCGATTGGGACCAAGGCATCCGAGGAGCAGTGTTATATGGGAACTTATCATAGTACACGAGGACGCACTTTATCGTGCTCAAGTAAGGTGGCAATCCGTACTGGCATCGCTCCCGACGGGGGTTTGTTTGTCTCGGACGAGCTCGGCACCCAGCAGGTCGATATCAGCTCGCTTGCAGATAAATCGTACTTTGAAATCGCTCAAGATGTGTTGGGAATGTTACTGAATGATTACACGGCCGAAGAAATTTCGGCGTGTGTCGACGAAGCATACCGCGGCACGTTCGCGAGCGAAGAGGTTACGCCGCTCGTCAAACTCGATGCCGCACCGGGCGCCGACGCCCCTCAGACCTATGTGATGGAGCTCTTTGGCGGCCCCACGAGCGCCTTTAAGGACGTCGCCCTGCAGATGCTCCCCCGCCTGATGGCCCGCACCTCCGCCAAAGAAGGCGGCGCCGAGCGCATCATGATCGTCACCGCCACGTCAGGCGACACGGGCAAGGCCGCACTCGCTGGTTTTGCCGATGCTCCGGGCACGGGCATTACCGTCTTTTATCCCGAGGGCAAGGTCAGCCGCGTCCAGAATCTGCAGATGTCCACACAGGAGGGCGACAACGTCGCCGTCTGCGGTATCCGCGGCAACTTTGACGACGCCCAGAGCGCCGTCAAACGCATCTTTGCCGATAAGGAGCTGGCCGAGCGCCTGGAGGCCGCCGGCACGGTGCTTTCGAGCGCCAACTCCATCAACGTCGGCCGCCTGGTGCCGCAGGTCGTCTACTACTTTGCCGCCTATGCGCAGCTGCTGCGCGCCGCCGCTATCGAGGCTGGCGACGCCGTAGAGTTCTGTGTGCCGACCGGCAACTTTGGCGATATCTTGGCCGGCTACTACGCCAAGCGCATGGGTCTGCCCGTCGCCAAGCTCGTCGTGGCGAGCGACAAGAACAACGTGCTGGCCGACTTCCTGGCCACCGGCGTCTACGACCGCAACCGTCCGTTCTTCACGACCATCTCGCCGTCGATGGACATCCTTATCAGCTCCAACCTGGAGCGTATGCTCTACTTCCTGTCCGATGGCGACTGCGAGCTCGTTGCCGGCCTTATGGAGCAGCTGGCACAGACCGGTCGCTACGAAGTGCCCGCCGAGCTGCTGGCCAAGATCCAAAGTGTGTTTGGCTGCGGTTGGGCCAGCGAGGACGAGGTCCGCACTGCCATCAAGAGCTGCTGGGACGCCAACGGCTACGTGATCGACCCGCACACCGCTTGCGGCTATCACGTCTTTGAGCAGGTCGCCCCCGCCGAGGGCGCCAAGGTCCGCGTGCTGCTTTCGACCGCCAGCCCCTACAAGTTCCCGCGCGCCTGCTGCGACGCCCTGGGCCTCGACGTTCCCGAGGACGACTTTGAGGCCATGCGTGTGCTCGAGCAGGCCACCAACACGGTCGCCCCGACCCAGCTCGCCGAACTCGAATCCAAACCCGTCCGCTTCGAAGACGTCTGTGACGTCGATGAGATGGCCAACTACGTAGAGTCTGCAGCAAAAAAGATGACTACCAACTAAAACCCCTTATAAGGCGCCGGCGAAAGCCGGCGCACCTTCTTCCATCAGATAGCCCCCGGGATGATGACGAACGCGCACAGCGTGTCTGGCTGTTTAGTTCGTCGCGAGTTCCGCACGCAAAGGAAAGCACTTAATGTGCTTTCCGTCTTGCGCAGGACTGCCCGAGCAGCGAACTAAACAGCCAGGCACGCCAGGAGGACTCACATGATCAAAATCACCGTCCCAGCAACAAGCGCCAACTTGGGTATTGGCTACGATACCCTCGGCATGGCCGTCAGCCTCTACTCGCACTTCACCTTCGAGCGCGCCGACAAACTCACCATCACGGGCTGCCCCGAGGAGTTCCAAAACGAGAATAACCTGGTCTATGTGAGCTTTGTCGATGCTCTGGCCGCCTGGGGCGAGCCGGCATTCCCCGTCGCTATCGACATTCAGACCGACGTGCCCGTCGCCCGCGGCCTGGGTTCCAGCTCCACCTGCGTCGTCGCTGGCATCATGGCTGCCGCCGCGCTGACAGGCCACACCGTCGACCGCGCCGAGCTCGTCCGCATCGCCACCGAGGTCGAGGGCCATCCCGATAACGTCGCCCCCGCTATCCTGGGCGGCGCCGTCTGCTCCTTTACGCCGACCGACTCGCTGCCCCAGTGCCTGCGCTACGAGGTAAGCGATCGCTTGCGTTTTATTACTGTGATTCCGCCCTACGAGGTGCACACGAGCGAGGCGCGCAAAGTCGTGCCGCAGGAGATTCCGCTCTCCACCGCCGTGTGGCAAATGGGCCGCATCGCCGGCATGACGCGCGGCCTGGAGACCGGCGACCTGGACCTTATTGCCGCCGCCAATGACGACCGCATCCAGGAGCCCTATCGTCGCCGCTTGATCCCCGATTACAACGCCGTGCGCGACACCTGCCTGAACGGCGGTGCCAAGACCATCTGGATCAGCGGTTCGGGCTCAACCCTCATGGCCGTAACCGATGACACCATCGTAGCCAAGTTCCTGCAGGTCAAGCTGCGCGAGCAGTTCCCCAAGTGTGAGACGCATATTCTGACGTGCGACACCGAGGGCGCTCAAATCGAGTACCTGTAGACATCGCCGATCGGTCTGTCCGGGCCATCCAGGGGCTTCCCCTTAAAAACGTCCTCGCACTTGAGGCCCGCTTATCCTGCTCCTTCGGAGCTGCGGATAAGCGGGCCTCGTGCTGCGGAATGTTTTTAAGGGGATGCCCCTGGGTGGCCCTATGGTAACGTGACTGGCGATGTCTACAGGGACCCACGCTTTGAAGGGGCGCCAGGCTGAAATTATGGCTTTTTATTGGTAGGGGCTCTTGATAGGCTGGAGCACTTACTAGTGACAGGCTTCGACTATGTGCTTGGCTTAGGCTGCGCTGGGTTCTTTGTATTCGAAGACTGGTTCTAGGAGGTCTTCGATGTTGCAGTGGAGGGCTTTTGCTATGGCTCTTACGCTTGTTACCGAAGCTTCATTGATGTTTCTCTGGCGCTGCTCGTACATTTGGATTGAACGGAGCGATACACCCGATTCGTATGCCAGGTCTTGTTGGGTTTTTTTAATCCTCTTTCTTGCTAGCGCCAGTTTAGTCTGACGCGGCGCCTTCTTCGCCATATCACAGACAAGGCGCGCCACGCGCTCCTCCGAGGCCTCATGCCAGGGGTAGTACAGGTTTCGCAGCGCATCAAATGGAACAACATGAAGCAGATCTTCGAACGATTCCCCTAGGCGCCACTGCAAATATGCCAGTATCCAGCCCGTCCAATATTCTGGTGTCTTCTCAAATCGGTAGGTCCGATCTGGCATCGACCCTGTTTGGTAACCAGATCTTTCGGAGATGAGCGCAAATAGTTCAACGCCCGACTTTCCCGACACTACCCATGCGTTGCCGCGTTCGAACTCGCGAGCTACGCCGCTCAGGCAAAAGAGTTCAGCAACTTCCGATCCTTCTGCTCCGTAATCGTTAACGGCATAGTCGAAGCAATCCCCGAGGTTGTTCATTGCGTCCTCAAGGTAATAGACGGGATATGTCCTACTCGGCCCACGATCCGTTAACTCTTGGATCATTTAAATCAACCCTCCCTGCCATCAAATCCCTAATGTCGACACCATCAGAGTCAAATCCGTTTACCGTATCCAGGTACTTTCGTCGAGCGTTCTGTTCTCGCTCAAATCGTTTGGGATAAAACTCAGCTCCCGAAGCCTGCTTCCAATCGCGGAACTTAATCGCCGAGAACGCACGCTCACTCATAAGCGCATATTGAATGCCCAAATCCCCCAAAAACATAATGCGCTGCAATTGCCTGAGCGAGATCATGCCGTTGACAAACTGTCTTGCAAACGAGAAATAGGAATCGTCTGCACGATAGCCTCGAATAACGTCATAGGGAGAAATATCAATCAGGCAGTTATCCAGCAGATAACGAAGCCCCTCGCGTGCTACTGGCGTTGAAACATTGAACTCTCTGTTATTCGCCAGAATTGCAAGCCAGTTGAGAATCGAGAACCCACCTGATTCCAAATCCAAAATCGCAAGGCCATCTAAATCAAGCTCATATCGATTGGCAATGCCATCAGACTCGGTCCGACATGCCCACTCCATTGCCATTTCCTCATGCGGTGTGCAATAAAACCCGCGCCCATAGTCATTGAATTGCCTGCATTTATCCAACGATGGATGCTCGACAACAACCTCCGACCCGTGCCAAAGCTCCATATCGACCTCCAAAAAATATCACCCCAGTGATAGTTTACCAATAACTATCACTGGGGTGATATGAACGGGGGCTTTTGACGGTTTAACCCTGACTAGAGGCAGGCCTCGGCGATGCGCTTTTTGAGTTCGTCGATGCCGGTACCGGTCTGGGAGCTTGTGATGATCACGTTCTCGGCCGGGACGTTGAGCTGCTTTTTGATGGCTGCTGCTTGGCGGGCCTGCTGGGTACGGCTGAGTTTGTCGGCCTTGGTGAGGCAGACGATAAAGTTGAATTCGTTGCCCTGCAGATAGTCGATCATGTCATGGTCGAGCTTACTGGGATCGTGGCGAATGTCCACCAGCGACACAACCAGGTTAAAGCTGCGCTCGGAGTCGAAGAAGTCGCCGATAAGCTCGGCCCAGCGGTCGCGCTCGGCCTTGGAGCGACGGGCGAAACCGTAACCCGGCAGGTCCACAAAGTGTACGTCGTCGGCCTCGAAGAAGTTGATGTTGCTCGTCTTGCCCGGCGTGCTGGAAACCTTGACCAGGTTCTTGCGGCCAAAGAGCTTGTTCATAATCGACGACTTGCCCACGTTGGAGCGGCCGACAAAGCTCACCTCGGGGCAGGTGGACTCGGGAATCTGCGAAACCTTGCCGTAGCTGGCGACGAACTTGGCAAGCTGGTAGTTAATGGAATCGGCCATGGACACTCCTTGGTCGTAGGTTTTTACAAAACGGGCGTGCTATTGCGCGGCGGCGATACGACGAACGATGTCAAGCGTGATGCCGCTCGCGGTGCGAGCGTACTCATCCAGATCGAACTCGCGCTCGCAAAACGCGTCATATGCCTCGTCGCAATTATCGCTGATAGCGCGCAGCACCAGGCAATCGACACCATTCTTGGCTGCGATGTGCGCAATTGCCGCGCCCTCCATCTCGACGCAATCGGCATGCGTTGCCTCAATCGCAGCGTTACGCATGGCGTCACCCGTAACAAAGCGGTCACCCGTGGCGATAGTGCCACACAGGAACTGCTTGGGGTCCTTCTCCGCAGCCGCCACATCCAGCGATACGTCCACAAACCCATGCTCGGCAAGCACGGCGGCGGCAACATCAGCCAACGCCGGCGTCGAGACAAACTCCTCGAGCCCCGGCGCCGACTCGGCGATGAGCGCCGTGTCGGTATCGAGATAGCGCAGGCACTTGCCTATAACCACGTCGTTAATATGGAGCTTAGGATTTAGGCCGCCCGCAATACCCGAAAACACAACGGCCTGCGGGGCATATTTGCTGATGAGATGCTGCGTTGCCGCCGCGGCGTTCACGGTACCCATGCCAGCGGTCGTAGCGACAACTGACAAACTGTCGAGCTCGCCGCTCACAACGGTCAAGCCCGCCTCTTGCGTCACATGGGTGCCGCTTAGCTCTTCTTTAATCTGCGCAACCTCTTTTTCGAGCGCACCGATGATTGCGATGGTAGGCATACCATCCCCCAAACCTGTGAAAACTGCTTATCCACGGTATGGTACCAGCATTTTGACTCAACCGCGCGATACGAAGCCGTTAGTCCAGCGCAGTGCGGGTATCGTAGAGGAGCATAAAATGACTTGCTATCCGATGGCGTTTTTGAGTTCGGCGCGGCGCTTTTTCATGGCCGTCATGACGGCGTTGCGCAGCTCGGGCATGCGCGCGGTATCCATCTGTGGAACGCCCTCGAGCTTATAGGGAATCCCCAGCTGCTCGTATTTGACGACACCCATGGTGTGATACGGCAGCATCTCCAAGCCGACCACGTTATGCCACGGGGCGATTAAACGACCGAGCGCCTCGCACTCCTCCATCGTGTCGGTAATGCCCGGTACCACCACGTGACGGATAACGACCTTGATCCTGCGACGCGCCAGCTCATCGCCAAACGCCAGGATGCGTGCGGGATCACAACCGGTCAGCCTTTTATGCTCGACCGGGTCGGCATGCTTGATGTCGAGCAAAACCATGTCGGTCTCGTTGAGAACGGCATCGAACTTCTCGGGGTGATTGGAATCAAACGCATATCCGCAGCTATCAAGGCAGGTATGCACGCGGCCATCGGGGTTCTTGTGCATTGCACGGAACAAGTCGGCCAAAAACTCAGGCTGTAGGAGCGGCTCGCCGCCCGAAACCGTAATGCCGCCGCTGCGGTAAAACTCATGGTTACTCTGGAACTCGTCCATCAGGTGCTCGACGGTCACCATGGTGCCGCCGCTAACCGACCAGGTATCGGGATTGTGACAATACGCACAGCGCATGGGACAGCCCTGAACAAACACCACAAAGCGGATGCCGGGACCATCGACCGTTCCCATCGTCTCAATCGAATGCACGCGGCCTAGGGCAAATGCGGAATCCTCAGGACGAGCGTCCACACCCTCAAGCGTCATCTCAGCCATTCCCGCTACCTTGCCTCTCCTTGGATGCAACCAATTAAAATGCCAGAGCCATTCTAGCCCATGCGCTTGCGTTTAAACGTCTCGGACTAGAATGGCACGTTTTAATCTATCCCCCATCACCATGGCTGGGGTCTACGTCGAGATGTCAGCCTGAAGAACGCTCGCCTGAGGCCTTTACGCCTTAAGCGTGAGCACCGCACCGAAGGCGGTCGGGCCGCAGTGGCTCGAGATGACGCCACCAACCTGAGTCCAGGTAATGTCCTTAAAGCCCAGGTCGCGCGCATAGACTTCCATGTCGTTGCGCAACTCCTCGGAAAGACCCACCGAATACGCCAGGCCAATATGCGAGTAGTCGATCTCGCCCTTCGCAACCATGTGGTCAATAAAGGCACGGGCGCACTTGAGCATAGAACCGCGGAACTTCTTGGTCGCCACGAACTTACCGCCCGTCACCTCGATGCAGGGCTTAATCTTGAGCAGATGGGCGCCTAGGAACGCGACGTTGGACAAGCGACCGCCGGCCTTAAGGAAGGCGAGATCGGTTGGGACAAAGCCCAACAGCACGCGGTCTATCACCGAATTGGTGAAGGCGAAAATTTCGTCAACGGTGGCATCGGGATGAGCCTCGATGTATTTGGCAGTCTCGACGACAACGAGCGACTGTCCTACCGAGACAAGGCGCGTGTCCATGGAGAACACGTAGTCGCGCCCCTCCGCTGCAATCTTCGAGGACTGATGCGAACAGGTCGTGGCCTCGGAATATGCAAGATGCAAAATGGTCGCGTCGGGCTGCTCGGCATGAATGCGGTCATACACGCGAGAAAAATCTGCCGGCGCGCAGCCGCTGGTCTTGGGCATGACGTCCAGCTCGTTGCAACGTGAGTAAATCTCGAGCGGATCGATCGAGCCGTCCTCGACGGTCTCGTCACCAATCGTGACATGCATAGGCACGCGCACGATGCCATAGCGCTCGCAGAGCTCTGGCGTCACGTCCGACCCGGACTCGACCACGATCACATACTTGCCCATTATCATCACGACCCATCTCGACGTTGACTCTTTAATATGTGGCGCACGTCCGCCATCCTGCTGCAGAACGGCCTCTAAGCACCAAAGAGACGCCGTCCCTTGCACACAACAAAGGACAGCGTCTCCCTGGAAAACTCCGTGCTTATCTGAGATTCTACACGGTTTATTAAGAAGTGTTACTTACTCCGCAAACGGTAGCTATACGCGATAAACGGTAGCTGCCAAGAAAGTATCTCGTGCGTCCAGTCCATCAGGAGAGTTCCGCCTAAAGGGTGACTACACAGGACCCCAGCCGGGCCGCTTTGGGTTACTTTCCAAAACATTCCGCACTGGACGCAAAGAGGCCCCGCCGCGCGAAGCGCGTAGCGGAGCCTCTTTGCATGTCCGAGGACGTTTTGGAGAGTAACCCAAAGCGGCCCGGCGATCCTGCGGGAGTTTAACCCCTTTAGAACTTGTTGTGGAAGGTACGCGAAATGACCTCGTCCTGCTGCTCCTTGGTGAGCGTGTGGAAGTTCACGGCGTAGCCGGAAACGCGGATGGTCAGCTGCGGATACTTCTCGGGGTGAGCCTGAGCGTCGAGCAGCGTCTCACGGTTAAAGACGTTGATGTTCAGGTGGTGGCCACCCTTCTCGGCGTAAGCGTCGAGCATGTGGACCAGGTTATCGGCCTGAGTCTCGGAAACTTCAGAAACCTTCATAATGTGTCTCCTTCGATTGATAGGCGCCGGCCGAAACCGGCGCGCCAATCAGTAATCGTTATTGTTAGTATAGCACTAACAATAGTTACTCGCCTAGCTGATCAAGGTCGATATCGCCAAAGAACACCTGGTCCTCCTTGCCGAGAGCACCCGGGATGATGGAGAAGGTGTTGGAGATGCCGTCCTGAGCATCGCGGAACGGGAGCTTGGAAACCGAAGACAGCGAGGCGATGGCGCCGAGGCTATCGCGCTTGTGCATGGGGTTAGCACCCGGGGCGAAGGGCTGGCCAGCCTTGCGGCCATCAGGCGTAGAACCGGTCTTCTTGCCGTACACGACGTTGGAGGTAATGGTCAGAACCGAGGTCGTGGGCACGGAGTTACGGTAGGTGTCGTTCATGCGGATGTACTCCATGAACTGGTGCACAACGTCGTGAGCGATCTGGTCGACGCGGTCGTCGTCGTTACCGTACTTGGGGAACTCGCCCTCGGTCTCGAAGTCGACGATGATGCCATTCTCGTCACGGACGGGGTGGACCTTGGCGTACTTGATGGCAGACAGGGAGTCAGCCACGACGGAAAGGCCAGCGATGCCCGTAGCGAACCAGCGGTGCACGTGCTTGTCGTGCAGAGCCATCTGAATGCGCTCATAGCAATACTTGTCGTGCATGTAGTGAATGATGTTCAGCGAGTTGACGTACACGCCAGCGAGCCACTTCATCATGTCGTTGTACTTTGCCACGACGTCGTCGTAATCGAGCGTGTCGCCCTCGACGGCGCGGTACTTGGGGCCGACCTGCTTCTTGGAGACCTCGTCAACACCGCCGTTGAGTGCGTACAGCAGGCACTTGGCCAGGTTGGCGCGGGCGCCGAAGAACTGCATCTCCTTGCCAATGCGCATGGAGGACACGCAGCAGGCAATGCCGTAGTCGTCGCCGTGGTAAACACGCATGAGGTCATCGTTCTCGTACTGGATCGAGGAGCTGGCGACGGAAGTCTTGGCGCAGAACTTCTTGAAGTTCTCGGGCAGACGGGTCGACCACAGAACGGTCATGTTGGGCTCGGGGCTGGTGCCCATGTTCTCGAGCGTGTGCAGGTAGCGGTAGCTCATCTTGGTAACGAGCGTACGGCCGTCGACGCCCATGCCGCCGATGGACTCGGTGACCCACTGCGGGTCGCCGGTGAACAGCGCCTGGTACTCGGGGGTACGGGCAAACTTGACCATGCGGAGCTTCATGATGAAGTGATCCACGAACTCCTGGATCTGCTCCTCGGTGAAGGTGCCGTTGGCAAGGTCGCGCTCAGCGTAAATGTCGATGAACGTGGAGGTACGGCCGATGGACATAGCGGCGCCGTTCTGCTCCTTGACGGCAGCGAGGTAGGCGAAGTACATCCACTGGATGGCCTCCTGCGTGTTGGTAGCAGGCTTGGAGATATCGAAACCATAGGTCTCGGCCATCATCTTGAGCTCGCCGAGGGCACGGATCTGCTCCTGCAGCTCCTCACGATCGCGGATGTTGTCGGCAGTCATGACCGTCGGGGTGGAAGCCTTCTGGGCCTCCTTGTCCTTGATCAGGTAGTCGACACCGTACAGGGCGACACGACGGTAGTCGCCGATGATGCGGCCGCGGCCATAGCCATCGGGCAGACCGGTGATGATGTGGGCCGAACGGCAAGCGCGCATCTCGGGGGTGTAGACATCGAAGACGCCCGCGTTGTGGGTCTTGCGCTCGAAGGTGTAGCGCTCGACAACGTTCTCGTCGATCTTGTAGCCGTGCTGGCTAGCAGCCTGGCAAGCGATGCGGATACCGCCGTTGACGTGCAACGCGCGCTTGAGCGGCTTGTCGGTCTGGAGGCCGACGATGGTCTCCTTCTCACGATGGGCGTTATCGATGTAGCCAGCGGGATGGCTCACGATACCCGTGACGGTCTTGGTGTCCATATCGAGGACGCCGCCCTGCTCGCGCTCCTTGAGCAGCAGATCGAGAACCTCGCCCCACAGCTCCTTGGTACGCTCGGTCGGGCCGGCGAGGAACGACTCGTCGCCCTCGTAGGGGGTGTAGTTCTTCTGGATGAAGTCTCGGACGTCAACCTCTCCCGTCCAGATGCCTTCCTTGAAGCCTTCCCATGCCTCCTGCATTGTGTAACCACGCTCCTAGTTACGTATTATGCGGCGCTCTCACACCGCTGCTTATTGAATTCTTGAATATTCGACCTGCATGACCGGCTTCATTCGCCTTTCATCGCGCGTTAGCGCAGGGAAAAACGTTTATTCACCTTGGTCTTGCAACCCTAAACCCAAGATTTCACCCGTCTGTGAAGGATAACATAGCCACCCCCTTCATCAGGGCTGTTATATGTTCCTTTTTTTATACCATTAGTCCTTTTTTGACAAATCCGCAGGAAACGCACGCGTCATCAGCTACCGTTCGCCGAATTGTTTGATATTTCCCCTTGCCTTTATACGTCCTTCACTCTAGCTGTTATGCCAGCTTTAGCAGGGTAAAGTGTCCTAGAGACCCTTCAGAAACTGAAGGGCGGCCACGGGATTTTCCCCGCGGCCGCCCTGTGGCGTGGCTAGTTTTTTAGCTTTGATTGCCGCTTGGCATTAAGCGGCTGAGGCGGCGCTGCCGGTCGCTGCCTTGCTGTTGCTCTGCTGGCCCTGAAAATGCTTGTAGCACCAGCTGGTGACCAGCGGGGTCAAAATGGCCGTCACGATAGCGCAGGCTGCAACCTGAGCCGTAGCCGTCGCGAGCACCGCACCGCCGTACATGGCCTCGTTGACGCTAGCCATGGCAGCAGGCGTGGCCACATTGGCTCCGGCGCAGCTGGAGATTGCCGCACCTGCGACACCGGTGCCACCGGTAAGCTTATCGACCGCAACAACGGGGATAGCGAAGACCACCGAGCAGATCACGCCGAGCAGAATGCCGGGAAGACCGCCGTTGATAAGCTGACCAAAAGTCATGGTCGAGCCCATGGCAAAGAAGACGAGCACGATGATGGCGGAAAGTGCCGGTGCCATCATCTTCTTAAAGCTCGGGAAGAGGTTACCCAGAATAATGCCGACGACGATCGGCAGGATGGCGCCCACGAGCGACCAGCCGATCGGAGCCTGGCCGGCGGCGCCGAGCACGATCATCGTGACCGGAGGGCCGACAACCAGCGTAGTGATGGCGACGGCGCCACGCTCGGCCTCGTTGCCCATGGTGCCCATCAATCCAGCGTACATAGCGTTGTTGGCACCCGTGCAAGCGGCCAGCATCACCATGGCCGAGATGCCAAACAGGTTGTCGTTGAACACATAAAGGATGAGCAGCGACACGGCGACAACCACGATCTGCTTGACGGCAATGATAATGGCACCGCGGGCAGCGGCAGCAGGAGCGCTCTTAAACGAAATCGTCGTACCGACGATGAGCAAAAAAGCGCCCACAAGCGGGCCGGCGCCCTGCTGGGTCATACCGAGCGTAAAGCTGCCGAGCGTTTTAAACAGGTCGGGGAACAGCGTGTTGAGCAGGCAACCCAAAAAAAGCGGCACCAGGATATTGGCGCCCGGGATGGAGGACATCTTAAAGAACGGCTCTTTTGTTGCCGGCGCCTCCACCGCAGTCGATTCACTCATTTATATCTCCTTTTGATGCGTGTGACACGCGGCCACACGCTCCTGAGTCAGAAAGAAGGCGACGGTCCCGAGTCGCAGGAGCCGTCGCCGAATTATCGCCGCGGGGTATTACCCGTCCAGGACGATGCCGCCGTCGCAGTCGCCGATCTCGCCGTTCACGAAGCTGGCGAGGTCGGAAGCAAAGAACAGCACCATCTGTGCAGGCTCGCTAGCCTGGGCAGCGCGGCCCAGGGGAATACCGTTGATGATGCGCTGAGAGTTCTCATCAGAGAGAATCGAGGTCATGTCGGTAAGGGTAAGCGACGGGCACACGGCGTTGCAGCGGATGCCGAACTTACCGCCTTCCTTGGCGACCGCCTTGGTTAGGCCGTTGACACCGGCCTTGGAGCTTGCGTAGGCAGCAGTGCCGAGCAGGCCGCCGCCGATCTTGCCGGCCACAGAGCTCACGTTGACGATGGTGCCGGTGTGGGCCGCCTTAAAGTGCGGGTACACGGCATTCATCATGGTAAAGGTGCCGTTGAGGTTGATGTCGATGGTGCGGCGCCATTCGGTGTCGTCGATCTCGTCGAACTTCTTGGTGCTGATGACACCGGCGCAGTTGATCAGAATGTTGGTCTGGGGCAGATCCGCGAAGATCTGCTCGACGGTCTCGCGCGCCTTGGACGCATCGGCGACATCGAGCTGGTAGAACTTGTTGCCCTCGCCAAGCTCGGCCACCGCGGCCTCGCCCTTGGTAGCGTTCCTTGCGATGAGCGCGACGTGTCCGCCGCCCGCAACGATACCCTTGGCAATCTCGAGGCCAATGCCCTGAGTGCCGCCGGTAACGATCGCGGTTTTGCCCGTGAAGTCAAATGCCATGACTCCAACCCCCTTGATTCAGGTGTCTCCTTGCGGGAAGTTGGAGCATCGCGCGTGGCGTTACTTGAGTCCCAATCGTCATGGTGGTGACAACCCCTCGCCCAACCGCGTGCATGATAATTCTTTGAAACGCTTCACCAATTGAATGGTTTTAAGTCTTTATGCGCTCTTTATATTGCTCACCGCATGAAGCCCGCGTATGTGGGTATCATCTTCCACCGAAAATAGTTTCTAGTGTTAGGGGTTTTCGGTGGAAGATACCGATTTCCATGCGCTTGGGCGTCAGCTCTTTACCGAGTTTGGCAGCATGCATCAGCGCATTTCGCGCTTTGCCGACCAGGCCCTGAGCGGCGAGATGGCCGTCATGCGCGCCCTCATGCTCGCTGGTGGTTCGCTCACACCGAGCGAACTCGCTGATCGTGCCTGGGTCTCGAGCGCCCGCATCGCCAATATCCTGCGCGCTCTCGAAGCCAAGGGCTGGGTCGAGCGCGAGCACTCAAAGACCGACCGTCGTCGCGTACACGTCACGGTGACCGACAAGGGATTCCAGGATCTCGCAATCAAACGTCGGGAATTCGAGGACCGCACCGCGGCCTTCCTCGAGCAGCTCGGCGAAACAGATACCCAAGAGATGGTGCGCCTTCTTAGACGCGCCAACGAAATTATCGACCGCAATCAAGAAAGGAGAGATGCCGAGTGAGGATTCTCAAGCTCTTTAAAGAGCATATTCTGGCACTGTTCACAGCTATCGTACTTATCGTAATCAGCTGCAATGCCGACCTAGCGCTACCTACGTATATGAGTGACATCGTCGATGTGGGCGTGCAGCAAGGCGGCATCGCCTCGCCCGTACCCGACACCATTCGCGCCGAATCGCTCGATGACCTCAAGCTCTTCATGAGCGCCAAGGATGCCAAGGCTGTGGAGGCCGTGTTTAGCAAGGCGAACAAGAACGGCATTCGAACGTACAAGGGAACAGAAGATGAGCGCGCCGACGGCAGCAAGCTCGCCGATATCATGAGCCTGCCCGAGACCGTCGTCCTTTCGCTCAACCAGGGCATCGATGCCAGCTCCATGGGCGACATGATGGGCACGTCCAGTGAGAAAGATAACAGCGCCGCCCAGGCCATGCCCTCCCCCGAGCAGATGGCGGCGATGACGCCCGAGCAGCTCGCCGAAATGCAGCAGAAGGCCGCAGCGGCACAGAACATGCAAAAGCAGATTGATGCCGACGGCGGTAAGATCACCATGAAGAGCCTACGTCTGGGCATCGAGGGCGGTCTGGTAGACCAAAGCAAGCTCGTCGAAGGTGCCAACGAGATGGCGGACAAAATGGGCTCCATGTCGGGTTCCATCGTCACGCAGCGCGCCGTGACCTACGTGCAGGACGAGTACAAGGCGCAGGGTATCGACCCCGCCGACGTGCAGAACTCCTACCTGGGCCGTATGGCGACCACGATGTTTGGCCTGTGCCTGGTGTCGCTTGTCGCCACCATCCTGACCGGCGCCGTGGCCTCGCGCACTGCTTGCTCCATCGCCCGCGACCTGCGCCGCGAGACCTTCAACAAGGTCATGCACTTTTCGCCGGCCGAGGTGGGCAAGTTTAGCCAGGCCTCGCTCATCACCCGCTGCACCAACGACATTCAGCAGATCCAGATGGCAGCGACCCTGTTCATCCGCATGTGCCTCATGGCGCCCGTCATGGGCATCGTCGCGGTCATGCGCGTCCTGTCCAACCACACCGGCCTGGAATGGACCATCGCCGTGGCCATCATCGCGGTCTCGGCCGTCGTCGGCGTGCTCATGGGCCTCACCATGCCCAAGTTCAAAAAGATGCAGAGCTTTGTGGACCGCGTGAACCTTACCGCGCGCGAGCTGCTCGACGGCCTTATGCCCATCCGCTCGTTTAACCGCGAGGAGCACGAGCTCGAGCGTTTTGACAAGGCATCACTCGATCTGATGACCACGCAGCTCTACACCAACCGCGCCATGAGCTTTATGATGCCGCTCATGATGCTCGTCATGAACTGCATCACCGTGCTTATCGTCTGGTTTGGCGCGCAGGGCGTGTCCGACGGCGTGATGCAGGTCGGCAACATGATGGCGTTTATCTCCTACACCATGCAGATCGTCATGGCGTTTATGATCCTCACCATGGTTTCGGTCATCCTGCCCCGCGCCGAGGTCGCAGCCGAGCGCGTGGAAGAGGTCATCACCTGCCCCACAAGCATCAACGACCCCGTCTCGCCCAAGCTGCCCGCGGCAAGCGCGCCGCGCGGTGAGCTCACCTTCCGCGACGTGAGCTTCCAGTACCCCGATGCCCGCGCCGATGTCATCAGCGGCGTGAGCTTCACCACGCACGCCGGCCAGATGCTCGGCATCATTGGCTCCACGGGCTCGGGCAAGTCCACGCTCGTGCAGCTGATTCCGCGCCTGTACGACGTGACGGGCGGCAGCATTTCGCTCGACGGTATCGACGTGCGCGATATGACCCTTTCCGAACTGCGCCGTCGCATCGGTTACATCCCGCAGCAGGGTCGTCTGTTCTCGGGCACCGTCGAGAGCAACCTCAAGTTTGCCGGCGATATGGTTAGTGACGAGGATATGCGCCAGGCAGCGCGCATCGCACAGGCCGAGGACTTTATCGCCGAGCGCGAGGGCGGTTACGACTCCCCCATCAGCCAGGGCGGCTCCAATGTCTCGGGCGGTCAGCGCCAGCGTCTGGCCATCGCCCGCGCCCTGGCCAAAAAGCCCGAGGTCCTAGTGTTCGATGATTCGTTTAGCGCCCTCGACTACAAGACCGACGCGCGCCTGCGCGAGGAGCTTGCCAAAAACGTCACTGACGCTGCGCTCGTGGTCGTGGCCCAGCGCATCGCGACCATCATGCACGCCGACCAGATCATCGTGCTCGATGACGGCCACGTAGTGGGCACCGGCACGCACGAGGAGCTGTTGCACAACTGCCCGGCGTACTTGGAGATCGCACAGTCGCAGCTTTCTGCCGAGGAACTGGGGCTTACCCAAGAAGAGATTGCAGCTGTTATGGAAGGAGGCGAGCGATAATGGCAGACGAGACCAAGACTCAGATTCCCAAACCCACCCGCCAGCGTGGCCCCATGGGTCGTATGGGCAGCATGGGCCGCGGCGAAAAGGCCAAGGACTTTAAGGGCACCATTCGGCAGCTGCTCGGCTATATCGGCCAACACAAGGTTGCCGTGTTTGCCGCCGTCGCCTTTGCCGTGTGCTCGGTCATCTTTAACATTGTGGGGCCCAAGGTGCTCGGCCAGGTTACGACCAAGCTGTTCGAAGGCCTGGTTGCCAAGGTCAACGGTACCGGCGATGTCGACTTTAACTGGATCGCCAAGACGCTCGGCTTTTTGCTCTGCCTGTACCTGGCGAGCTCTGCCTGCAGCCTGATCCAGGGCTGGCTCATGACCGGCGTTACGCAAAAGATCTGCTACCGCATGCGCAAGGAGATCGCCGCCAAGATCGCCGTCGTACCGATGAGCTACTTCAACGGCCACAGCAAGGGCGACGTGCTCAGCCGCATTACCAACGACGTCGATACGCTCGGCCAGTCGCTCAACCAGAGCGTGACGCAGCTCATCACGTCCATCACGCAGATTATCGGCGTACTCGTCATGATGCTGTCGATCAGCCTGCCGCTCACCGGCGTCACCGTGCTCACGCTGCCGGCCGCCGCGATTATCTTGATGGTGATGATTCACTTCTCGCAGCCGTACTTCCGCGAGCAGCAGCAGGTCCTGGGCACCGTCAACGGCATTATCGAGGAGGACTTTGCCGGCCAGAACGTCATTCAGGTGTTCGACCGCGCCGAGGCCTCGATCGAGGAGTTCGATAAGGAGAACGACCGTCTCTTTATTAGCGGCTGGCGCTCGCAGTTCCTGTCGGGCCTGATGATGCCGCTTATGAGCTTGGTGGGCAACATGGGCTACGTGGGCGTCGTCGTGGTGGGTGCGCAGCTCGCGCTGACCGGCAATGCCACGCCTGGCGATATTCAGAGCTTTATCCAGTACGTTCGCAACTTTACTCAACCCGTGCAGCAGCTGGGCAACGTGAGCAACACGATGCAGTCGATGGCCGCCGCCACCGAGCGCGTCTTTGAGTTCTTGGCAGCGCCCGAGGAGGAGCAGAAGGTCGACGCACAGATCCCCGAGAAGCGCCCTGGCCACGTGGAGTTTGACCATGTCAAGTTTGGCTACACGCCGGACAAGACCATCATCCACGACTTTAGCTGCGAGGCGCAGCCCGGCCAGACCATCGCCATCGTCGGTCCCACCGGCGCTGGAAAGACCACGCTCATCAAGCTGCTGCAGCGTTTCTACGATGTGGACGACGGTTCGCTACGCGTCGAGGGCATCGACGTGCGCGACTGGGACCGCGCGGCACTTCGCGGCGAGTTTGCCATGGTGCTGCAGGATACCTGGCTGTTTAACGGCACCATCCGCGAGAACATCCGCTACGGACGCCCCGACGCGAGCGATGCCGAGGTCGAGGCAGCTGCACGCGCAGCGCGCTGCGATCACTTTATCCATACGCTCGCCGGCGGCTACGACTTTATGATCAACGAGGAAGGTACCAACCTGTCGCAGGGCCAGCGCCAGCTCGTGACCATCGCCCGCGCCATTTTGGCCGACCGCCCGGCGCTGATTCTGGACGAGGCGACATCCAACGTGGATACCCGCACCGAGGAGCTCATTCAGCGCGCCATGGATGCGCTGATGCAGGGCCGTACCAGCTTTGTCATCGCGCATCGCCTGTCCACGATCCGCAACGCCGACGTGATCTTGGTAATTCGCGACGGCGACATCGTCGAGAAGGGCACGCACGATGAGCTGCTCGCCCAAGGCGGCTTCTACGCCGACCTGTACAACTCGCAGTTCGACGAAGCGGCGTAAATTCTGCCGCAGGGAACGAATAACGCCCGAGAACGGGGGCGCAGGACAACCTGCGCCCCCGTTTTGTGTCCTTTGGGCCTCGAAACGCCTCCCCTGGAACCTGATTGACGCTCTCCCTCAAGACCCCGTGGGCAAAAAATGGCAAATATGAGTACTGTCACCTTTTTAGTAACAGCCAAAACTGCCCCAAACGACGTCTTTGCGGCCTAGATATGCCTTCAAATTGATCAAAACGCCCGGTAGCATGCTTCTGCGTGCCAACGTTAATGAACATATCTACTGTTGTGTCTAATATCTTATAAGGTCGATATGATACTAAGCTAGCAACAGTACTCATATTTGCCATTTTTTGTCCACGGGGTATGCCACAGAAGATCCAACTTGCTCCAGCATGTCGTACGCCGGCCCCCCTTCCGGCGAGTGCCGACATTTCCCCAGATAAAACCGACCGAAATAAACCTGTCCCTTTTCGGTAGGTTTCGCTTGCACTTTAGCGTGCGACAGCGGATAATGCCGAGCATTCGAGAATTCGCCAATTGTTGCCGTTAATTGATAAAGGAGGCCCCGTATGGCCATGGAATTCAAACGCAGGCTGCCGATCCCCATGGAGATCCGCGAGGAAATGCCGCTTTCCGCCGAGCTTACTGCCAAGAAGCAGGCATTCGATGCCGAGGTCGCCAAGGTCTTTGCCGGCGAGGACGCACGCAAGGTGCTCATCATTGGCCCGTGCTCTGCCGATCGCGAGGACTCGGTGCTCGAGTACATGAACCGCCTGGCCAAAACCGCCGAGGACGTCAAGGACAAGCTCATCATCATCCCGCGTGTTTACACCAACAAGCCGCGCACCAAGGGCACCGGCTACAAGGGCCTGCTGCACAACCCCGACCCCGAGGCGCCCGATGACCTGCTCGAAGGCGTTAAGGCCATCCGCCACATGCACCTGCGTGTCATCGAGGAGACCGGCTTCTTTACCGCCGATGAGATGCTCTACCCGTCGAACTACCAGTACCTCATCGACCTGCTGAGCTATGTCGCCGTGGGTGCGCGCTCGGTTGAGAACCAGGAGCATCGCCTGGTATCGAGCGGCATTTCGGTGCCTGTGGGCATGAAGAACCCCACCGCCGGCTCTACCACCGTAATGCTCAACTCCATTTACGCCGCGCAGGCGCACCAGAGCTTCATCTTCCGTAACTGGGAAGTCGAGTGCGATGGCAACCCGCTCGCACACGCCGTCATGCGTGGCTACATCGGTCTCGACGGTCGCACCTACCCCAACTACCACTACGAGCACCTCGAGCGCTTGGCTGAGCGCTACACCGAGCATGCCGGCTATGCCAACCCGGCGGCGGTCATCGACTGCAACCACGACAACTCAGGTAAGCGCCCGCTGGAGCAGTACCGCATCTGCAAGGAGGTGCTCGACAGCTGCCGCCGCAACGAGTCCATCTCCAAGCTGGTCAAGGGCTTTATGATCGAGTCCTACCTTGAGGACGGCAACCAGCCGGTTGACGGCGGCGTCTTTGGCAAGTCGATTACCGACCCGTGCCTGGGCTGGGAAAAGACCGACTACCTCATCCACGAGATCGCGGAGCGTGTTTAGTTACGCGGGCCGCATTTGAGACAATCTGACGTTCAACTTCAAGGGCGCGACCAGAAG
>NZ_QROM01000002.1:317082-317846 GCF_003474365.1 Collinsella sp. AF38-3AC
TTAGTTCCGCCGTTCTAACGAACGGCGGACCCGTTGACGCTGCGCGGGCCGCATTTGAGACAATCTGACGTTCAACTTCAAGGGCGCGACCAGAAGGTCAGCGCCCTTTCGTTTCACGTCACCTTGTCTCAAATGCGACCCGCTCGCTCATATGACCCAATCCACTGTCAAGGGCCACAATGGCCCCGCCGACCGCTTGCAATCGGTCGGCGGGGCCTGCCGTTAAACCCGTCCCGGTCCGCCCCCGGCATGTCATCGACGCCTTCGGCTCAGTCTCATATCCGCGGATACCGCTCCGGCGGCCCGCAATCCTCTCCTTCGGCGGGGTTCCCCCAGTCTGTCTTCGCGCATGCGGCCGCCGCCGCGCGCACAGCGAGAACGGGGGTGTCCCCGAAGGCCGCCCGGCTCGCCGGGACGGGGGCTTATGCCTATTCCGCGCCCTCCCGGCACATCGTGCCGAGGGCCCACAGCCACCTCACGAGCTCGGCCGCGGTGGCCGCGTTCGCCTTCGCCTGCGGCATCCCGCGGGCGATCGTCTCCTCGCGGCGGCGCAGGAGCCTCTCGGACCCCTTCCTCCCGTGCATCCTTATCTCGAGGGGCACGCCGGAGCCCTTGGGCATCAGCTTCGGCTGGTGGCCGGCCTGGGCATAGCACCAGGACCCCTCGACAGCCAGCTTCCTGACGAGCGCGTTGCCGGCCCCGCTGATTCCGCCGAGGCGCACGGAGTCCGCGCTCGGCCTCTGCTTCGGGGCGAGGCCGAAGTA
>NZ_QROM01000020.1:0-2866 GCF_003474365.1 Collinsella sp. AF38-3AC
GGGCCGGCTTCAGGTCCGAGCACCTGAGCATCACGAGGGCGATCAGGTTGTCGATGTTGCGGAAGCCGTAGCCCTGCCTGATGGCCACTTTGATCTTGTTGTTCACCGCCTCGACCCTTGCGTTGGAGACGCCGAGCTCTATCGACCTGAGTATGCCCCGGCGCTTCCTGCGAACCTTGCGGGACAGCTCCACGAAGCGGGGTATCCGGCTGCGGCATGCCCACGCGAGCCAGCCGTCCAGCTCGTCGGCGGCCTCGCCCGGCCCCGCCCGGAAGACCGCCCGCAGGCCCTCCTTGAGCAGGTAGGCCCGCCACAGCGCCGAGCCGGTGCGCCTGAGCCCCTCGAGCGCCGACGCCTGGCGGCCGGTGAGGTCCTCGGGGTGTTAGCGCTAATCTAAAATCAACCACTTTTGCAAACGTATCCCGCCGAATGCGCCAACGCGCTTTCGCCAGTCCCGCTAACGTACTTTCACCAACTGCGTAAACGGAACTATGCTCCGATCGGGTATCCGACCCGGGAGGAGCGGGATATGGAGCGAAACGTAATGGGAGAGCTGAACGTCTACAGGGGGTCCGGCGCCAAGCCGAACTTCAGCGAGATCGCGAGGAGGCACGGCATGGACCGGCACACGGTCGCCAAGTACTGGAGGGAGGGCGAGGCCGCCGTCGACGGGAGGTCCGCGAGGGGCAGCGCCTTCGACCCGCTCGAGGAGGAGATCCGCGCGAAGGCCCAGCTGCCCGGGATGACCAAGATGGCCGTCTACGCGTTCCTGCGCGAGGGCCGCGGGGAGGGGCTGCCCGGGTACGGCGCCTTCACCGCGTGGTGCCGGGCGCGCGACGTGCCCTTTGGGGGCGCGGGCGGCCGCGAGCCGCACCCGCGGTTCGAGACGCCCCCGGGCAGGCAGCTGCAGTTCGACTGGAAGGAGGGCATGAGGCTCGTCGACTCGGAGGGCGAGGTCTTCGAGTTCAGCGTGTTCACCGCGACGCTCGGCTACTCCCGGAAGCACCGCTTCATACCGGTCAGGAGCCGCACGCTCGACGACCTGCTGTCCTGCCTGCTCGCCACCTTCACCCGCCTCGGCGGCGTCCCGGAGGAATGCATCACGGACAACATGTCGTGCCTGGTGACCGTCTCGGGCCGCAGGAGGACCAGGCAGGAGAGGGCGTGGCGGTTCGCGCGGGAGGCCGGCTTCGAGCTCAGGCTCTGCGCGCCGCGCTCGCCGCAGACCAAGGGCAAGGACGAGTCGGCCAACCGCTTTCTGAACCGCCTGCTCGCCTACGGCGGCGAGTTCACGGGGTGGGGCGGCCTCGCCGAGGCGGTTGCCCGGGTCGAGGCCCAGGCCAACTCGGAGCCGAACCGCACCGCCGGCCTGCCGCCCGACGCGCTGTTCATGCGGGAGAAGGAGAGCCTGCGTCCCATCGGGAACCTCCGGCTCCTCGAGTCGATGGTGGGCGACGTGAGCGTCCAGACCGTCCCGCCGACCATGCTCGTCAGGGCCGCCGGCAGGGAGTGGTCCGTGCCCAGGCGCTGCATCGGCCGGCGCGTGAGCGTCATAGCGATGCCCGGCGGTCAGGTCGTGGTGAGGATGGCCGGCGAGGAGGTCGCCGTCCACGACGCCGCGTCCGGGCCGTCGAGGCCCATCAACTACGACCCCGACCACTACGAGCAGGCCCTCGAGGGGAAGCGGGGCCTGGCCGACGCGGACATCGCCGAGGCCGCGCGCGCCAACCTCGCGCTGCTCGACTCGCTCGGAGGGGCGTGATGGGTGCCGTCGCGGAGGGCAGCCCCTCGATCAGGGCGCAGGCGAACCTCTCCGCGCTCGGGCTGCACGAGATGGCGGCGTCCCTGCCCGACTACGTGAGGATGGTCGCCGCGGGCGAGCGGGGCTTCGCCTCCGCCCTCGAGGAGATGACGCGCGTCGAGGTCGCCGCCCGGGAGGTCAGGATCACCAACCAGCGCATACGGTCGTCGGGGTTCCCCTACGTCAAGGGGCTGGCGGACTTCGACTGGGACTTCCAGCCGTCGGTCCCGCGCGCCGAGATCGAGGAGCTCGCGACCCTCAGGTTCGTGGAGCGGGCCGAGAACGTCCTGTTCGTGGGAAGCCCCGGCGTGGGCAAGACGCACCTCGCCGTCGCGCTGGGCATCGAGGCGGTCAGGGCGGGGCGCGAGGTCAGGTTCGTGGACTGCGCCCGGCTCGTCGAGGACCTGGAGGACGCCTCGTCGCGCGGCATCCTCAAGAAGAGGCTCAAGTACTACGCCCACTCGAGGCTGCTGATCATCGACGAGCTCGGCTACCTCGACGTCGGCAGCGCGGGTGCGGACCTGCTGTTCCAGCTGATATCGACGCGCTACGAGCAGCGCTCGACGATCATCACCACCAACGTGGGGATCAGCGGCTGGGGCAGGGTGTTCGGGGACGACGTGGCGGCGAGCGCGATCGCGGACAGGGTGTGCCACCACTGCCACCTGGTCAAGATAACGGGCAGGTCCTACAGGCTGAAGGACCTGCCGAGGGACGGACCCGTCAAGGCGTGACCGGAATCGGTGAAAATACGTTAGCGCAAGCGGTGAAGCCGCCTTTGAGCGAACGGCGCGTTTGATTAGCGAAACTGGCGAAAAATAGATTGACGCTAACACCGCGGAACCTCCTCGCCACGGCCTCGCCCGTCTCCGCGTCGAGCGCGCAGACGGTGGTGGACCTGAGGTGTACGTCCATTCCGAAGGCGGTAGAATATCTAGGCACGGGAGCCTCCCAACCTCGTTGCGGCGCGGCTGCGCCTCTGGCACTTCAACAACATTGTCGCAGCCCCGACCCGCGGTCACGAGCGGGGGCTCCTGTCGTTTCCGTGCCCCTGGATTGGGTCAT
>NZ_QROM01000020.1:2876-36526 GCF_003474365.1 Collinsella sp. AF38-3AC
CGAGCGGGGGCTCCTGTCGTTTCCGTGCCCCTGGATTGGGTCATAGTGTCTGTTGGTGCCTGACATCGAGTGAGCCGCTGTTGGCATCCGGCACCTGGGCAGCTAATTAACAGGATGATAGAACATATCAACGACCGTTTGCTTTACGTTGTCCTGGTCCAGGTAGAACTCGGCGAAGGTGTCGCCCTGATGCATGGTGCCCTGCAGCGTCACGACATCAAACGAAGTCAGGCCGTGCTCGAGCATCGTGGTCGCCAGATAGCTGAACTCATCGAGACCCAAATTGGTCCACGTATAGTCGCCCATGGCCTGATACAGGCTGATGAGCATGGCGGGGTTGCTCTTGGCACTGCTGAGCACCTTCGATGCAAACGCCTGCACGTAGCTCACCTGGCGCGCTGTACGATCTAGCGAAGACGTCAGATTCGTCGTGTCGCGCCACTGCACGTACTTTTCCGCCGTTGTACCAAATAGCGTGGTCTCCTGGCCCTCGACAACCGACGTGCCCGGCACAGTCTGCGTAGGCACCAGCGTCACGCCGCCGATGGAGTCATTAATGGGAGCCACGCCCTCGATATTGAGCGTGTAGTAATAGTCGACCGGAATGTTATCGAGCACGCGCGAGGCAGCGGCGGCCGTCAGTGCCGATGAGTTATCGCCATCGGTGCCATAGGCGAACTGCAAACACAGCTGCTCGGTCACCTGGCCGGCAAACGAACCATTGGAATACGTATCTACGGCAACCATGCTGTCGCGCGGGATGATAATGCCGCGAGCCTCGCCCGTGTCGGTATTAAGCGCTACGACCATCACGGTATCGGACTGGCCCTTCTGGGTGCCGTCATCGTTATTGCGGCCATCAAAGCCGATAAACGCCACCGTGGCCATATGCTTGTTGAGCGCATACTTCTTGCCGTTATAGGTAATGGTGTCGCCCTTGGCCTTAATGACCTTTTCGGTCTTTTCCTCAATCTTCTTTTTGCCTTGGTTCACGCTGTGATTCACAAAGCCCCAGCCGGCAGCAGCAACCGCACCAATCACGAGCAGCACGATCAGCAGCGTGCGGATACGGCGGCGGCGCTTGATGCGCTTAATCGACTCTTTGGAGCGTCGACGACGCTGAGGTCCCGCCTCATCAAGCGAAGGCCACTCTGCCTCATCAACAGGCTGCGCCGCAGCTTCATCGGTCTTTGCCAATGCGTCGGACGGATCCTCGGCCTTGCTCTGGGATTTTTCGTCAGGTTGAGGCGTCGGAGTGCCTTTGGTCTCCCATTGAGGCTCGACAGGCTCCGCCGCATCCTGAACCTGCTGCTCGGGATTGTTTACTTGATTTTCGTCGGGATCCACCGCATCGATAAAGTGCTTGCCACGGGGGTTCATGACTATTTTGTCTCCTGGTCGCTTGTTAACACACCGCTCACAATATAGCGCGAGTTGCCCTGCGAGCTATCGAGCATGCAGGTGCTCAACTGCACAATCTTACTATCTGCATCAAGTGTCACGCCGTCACGTACATTTTTGAGCAATGCGTCCGGATTACAGACCGAATTAAAGTAGTCCTGGCGCACGGCAGGGTCGGCAAAGTTAAACGAATTGAGAATGTGGCGGTCGTCATATTGATAGGCCGAGACAATCTTGTACGTCAGAATATGGCCCGGCGTGTAGATATAGAACTCGCCGCTCTCGTTAAAGAAGTCCGCGTCCTCAAAGTTATGCAAGTTGTGGAACACGCCGCCGTTCACATGGCCGTAGATCACCGTGACGGGATCGCTAAAGTCGCGCGCGTTTGCCATCTGGCTAAATGCTGTGCCATACGGGTCGTACTTGCCGTCCTTGTCGTGGTCCAGGTAAAACAGGTCGTCCGTTGTGCTCTGCAGCAAGGGTGTGTTGATATCCGCACCCGGAATGTAGAGCCACGCATAGATATCGGCATTCTCTTGAATGAGCGGAGCGAAGTCGATGGGGTTGTCCGGCGGCTCCTTGCCCTTTGATTCGACCTTCGTGGCGGGCTTGCCTGTTGCACTCATCTCCTCGGCGCGCTGCTGCTCTAGATGATTCATATAGAGCACGTAGCCGCCGCAGCCGACTGCGACCAGCAACAACACTACGAAAACGCCCTTGAGTATCGTGGCACGACGCTTTTTGTCCGAGTCGTCCATATGCTTAACTTCCATATGCTTGCCCTGCGGCTGCTGTGCCATGGTGCTCCCTTACCCTGTAAATCGGCCAAAAAAAGGACCCGCACAAGTACGGGTCCTCAAATCTTACGGTTGAAACCGTGTGTGTGCTAGTTGTTCTTGCGAAGAGCAACGAAAGCACAGGCAGCGCCAGCAGCGGCAACAGCAGCCACAGCGGCAACAGCGGTGGTGTTCACACCGGTAGCCGGGGACTTAGCACCGTTGTCGGTGGTAGCAGCGCCAGCAGCGGTCTTCTCGGCCACGATGGTGTAGATGGAGAGCTTGGTGACCTTAAAGACAACGTTACCGTTGTTGTCGGCGGTCAGGTTCAGCTGCTCCGTAGTGCCGTCGTTGTGCTGGACATAGACGGTAACCTTAGCGTTGGCGTAAGCCTTGCCAAGGGTGAAGGTGACGGTCAGCGGGTTGGACTCGGAAACGGTGCCGGCCTCGGACTCGGTAATCTCAAAGGAAGCGACCACGTTGGCGCCGGCAGGGGTGCCCTCGGCGTTCTTGGTGGTGGAAACAACCTTGACGTTAGCGTTGTTAACGCTGGCGGTCACGTTGTTGGCGCCGGTGGCGGTGGTGTTGGCAGGGCTCGGGGCGGCGAAAGCAGCCACGGGCAGAGCCAGGGCAAGAGCGAGAACGCTCAGTGCTGCCATGAATCTCTTCTTCATGTTAGGTACTCCTCAACTTGCAGCTTGTGGACTTTTAAGTGCATAGTAGTATAGCTTTTTTTACAAATTGTGACTAATGAGTTCTATATGAAACAACATTGCTGCTTTTTTGCTCACTCATTGGCCCCAAACAGCGACTTGGTGTGATGTTTCTGTGACTTATTGGCCTTATGTTACGGGCGTGACCTGCGAACCCGCACCGTTTGCACTGGTTTCGCTAACCTCGCTGTCCGTATCCTCGCCCTTTTGGGCATCGGCGATCGTTGCGGCAGCGGCAACAATACCGCGCTGAGGCGCCACGCCCGTCTGGGTCTGAGCGCCCTCGACAAGCTCCGTGCCGGCATGCGCGAGCTCAGCAGGCTTGAACATCGCACTCAGGTCGACGCCGCCGCCAGCGTAGCCGAGTGCGGCAAGTGCGATCACAATCACCGCAACAACAACTGCAATCGGCACGTAACGATGCCAGCCTGCAGGATTGAGGCCACTGCGGCGAGCCGCACCGCGGCTGATATAGCCCAGCGTTCCGTCGTGCTTGAGCTTAGAGCCCACCACGCGCTTGCGCCCCCGCAGCGATGACTCGGCCTGCATGGCCAAGCGAGCGCTTGCCGAAGGATAGCCGTAATTGGTGCGCTTGAACGAACCGTCGAACCCCGACGCGTGCTTGCCCCACGTCCGGGACGTCGTGCGGCGGTTAACTGGAGCCGCGCCCCGTCTATTCCGGTTTGGTTTTGAAGTCTCCGCCATACGCCCCCGCACGCCGTAACACAATCGAAACATTACTGCTTTGGACTGTAGCACACGCACCGCACGCGGTCACGGGCACCTCGCTCAGCGGTCGTCGTCCTTCAGCAAGCGCCACAGGGTCGTGCGGCTTATTCCCAGCACCTCGGCAGCGCGGGTTCGGTTGCCCTGAAGATGGGCTACGACCAGCCGCGCGATGTCGCGTTCGATATCGGCCAGTGGACGCAGGATATACAGGTCGCTGTCGAGCGTCGGAGCGCCAAAGGTTGCGGTTTTGATGACGTCCTCCTGGGCGAGCACCTCCTCCGCCACCGCGCGCTCCGCCGCACCCGACCCTACTAATATATAGAGTCGTTCCGAGACCTCGCGAAGCTGCAGATAGTTGCGCGGCCAGCGATAGCCGTTGAGCGTCGAGGCAGCCTCCTCGGACATACCCGGAGCGGCAGTTCCAAAGACATCTGACAGATATGACAAATACTGCGCAACCTTTTTCGATGCGCCACCCTGCTCGGCAATCGCAGGCGCCACACTTACTGCGCACGCCAAGCGCTCGGTTACAAAAGCGGCCTGATCGCTTTCACCACCGCCCGGCATATCGTTTGCCGTCAGAACCACATGGCAACGCGCGGCCAGCGCCGTGTCGGTCATCGTAGAGACAAGCTCGCGCAGACGATGCGGCGAAAGTGCATGCCAACCGTCAATACAAAGGGTCAGCCCTGCCTGGAACAGCGGCGATTCCGAGCTTTTGAGCAGATGGCGCCAGCCGCGATCTGTGAGCTCGTCAAGTGCCACGGACACAAATGGTTCGTCAGCATAAGGCCCATCCAGATAGAGGCGTTTTGCAATCTCTGACTGGCCAGCACCCAGCTCGCCCTCCAACATGAGGGGCACGCCGCGGGCATAGCTTTCGCAGACGGGACCAGCGACCGCGGCGGCACCCTCGACAATGCCGTACGCGCTTGCCTCGTAGCGCGCCTCGACCTCATCTGCGTTAAGCCACTCAATACCCGCATGCGCCGCCACACCGTGCACCTCGCGGACCACGACCACCCAAAGCGCGCCGCATTCCTTGGCGACCGGACGCACCGTGAGGCTCAAGCGCCCTCCCGCATGCCCCATCACCAGGCGTGTGCCATTGCCCACGCGCCTCAGGCGCTCGGCGACAAATGCCGCGACATCTTGCTCGAGCGCGACATCGTCCATGGTCGAAATCGCCACGTGTCCATGCCCATCGATTGCCAACGCCGAGGCCCCGGCAGCAGCCAGGGCCTCGGTCAAGATGTTCAGCTTGGAATCGCTATCCATGATTTGCCCCTGTCCGCGGCGACGTGCAGCCGCCGACGGTCGCACGACCGAGTGTTTCAAAATTGAACGATATTGCTCACCGAACACTATAGGGCAGAAAGCGCCGTCCTGCGAGTATAGGTGTTGCCCCGCATCGCCATCCTGGCGGGGCGATAAGAGCTCTTCGGGACCTATCAACCTGCGGACAAGCCATACCCGCAAGAGCTCCTATCGCTCCACCGCAGGCATGCGCTCACCAGCAGCCAACACGCAAACTGGCTACTTCTCTACCAGATTCCCAGCACGTACTGCATTCCCAAGCTCATGCACGCAATGCCAATCCAGCAGCAAAGGCCCAGCGCAATGGGCTTACCGCCCTTTTTGACCAGCTCAACGATATCGGTATTGAAACCAATAGCCGCCATGGCCATCACGATAAAGAACTTCGAAAGCTCCTTGATAGGTGCCGTAACGGACGCGGGAAGCTGAAGCACCGTGGTGATCACGCTCGCCAGCACGAAGAACAGCACAAACATGGGAAACGCGCGTTTAAGCGAGAACGTGCTTTTGGCGTCGCCGCCAGCCTTGCGCGCTAGATGCATCTGCCAGCATGCGAGGACCAACGTAATGGGAATAATGGCCAGCGTCCTGGTGAGCTTGACCACCGTGGCGCTCTCGAGCACATTGGCACCGGGATGCATGCTGTCCCAGGCGCTCGCCGCAGCCGTTACCGACGAGGTGTCGTTGATGGCAGTGCCGGCAAACATTCCAAAGCCCTCGTTGGTCAGCCCGAGCATGCCGCCGAGCGTCGGAAACACGAGCGCCGCGATAACGTTAAACAGGAAGATGACCGAAATAGCCTGGGCAATCTCGCGATCGTCGGCATCGATGACGGGTGCGGTCGCGGCGATGGCAGAACCGCCGCAAATCGACGAACCCACACCCACAAGCGTCGCGATCTTGCTCGGCACGTTCATGACGCGGCAGAGCACGAAGGCGGCAACAAGCGAGGTCGAGATCGTCGCCACGATAATCGGCAGCGACTGGGCGCCCTTGGACAGAATCTGCGAGAGGTTCATGCCAAAGCCAAGCAGGATAACCGCGTACTGCAAGATCTTTTTGGATGTATAGGTGACGCCAGCAGCGAGCGGTTCGCGACGATTCTTGGGAAAGACGAGAGCCAGGACCATGCCAAAGAGGATGGCAAATACCGGCCCGCCAACCACCTCGATCTGCTTGCCGAGCAGCGTTGCGGGAATGGCGATGATCAGGCAGAACAAGACGCCCTTCCAGCGCTCGCGTACGATATTTACCAGTTGCATATGGGATTCCTTCTTCCTATTTCACGTTTGCGACGACTTATGATACGACAACGCTAAGCGCAATCCCGCGCAAACGCAGGCAAAAATGTCGCAAAAGTTATCGGGCGGCGATTGAATTACCCACCGCGGAGGGCTGACTCGCGGCATAATAAACAACTGACATATGAGTGTGAATGAACGGTTGCGAGGCGCTATGGAAGAATCGATGCACATCGGCGAGCAAGAAGCGAGCCTACAGGACCAGTCCTACCACACCATTCGACGCAAAATCGTCTACCTGGACTACAAGCCGGGCGAAAAGCTGGGCGTTAAACAGCTTTGCGACGACCTGGATATGGGGCGCACCCCTGTGCGCGAAGCGTTGGTGCGTCTGGCGCAAGAGGGCTTGGTGCGCACCGTGCCCCAAAGCGGCACCTATGTCTCGCCCATCAACCTTACCCTTGCCGAGAGTGCCTGCTACATTCGCGAGCACCTGGAAAAGCAGGTGATCGTGGAGTGCTGCGCGCGTGCCACCTCGGTGGGCATCGAGCAGCTCGACCGCGCCATCGTGCTGCAGGAAAAGGCGATGGCCGAAGAGGATCGCATCGGCTTTTTTTTGAGCGACAATCTCATGCATCGCATGATCTTTAGCATCGCATGCCGCAGCACCGTGTGGTCGTGGCTCGAGGAGACCAATGCCGACCTAGAGCGCTTCCGCTGGCTGCGCGCCGCCACGCAGACGCTCGACAAGCAGGAGATTGTTAACGAGCACAAGCAAATCCGCCGCGCTATTGCCGGACGCGACCCCATCGAGGCGCGCTTTTTGGTGAGCAAGCACCTGCACATGATGTTCCGCAACCAGACCGAGATTCTGGACCAGTATCCCGAGTACTTCGAGACCAGCAAGCTCCGCTAACCTGCCAAAACCACCACAAAGGGGACAGGCACCTTTGTGGTGGTTTCTCCGTACAAAAAGGCCCGGCTCCGTCTGATGACGCGGAGCCGGGCCTTGGCTGTTGGAACGCCGGAACATCCGCTACTCGACAGTAACGCTTTTCGCCAGGTTTCGGGGTTGGTCGACGTCGCATCCGCGCAGGATGGCGACCTCGCGGGCGAGCAGCTGCAGCGGGACGCTCGCCGTGATGGGGCTGAACACGTCGCGGACTGCCGGCACGCGGATGATGCAATCGGCGATCTTGTTGATCTCCTCGTCGCCCTCGGTAGCAACGACGATGACCTTGGCACCCCGCGCCTTGCACTCCATAAGGTTCGACACGGTCTTGTCGTAGGTGGCGCTCTTGGTGGCCACGGCGATGACAGGGAAGCCCGGGTCGATCAGGGCGATGGGGCCGTGCTTCATCTCACCGGCGGCGTAGGCCTCGGCGTGCAGGTAGCTGACCTCTTTGAGCTTGAGCGCGCCCTCGTAGGAAATGGCGGCGCCCATGCCGCGGCCCACGAACAGCGCCGATTGCGCGCCCTTGCACAGCAGGGCGGCCTCATGAACGGTCTCGGTTTGGGTATCCAAAATCCACTGGATCTGCTCGGCCGTATCGGAAAGCTCGCGGAACAGCATGCGCGCCTGCTTGGTGGTCAGGCGGTACTTGACCTGCGCCAGCAGCAGCGCCAGCAGCGTCAGGCTCACAACCTGGCCGATAAAGCTCTTGGTCGAGGCGACCGCGATCTCCTTGTTGGCCTTGGTATAGATGACGCCGTCGCTCTCGCGCGCCACCGGGCTGCCCACCACATTGGTGATGCCGAAGACCTTGGCACCCTTGATGCGCGCGTCGCGAATGGCGGCAAGGGTATCGGCCGTCTCGCCCGACTGGGACACGGCCACAACAAGCGTCGTCGGCGTGATGATGGGGTTGCGGTAGCGGAACTCGCTTGCCGCCTCGACCTCGGTAGGAATACGAGCCCAGCCCTCAATGAGATTCTTAGCAATGAGGCCAGCGTGATAGCTGGTGCCGCAAGCGATCACGTAGACGCGGTCGATGTCGTTGAGCTCCTCGAGCGAAAGGCCCAGCTCGTCGATGTCGAGCTCGCCGGCTGGCGTCATACGACCGACCAGCGTGTCGCGCACGACGCGCGGCTGCTCGTGGATTTCCTTGAGCATGAAGTCGGGATAACCGCCCTTTTCGGCCATGTCCAGATCCCAGTCGATGTGAGTGACCTTGGGCTCGATAACATTGCCGGCCTCGTCGGTGTATTCGACGCCTGCGGGCGTGAGCTTGGCAAACTGACCGTCCTCGAGCACCACGACATCGCGGGTGGCGTCGATGAGTGCAATGACGTCGGAGGCGACATAGGCGCCGGTCTCGCCTGCGCCGACCACAATCGGGGAATCCTTGCGGGCTACGGCGATCACGCCGGGCTCGTCAGCGCACACTGCGGCCAGACCATAGGCACCGACCACGTGGGTGCAAGCCTCGCGCACGGAGGCCATCAGGTCGTGCGTCTCGGCATAGGCCTCTTCGATCAGATGCGCAAAGACCTCGGTATCGGTCTCGCTCTTAAAGTGGTGGCCGCGGCCCTCCAGCTCTTCGCGCAGCTCAGCGAAGTTCTCGATGATGCCGTTGTGGACGATGGCGATACGACCGTCGCAGCTGGTGTGGGGATGGGCGTTAACGACGGAGGGCTTGCCGTGGGTAGCCCAGCGGGTATGGCCGATGCCGCAGGTAGCGTCGCTGTCGATATTGGAAAGCTCGCTCTCCAGGCCCGCGACCTTGCCCACGCGGCGGATGACGTCGAGGTGAGCCGCGGCGCCCTCGCCCACCTCGAGCGCAACGCCCGAGGAGTCATAGCCGCGATATTCCATGCGCTTGAGGCCCGTGACCAGGATGTTCTTTGCAATATCAGAGCCGGTGTAGCCGACAATTCCGCACATAGGATAAATCCCTTCGTTCGCGTGACTGCAAGACGTCCACGCGCAGGGGGCGCTGAGACGTATAACGTTCGAGTATTGTACTCACGCAAGCGCAAGCTGATATACCAGAAGTGGTATCTCAACTTAGATACCACCCGATGCACACATGCCCAGCCGGTCCAAACCACCACAATGGGGACAGGCACCTTTGTGGTGGTCGCGCTGGCAACGGCGTTTGCCCAGATAAAACCTGCCAAAATTAACCTGTCCCTAATTGGCAGGTTTTGACACCCTAGGGGCGGGCGATGCTACAATCTGCCTTGTACTTGAAACGCATCAAAGGGGCCGCTATGGCAAAGGTGAAAATCAGCGACGTCGCGCGCGAAGCGGGGGTCTCGCTGGGCACGGTATCCAACGCGCTCAACCACCCCGAAAAGCTGCGCCCCGAGACCCTCAAACTCATCAACGAGACCATCAATCGCCTGGGCTACCTGCCCAACCAAAGCGCCCGCCAGCTCGCAGGCGGCACCACCAAGTCCTTTGGCTTGGTTCTCCCCCGCCTCGACCACGGCTTCTCGCTCCAAATTGCCAGCGGCGCCCATAACGAGGCGCGCAAACACGGTTACGACCTGCTCATCGCCAACGCCGATAACGACGACATTCTCGAGGACCATTACCTGCGCTATTTTATGGGCACGCAGATGTCCGGCGTCATGGTTCAGCCCATGGCGTCCCCCGATTGGCACCCCGCCATGACCAAGATTCCCGTCCCCATCGTCCATCTGGACGTCCATTGTTCAGAACCCGGTTACTACGTGGCCGCCGACAACGAGGCACAGGGGCGCATTATCGCCGAGCTCGCCATCGCCCGCGACGCACGCCATATCACCGTTGTGGGCAGAGCGGCATTTATGCAGCTCACCCTGCGCGTCCTTGGCATCCACAAAGCACTTGCCCTGCATCCCGATATCAAAATTGAGGTCATCGATGCCGGAGAGTGGAATACCGCAGCCGACGGCTACAGCATCGGTACCCAGATTGCCGAACGCCCTGCTGACGAGCGCCCCGATTTTGTCATCGGCTTGACCGACGTATTGGCCTCGGGCGTTATCTCGGCGCTGACCGACAAAGGCATCTTCGTCCCCGAGCAGGTCCGTGTGGCCGGCTGCGACGGCAACCCCCTTGCATGGAGCGGGTCTGTTCCCCTTACCACCGTGGCGCCGCCGGGCTACGAAATTGGCCGCAAGGGCGTGCAGCTGCTCATGGAACAAATCGAGGATAAACCTGCCGCCAAGACCAAACGAGTCCGCATCGGCTCCGCCGCGCGCACCGTCACCACGGTCACGGCCACCGAGGACATTAACCGTCAGGAGCTCGTGCGCCCCTTCTTGCTCGAACGTATGAGCACCCAAAAGGCCGAGCAGCACCCGACGGGCCCATCCGCGGCCCCAATAACCGACATCAACCTGGGCGCCTACCTGTAACAAAAACGCCGCAACGGGAACAGCCCCGCTGCGGCGTTTTTGCTGGCCCCACGGGCCTTCCCCATTTAGCCGGACCTGCGGCTACGGATATTTATGGAATGTAATCCATTTTTCATTAGCTTTTTTGTTAAAATAGACTCAATTCCATATTTTTAGATATTTCCTATAAGTATTGATTTTGCTCCAGTTTTTTCTCGCCAAGAAAGGGGTTTCATGAATCTGATTGATCGCAAACGGTACCTCGACTGGCTCATTTCGTGGAAAGACTCGCACGTCATCAAGGTCGTTTCGGGCGTGCGAAGGTCCGGCAAATCAAAGCTATTCGAAATCTACCGTAGCTACCTGCGCGATCATGGAATCACAGGCGACCAGGTTATATCCCTCAACTTTGAAGACCTGGAGTTCGAGTCGCTTACGTCGTATAGAGCACTCTACGACTACATTTCCGCCAGACTCGTCCCCGATAAGATGAACTACGTTTTTCTGGACGAGATACAGCACGTCGAGCATTTCGAAAAAGCCGTCGACAGTCTTTTTATCAAGGACAATGTCGACCTCTACATAACCGGTTCCAACGCTTATCTGCTCTCGAGCGAGCTGGCAACTTTACTCTCCGGCCGCTACGTAGAGCTCAAGATGCTGCCCCTATCCTTTAAAGAGTTTTGCTCGGCAAAAACCAATGACGGAAAGGCTCCCGCGCAGTTGTTTGACGAGTACATAACCAGGGGCTCTTTTCCCTTTATCGCCGAGACGGGTATTCAGGGACCCCAGGCGCGCGATTATCTTATGAGCCTCTACGATACCATCGTCATACGCGACGTTATCGAACGCCTGAAGGTCTCGGACGTCCCGACCCTGCGCGATATCACCAAGTTCCTACTCCATAGCATTGGAAACCGGATCTCGATTAAAAAAATCTCCGACACGCTCTCGTCCAACGGCAACAAAACCGACCAGAAAACCGTAGCCAAATACCTCAAAGGCTTAACGGACAGCCTTGTGCTGTACTTTGCTCCGCGCTATAACGTGCGCGGTCGGCAGCTTCTTTCAACAAACGGCAAATACTACGCCGTTGACCTTGGACTTAGAGGTGCTCTCGTCAAAACCCAAAGCAGCGATATCGGTCATATCCTCGAAAATGTTGTTTATCTCGAGCTCCTACGCCGTGGATACGACGTCTACGTGGGCGATATCGACGGCGGGGAAATCGATTTTGTTGCCCTAAACTCAGACGAGACAGCCTATTTTCAGGTTTCAGCCACAACGCTCGACGAAACCACCCTCAATCGAGAGTTGGCCCCCTTTAAGAAAGTCCGAGACAACTACCCCAAGACGCTTCTTACGCTCGACACGCTGTTTGCGGACGCGAACTACGAAGGAGTCCGCAAGCGCAACGTGATCGACTGGCTCCTTGAGTAACTTGTAGCGTCATAACCCTCCGCCAGCTCCTTACCAAGGCCGCAGCCCCAGTCGCTTAAAGCACAATGCCCCTCTTATCAGCCAAAACAGCAATCTTGGCGTGATAAGAGGGGCTGGCTGCGTCAGCGCCTCCACGCAGGCGCCGTTGCCGCCACCGTCCCGCGGGATCGGGCGCGGGACATGGCGACTCACGTACAAACGCTAACACACGGCCTTGACCGCCGCCGTCAGATCGAACAACGTGTCGAGCACGGCCTCGCAGCCATCCACCACGTCCTGCGGCAGCGGCACGATATCGGGGACGGCAAAGACGTGGCAGCCGGCCGTGATGCCCGAGACGCAGCCGTTGCGTGAGTCCTCGACCACGGCGCACTCCTCGGGAGCAAAGCCCGCGCGCTCGCAGGCGAGCAGGTACATCTCGGGATCGGGCTTGCCGTGCGCGACGTCATCGCCGCAGGTCACCGTTTCAAACTTGTCAAAGAGACCGACCATCTTAAGGTTGCGCTCGGCGGTAACGTGGCGCGACGACGTCGCGAGGCCCACGTGATAGCCCGCAGCCAGCAGCTCGTCGAGGCACTCGGCGGCGCCGGCCTTAAGCTCCAGGTCGGTCTTGACCATCTCGTCGCGAATCTCCTTATGGCGACGATAGATTGCCTCAGCGGTTTCGCAGCTGTCGTAATGCTCCTCAAGGATGCCCATGACGTCGGGCAGCGTACGACCGATAAACTGATGGATCAGCGCATCATCAATCGCGAATCCCAGCTCGGCCGCGCCCGCCTTCCACGCCTTGATACCCAAACGCTCGGTATCGACCAGCGTTCCGTCCATGTCAAAAATAACGGCATTGATCATATCGGTCCCCTCACCGGATTGCATTACTGCCACTCTACCGCACTTTACAAACTTGTATATAACGTATATAGCATATTGCGCTTTCGTTACATAGATAGAAGTCTTATGACAAGCGGCTCGGTAGGATTATAGTTTTCGACCGAGTACTCAACGGCAAGGATCGATTCATGCTTTCAGACACCACCGCACCTGCAGAGGGGCTTCAGGACAAACTCGCAGCGCTCGAGCAGCTGCTTTTGGCATATGGACGCGTCACCATCGGCTTTTCCGGCGGCGTTGACAGCAGCTTTTTGGCCGCCGTATGCGCCCGCATCATGCCTGCCGACACGCTTCTCGTTCACCTCACCACGCCGCTCATCGGCACGCCCGAGCAGGCTTCGTTTGAGCGGGCGGTTGACGGGCAGGCCAATGAGGGGCCGCATTTTAAGCTCCCCGTGCTCAATCTTTCGGTCGATCAGTTACAGCTCCCCCAAGTAGCCTGCAACGATGCTAATCGCTGCTACCACTGCAAGCGCACCGGCTTTACCGCCATCGTCAACCACGCCAGGTCGCTGGGTTTTCCCACCGTCATCGACGGCAGCAACGCAAGCGACCGCGGCGACTACCGCCCCGGCATGCGCGCCGCCCAGGAGCTCGGCGTACGCTCCCCTCTCATGGAGGTCGGCTTTACCAAGGACGAAGAGCGCGAGTTGCTGCGCGCCTGGGGATACCCCGTCTGGAACCTGCCGGCAGGAGCCTGCCTGGCCACGCGCGTCCCCACGGGCGAGGAGCTCACGCGCGAGAAGGTCGATGTAATCCGCACCTGTGAGGACTACCTGCACGACCTTGGCCTGGACCAGGTCCGCGCACGCCTCGTCGGCGGCTGCATGCATATCGAGGCCGCGCCGGCAGACGTCGCCAAGATCGCCGCCCTCGGCAGTACCGCGGTCAACGACGAGGGCAAGGCCCCGCTTCCCGCCGCCATCGAATCTGCGCTGCGCGAGCTGGGCTGCGGCCATATCTCCCCCGAGGTTACCCCCTACATCCACGGCAACATGAACCAGTAACCCACCAAAAAGGGACAGGTTTATTTTGGCAGGTTTTATCTGGGAAAATATCGCAGGGCAACCGCCTCTCTAGCATCCATCTATCTTTGAGAGACACTAGAGAGGCGACTCAGCCACATCTACCTCTTCCGATAGCGGCGGTTGCGGCTCGTCGATGAACCCATTACTTCAATGAGTCCTTTATCCGCCATTTTTGGCAGATGGTAACGGACGGACGAAATCTTGACCCCCGATGCAACCGCTATTTCTCGCGCCGTCATATCCATTCCGGCGCTGAGAGCCTCCAGGATCCTATCCGCCGTCGAAGCTGACGATTCTCTGCTCATATCGATAATTTCAAACGTGTCTTTGCCACATTTTGACAGGACATGTTTATCGACAAGGTCCCCGCAGATCAGGCGAATGTCATCCGAATCCCACTTCAAAGCCTCTCGTATTTTTTGAACATCGCGTACGCACCCATGCTCCCGCATAAACATGAGCAATGTTTCCTCGCGATGCGTTAGTTCGGTGTCCACATGGCCCTGAATCCACATGCGGTTTTCAGCAAGCTCCGCCCCGTGCCGGGAAAGCAGCACCGTAAACGAATCGGCCTTAACGATAAATTTCGGCCTGCCAAGCGAACGAGACTCCATCTCGCGAATCATAGCCGGGATGCCAGATCCCTGACTTTCCGCAACAGCCCCCTCAGCATGCTCTAACGGCGTCGCCCCCATCAGACTCATGAGCTTTGGGTTTCGACAGCGCGATTCCCCGTCCGCAAGATTGTCCAACGTCTTTCCGCCCCAAAGCCCGCCGGGGTTTTTGATTTCTATTCTGTCTGGGTAGATATCGACGCTCACGGCCTGCCCCACAAACATGGGCGAATACTCTCGATGGATACAGGCATTCGCCAAGGCCTCGCGCAAAACCTCCTGGGGTACTTCCCAATCTTCCCTTCTACCAGCGTCTCGCACTATCGCCGCTTTGCGCAAGTTTCGTCCGATCGCAGCGAGGGCATCTTCGATGCAAGCCGGAATCGGGCCATCGCACAACTGGCGGTCAATAAACCGGGGTTGCCCAGGAGCAGATTTTTCCACATCGGAATGAACGGCGACATCGATCATCAGCTTAGGATAGAACTGCTGGGGGTAGATTCCCGCCGACAGCAGCCCCGCGAGCTTCACAGCTCCATCCTTTGTAGTGATATTGAGTCTGGCCAGCTGCTTTTCCAGCGTATCGGCCCCGCGCAAAACGCGCGGGGTCTGCAGCCGGCGATTTGCGATAATGGACCGCACGACATCTGGATCCAAATCCTCGACTGTTGCCTCCGAAACCACCGTACCGTCTGCATCGCTCGGAAGCAACGCACTCTGTAGCTCATATAGCTCAGCGGGCGACATCTTGATATCTTTATCATCCACGCGCTTGTAGCTACCGTTCTGCACGCCGCGCGCGCCGATATAGCATGGCTTCGCTTTGAGCTCAAGTTCAAAGATGCGCACCAGAAGTACCTGGAGCCCGTCGACCTCGCCTCGATCAAGCTCATACCGTGGCGCATGGGTCACCACCGCCGCTGAGCCTCCGTCTCCGATACCCGAAACAAACTGGTCGCGTACCCTGTCGATAGCAAAGTTGGCAGAAGGAACAAATCCTTCGGCTTCGTTCAGGCCCAAAATAATGAGCCCGCCCGCAGTGTTCGCAAAAGCACTCACTGTCTCCCATACGTCTGCACTCAATTTATTCGTGCAGGCTTTAACTTCTACCGATGCGTCATCGGTCCCCCGCCTGCGAAGGCGCTCAACGATAAGGCCCAGAGGTTCATCCAACAGCATTGGCATTCCGTCTCTCTAAAACAATAGATTTATCTCTCTAAAGCTTAGTATATCTCTCTAACTTTAGAGAGATGAGCACCTTCTTTTAGAGAGAAATTTAGAGAGATGCATCGAATTCACTGCTAGATAGCCTAAGGTCATCTCTCTAACCGAGCTTCCCGTTAGAGAGACATTTAGAGAGACGAGCGTAATCTCTCTAACCATGGGCGCCGCTCTTTAAAGCGCACACATCCCAACCGTGCCCTAAGTTGCGGCGGGCATTGCCCCGCCAACCCGCCAAAAGAGGACAGGTTTATTTTGGCAGGTTTTATCTGGGAAAACGCAAGCGGGGCCACGCCGAAGCCACCGTCATCAGCCTCGGCGCATACCTTTAGCGCACGGCCCTGACCGCCGCCGTCAGATCGAACAGCGTACTGAGCACGGCCTCGCAGTCATCTACCACGTCCTGCGGCAGCGGCACGATGTCGGGAACGGCAAAGACATGGCAGCCGGCCGCGATGCCAGAGACGCAGCCGTTGCGTGAGTCCTCGACCACGGCGCACTCCTCGGGAGCAAAGCCCGCGCGCTCGCAGGCGAGCAGGTAGATCTCGGGATCGGGCTTGCCGTTCAGGGTATCCTCGTTGCAGGTCACCGTTTCAAACTTGTCAAAGAGGCCGACCGTCTTTAGGTTGCGCTCGGCCGCAACGCGGCGCGACGACGTCGCGAGGCTCACGTGATAGCCCGCAGCCAGCAGCTCGTCCAGGCACTCGGCGGCACCGGCCCTAAGCTCCAGATCGGTCTTGACCATCTCGTCGAGAGCATCCCTGTAGCGGGCTTCGACCGTCTCGACGATTTCGCGGCTGCCGTAATGCTCCTCAAGGATGTCCCTGACATCGGGCATCGAGCGACCGATAAACTGATGGACCAGCGCATCATCAATCGCAATCCCCAGCTCGGCAGCGCCCACCTTCCATGCCCTCATGTCCAAACGCTCGGTATCGACCAGCGTTCCGTCCATGTCAAAAATGACAGCCTTGATCATATCGGTCCCTTCATCGGCTTGCACGGCCTTCGTTACCGTAACTCTACCGCGCTTTACAGCTTGTATATAATGTATATATCATATTTGGCTTTCGTTACATGAATCAATAACCTGCCAAAAAGGGACAGGTTTATTTTGGTAGGTTTTATCTGGGGAAACGACCTGCGGCGGCTCCTGCTAGACTGGTAGATTCGCAACCGACTAACCAGGAGCCCCCATGTCGCGCAAGTCCGCCTACAAGCAAGTACTTTCCATCGGCACCGCCGTGGTGCTGGGATTTGCGCTGTTCACGGGATCACTCGACGGGGCGCCCAAGCTGCTCTCGCCGCAAAGCGATGAGCAGGCGTCAGCTCTGGCCGAGAAGCAAAGCGAGAGCCCCAGCCGCACTGACGACGAGGAAGACTTGGTCGCCCGCCTCGAATCGGGAACGGCAAGCTCCACGGATTCCGAAGGCGGCCAAAGCACCGGCGATGGCTCCGAATCCACCACGACCGGCACCGTTGACGATGTCTCTTCGAACGCCACCCCCATCGACGAGGTCGAAAACCCCGATCTCGACCGCGCCCGCGGCGTATATCTCAGCAGCATCCCCGACTACGCCGGCAACCCCTACGTTACCCTTCGCGCCGACGGCACGCATCCGCTCGGCACACCGTCGTTCACGCTCGATGAATACGAACGGGCCACCGAAGAAGGATGCTTTAAGAGGTTCTCAAAGCTCGACAGCCTGGGCCGTACCCGCAAAGCACTCGCCTGCATAGGACCCGAATCGCTCGGTCAGGGCAAGCGCGGCGATATCTCGCGTATCCACCCCGCCGGATGGCACCAGCAGCGCTACGACTTTATTCCGAGCCAGAGCCTCTATAACCGTTGCCACCTTATCGCTTGGTCGCTCTGCGGCGAAAACGCCAACCGCAAAAATCTCCTGACCGGCACGCGCTATCTCAACGAGACGGGCATGTTGCCCTTCGAAGAGCAGATCCTCGGCTATATCCGCGACACGGGCAACCACGTGCTCTACCGCGTCACGCCCATGTACAACGAAGAGGAACTCGTCTGCCGCGGTGTCCGCCTCGAGGCGCAGTCGGTCGAGGACCACGGCAAGACACTGTGCTTCCACGTGTACTGCTACAACCTGCAGCCGCATGTGCAGATCGACTACGCCACCGGCCGCAACCAGGCCTCGGGGGATTAGCCCCGAGCCACGACAAGAACCGATTTGCAACCCCACCGGGGATCAAAAAGGGCCGCTCCGGATCACCCAGAGCGGCCCTTGCATCGGCACGTATGTTACAGGCAACGTCACACGCTACTTGGCGCGGCCCTCCTCATAGCGCTCGACCAGCTTGGCCTGAACGTCATAAGGCACCTGCTCATAGCCCGCGGGCTTCATGGTAAAGTCGCCCGTGCCGCGCGTGATAGAGCGCAGGCGCGTCGAGTAATCCGTCAGCTCGGCCAGCGGCGCCTGGGCGATGACCACGGTGTCTCCGCGCTCATCGGTCTCCATGCCCGTCACGCGACCACGCGAGGCCGAGATGTCGCCCATCACGGCGCCGGCGTAGCTCTCGGGGATCGTCACCGTGATTTCCTCGATGGGCTCCAGCACCACCGGGTCGGCATCGGCGCACGCCTTGCGCAGGCCGATGCGGGCCGCCGCGCGGAACGCCATCTCGTTGGAGTCGACGCTGTGATACGAGCCGTCGTACACAGCCACGCGAATGCCCGTGAGCGGGTAGCCGGCGATGATGCCGTCCTTCATAGTCTCCTGAACACCCTTATCCACGGCAGGGATCAGCGAGCGCGGAATGCGGCCGCCCACGACCTCGTCCACAAACTCATAACCGTCGCTCGTACCGTCGGCGGTAATCATCGGCTCCACACGCAGCCAGCAGTCACCATACTGACCGGCACCACCAGTCTGCTTCTTATGACGACCCTGGGCACTTGCCGTGCGGCGGATGGTCTCGCGATACGGGATACGGATCGGCACGCTCTTGGCAGCGACCTTGGTGCGGTCCTCCAGACGATTGAGCAGGACCGAAACCTGCGCCTCACCCACGGCGGAGATAATGGTCTGGCCGGTCTCCTCGTCGCGGTCGATGCTCATGGTCGGATCGGCCTTGCAAGCCTTCTCGATAAACGTGTAGAGCTTCTCTTCGTCGCCGCGGTTCTCGGCTTCGATGGCGATACGGTACTGCGAGTTGGGGAACTTAAACGCCGCAGCCTCGACCTTACCGGTAATCGAGAGTGTATCGCCCGTCTCGGCAGCCAGCTTGGGCGCCACGATGATATCGCCGGCATACGCGTGCCCGACCTCGGTCATGTCGCGGCCGCACATCACATACAGGTGAGCCAGACGCTCGCCCTTGCGCGTGCGCGCATTGACCAGCTCAAGGCCCGGCTCAAGCGTACCCGTCAGCACCTTGATAAAGCTGATGCGACCCTGCTGCGGATCGGCCAGGGTCTTAAACACAAACGCCACCGGGCGGTCATCGTCGCTCGAGATCTTGAGCGAATCGCCATCGATAAGCGGCATCTCGCCGTAGTCCGTCGGCGCCGGGAAGTACGTGGCAATATCGTCCATCAGCGAGTTGACGCCCTGCTCCTTAATGCAATCGCCCGCAAAGACCGGCACAAAGATGCGCTCGGCGATCGCCTTGGACAACAAGCCCTCAAGCTCTTCCTGCGTCAGCGTCTCCTCGCCTTCCAGGTATTTCATCATCAGCTCATCGTCGGCCTCGGCAACGAGTTCGCACAGGTGGTCGTGGGCCTGTTCGGCCTGGGTACGATACTCCTCGGGGATCTCCGACTCAACGGCTTCAGCGCCGTTGCAATGGCGCGCCTTCATGCGCACCAGGTCGATGATGCCGTCAAAGTCCTCGCCCTCGCCCCAGGGAAGGGTCACGGCGCCCAGACGCGTACCAAAGCGCTCCTGCAGCAGGTCCATCGTGGTCGCAAAGCTGGCCTCGGAACGCGACAGACGGTTTACGAACACCGCACGCGCCAGACGCAGGTCCTCGGCGGCATACCAGAGCTTAACCGTCGTAGGCTGCGGGCCGGCCTCGGCGTCGACAACAAACAGAGCCGTCTCGCAGACGCTCATCGCGGCATAGGCGTCGCCGATAAAATCGGGATAGCACGGGGCATCGAGCACGTTGATGCGCGCACCCTTCCAGTCGATCGGCGCAATGGTCGTCGAGATGGAAAATGCACGCTTGACCTCTTCGGGGTCATAGTCGAGCGTGGGCTTGGTGCCGTCGTGGCCGCCCAGGCGGGCGGTCTTGCCGGAAAGGTGGAGCATGGCCTCGGCGAGTGAAGTCTTGCCCACCCCACCTTGGCCTACGAGCACCACGTTCCTTACGTTACCGGTCTTGGGAGCACCCATGATGACCTCCTTGCAGGGCCGCGCGCAATGCGCGACGCCAACGGGGAGAGTTCGCGGTCGGTGCCGTCCCGGGAGCAGCATGGTCGGCAGCCGAGCCGACTCACCCTCCAAATGTCCTATGCCACCACCCTACCCTTGCATCCGCCTGTCCATGCACACCTTTCGGCGCACGTATGAATACAGACGGCGAGAGGCCAGAGCAAACGTGCGAGGCGATTATTAAACCCCATCGATACAAATAAAAGCCGCCGCAGGCCGTAAGACCTGGCGGCTTCGCCTCAATTAAAAAGTTGAGTAAATAGCTGAGCCTACCCCTCGATACGGCTCAAGAACTCGCGGGTACGCTGCTCGCGTGGATGGTCGATGACCTGCTCGGCAGGACCTTCCTCGACAATACGACCGCCGTCCATAAAGACCACGCGGTCGGCAACATCGCGCGCAAACTGCATCGCGTGGGTCACGATCACCATCGTCATGTTCTGCGCCGCAAGGTCTTTAATGACACGCAGCACCTCGGCCGTCAGCTCTGGATCGAGCGCCGAGGTCGGCTCATCAAAGAACAAGATTTCCGGGTCAAGCGCCAGGGCGCGGGCAATACTCACGCGCTGCTGCTGGCCGCCCGAAAGCTCGCACGGCACCTTGTTCTCGTTGCCCACAAGCCCCATCTGAGCAATCAGCTCGTGCGCACGAGCTTCCGCCTGCTCGCGCGGGCGCTTAAGCACGCGGATCGGCGCGTCGGTGATGTTTTTCATCACCGTATAGTGCGGAAACAGATTGTAGTTCTGGAACACCAGGCCGAATCGCGAGCGCGCCTGCTTGGGCACATCGCCCTTCGCATACACCGCGCCCGAACCCGCATCCGTCGCGACGGCAAGGCCGCCAAACGAGAGCGAGCCTCCGTCGAGCGTCTCGAGCAGTGTGGCGCAACGCAGCAGCGTGGACTTGCCGCCACCCGAAGGCCCGATAATCGCCACGACCTCGCCACGCTTCACCTCAAGCGAGATATCCTTGAGAACCTCATTGCCGCCAAACGCCTTGCGCGCGCTTTCGATCTTCATCACTGAGTTAGTCATGGTAATAGTCCAGCTTCTTTTCGGCGGCGCCCAGCAGCATCTCGACCACAAAGTTAAAGACCCAGTAGATCAGCGCCGCGATTGCAAACGGCACCATGTTCACTTGCGAGGCAACCAGCGCCTTGGCCGTCGAGAACATCTCGCCCACGCCAATGGCAAATGCCAGCGACGTATCCTTGACCAGCGTGATAATCTCGTTGCCCATCGCCGGCAAAATGCGCTTAGCGACCTGCGGCATCACAATGTACAAAAACGTCTGCAGGCGCGAATAGCCCAGCACCTCGGCAGCCTCGTATTGACCACGCGGAATAGACTGCAGGCCCGATCGATAGATCTCGGCAAAGTAGCCGGCGTAGTTGATGATGAACGCCACAACGCACGCCGTCCATTTGGAATCGGGTGTGAGCGAGATGCCAAACACGTAGTACGGGGCAAAGTAGATGGCAAACATCTGCAGCATGAGCGGCGTGCCACGCATGACCGAAATGTAGATGCGCGCAATCCAGCGAAGCGGCGCGATTTTGCTCATGCGCATAAACGCCACGGGGATTCCCAGTGGAATCGACCCGAGCAGCGTCAGCACAAACAGCTGCAAGCTGACCAAGAATCCCTGGCCAAGCATCTGCATCATGACTTGGATAGACAACCTACCCTCTCTTTCGCAACAGCAGAACAGCGGATCTTATTCTCAAATAGGCGCAGTGCCCAAGACTGCGAGCGACAAGCCCGACGAAGCGTACTTTGGTACGCGAGGAGGGTTTGAGCGGCAAGATCGGGTTCCTGGGAAAGCCGTTATTTGAGCACCCAATTATCGAAGGAAAGACCGTAATCTGCATACTTGTCGCAGAGGTCCTTAACCGTGCCGTCCTCGTAGAGCGCCTTGAGCGACTCGGTTACAGCATCGGCCGACTTGGTGTCGCCCTTCTTAAAGCCAACGGCGTAGTGCTCGCTGGACAGCGGCTTGTCGAGCTGCGTATAGGCATCGGGCTTGGCGGCGAGCTGATACTGGGCAATCGAAAGGTCGCAAGCCACGGCATCGACCGCGCCGCTCTCGAGCTGCATAAACGCCGTGTTGTACTCACCGATGGTATCGAGCGTGGCAAACGTCGCGGCCAGATCCTTCTGGTCGCCCTCGAGCACATCCTGCGCAGCGGAATCGGTCTGGGTGATCACGGTCTTGCCGGCAAGATCGTCCCAGCTCTTGATGCCCGCATCCTTCTTGACCACCAGCACCTGCTCGTTGAGCATGTACGGCTCGGAGAACGTGTAGTCGTCCTCGCGGCCCTCCATGGTAAAGCCGTTCCAGATGCAGTTGATGGCGCCCGAGTTGAGCAGCGTGTCCTTGGCATCCCAGTCGATGGCCTCGTATTTGACCTCCCAGCCCTGCTTATCGGCAACAGCCTTGGCCAGATCGAGATCAAAGCCGGTGTACTCGCCGTCGTCGCCCACAAAGCCGTACGGAGGATAGGACTTATCAAAGCCCACCACGAGCTTCTTGGACTCCGCGGCACCCTTCGTATCCTTGGCCGCGGCAGAGCCGGCAACAGAGCCCTTACCGGCACCGCCGCCACAACCGACAAGACCAAGGCCGAGCACCGTGGCGAGCGAGCCGGCTAGACCAACAAACTGACGACGAGACATATCGGTATTCATGGTATTCCCCCTTGGTGGCACTTTAGTTAAGTAAAGTGAGTCATGTAACGTTCAGAATCATACACTTTACCTTGATAGAGTACAAGGGAGGATTTGCCCGCCGGGTGCCGGGGCAGGGGTTAAGTTTGCTGCTCTACAGTCCTGCTCACGACGGAGGCCACATTAAGTGGCCTCCTGTTCGTGCGGAACTCGCGACAAATTAAACTCCGCGCCGGGCGCCACTCAGCCGGGAGACAACGTGCTCGGAACCTTAAATAGCCTCCTCTCCAAACGGGCACGTTGAATGCACGGTACAATTGCTTCGGACTTTTCTTTTATTAAATAGTGGGGTTAATTCATGGCAGAATCTCGTGCGGAGCGTAAGGCTCGTCGTGCTTTGATCGAGGCGGCTGAGGGGTCGGGGGAGAAAAAATCTTCTAAGAAATCCAAGGCGTCTCAGGATGCGAAGGGTAAGTCGGCCAAGGGCAAGGCTAAGGCCAAGCGTTCTGGCTCTCGTCGGGGCGGGGATAAGGCATCTCAGACTCGCCCCAAGCACTCGCATAAAGATCCGGCTTCGGCTGCGCGCAAGACTGTGGACCCCAAGTCTCCCTGTTCGATCATGAAAGCTTGCGGTGGGTGCACGGCGCTCAATCGTCCTTATAAGAAGCAGTTGGCGGCCAAGCAGGCTGCTATGGAGGAACTGTTTGCTGAGCTCTGTGAGCGCGAGGGCATAACCGTCGATCCCATTCGCGGTATGGGCGTCACCCTAGGCGACCCGGGCAAATATCCTGCGCCGCGCGGTTTTCGTCATAAGGCTGCCACTCCGTTTGCTCCCGGTAAGGAGGGCGCTGTCCGCTGCGGTTTCTTTGAGCGCGGCACGCACAAGATCGTTGCCGTACCCGAGTGTCCTGTCGAGGCGCCGGGTGCTCGTCAGATTCTCAACGGTATCGCTCGCGAGGCCGAACGTCTGCACATTCCCGCCTTTAACGAAGACAAGCATCTGGGGCTGCTTCGCTATGCCGTCGTTCGCTGCGGCTGGCGCACCGACCAGATTATGGTCACCCTCGTGACCGCTCAGCGCGACTTGCCGTATGCGCAGGAGTTCTTTGAGGCCGTCGCCGCACTCGATCCGCATATCGTCACCGTTGCCCAAAACATCAACGGACGCCCCGGCAACGCCATTCTAGGCGAGGAGACCCGCATCGTGCATGGCGCCGAATGCATGCGCGACCAGCTGCTCGGCTGCGACTTCGACATCTCCCCCACCGCGTTCTATCAGACCAACCCGCAACAGACCGAGCTGCTCTACCAGCTCGCCATCGACGGCATGGACCTGCGCCAGGGCGACGTGCTTATGGATGCCTACTGCGGCAGCGGCACCATCGGCCTTTGCGCCGCAAAGGGTGCCCAGGACAAGGGCATTGGCATCATGCTGCTCGGTGTGGAGCGAAACCCCGCGGGCATTGCCGACGCGCGCCGCAATGCCGAGCTCAACGGTCTCACCCGCAGCGCTTGGTTTATGGCCGACGACGCCACCGACTACATCCTCGATGCCGCCGACAACAACGAACGCGTCGACGTCCTTTCCATCGACCCGCCGCGCGCCGGCTCCACCCCCGAGTTCCTCGAAGCCGCCTGCGCACTCAAGCCGCGCCGCATCACCTATATCAGCTGCAACCCCGTGACCCAAGAGCGTGACCTGCACCAGCTCCTCGACGGAGGCTATCGCCTGCTCAAGATCACGCCGGTCGACATGTTCCCCCATACCGACCACACCGAAACCGTAGCGATCCTCGGGCGCCGCTAGCCCACCCCAGTAGATTTTTGGGACATGCCTTAAAATCTACCGGCACAAGAAAGGGGGCGGCCCGTCTGGACCGCCCCCTTTCGTTGGCTATATGAGCCCGTTACATGCTCTTGCGCAGGTCGCACACGCCGGCTGCCGCCATCTCGCGCAGCAGCGTCTCGCGATCGCGCGTCACAATCAGGTCCAGCGGGAAATGAATCTCGTCGAGCATCTTGCGCGCCTGCTCGAGCTTGCCAATCGCCATACCAATGTGCGCGTCGGTCGAGACGCCAATCCCCACGCCCAGCTCGGCGCAGCGCTCGGCAATCTTGCGGCACACACCCCAATGCTCGGCATCGGTACCATGTTCAAGACTATGGTTGTTAATCTCGATAATCTTGTGTTTGGCCTTGGCCGCCAACAGCACCTCATCGATATCAAACGGAACGCCCGAGCGACCCGTGTGACCCAGCATGAACACCTTGGGGTGCTCCAGGGCATTGATATACATCTCGGTCGTCTGGGCCAGCGTCGCGCCTTCAGCAATCTGTGAATTATGCACGCTTGCCACCAAATAATCCAAATTGCGCGTAACCAAATCGAACAGCGAATGCTGGCGGCTGAACGGATCGCCGGCAATATCGAGCGTGACAGGAGTGTCCTCGCCAAACAGGCTTCCGTCCAGCGAAACGATATCGGCCTCGGCACCGCGCAACACCAGCACGCCACTCCAAATGCGAGGCCAGACATCCTGGTTGATAAAGAACTGGTAGCTACGCAGGTCATTGGGGCAAGGCGAAACCATAGAGCTCAGATGGTCGGCAGATCCGAGCACCTGCAGGCCACGCTCTGCCGCCCAGTACACATTCTCCTCAATGGTCGAATATGCATGCGCAGAGAACATCGTATGAGTATGGATATCACAAGAAAGCAGGTAGGGCATCGGATCTCCTTATCCGGCATGGCCGTCGCGTATATTCATTGTACGCATAGCCTTCGATAGTCGTAAAACTGCTTCATCCCAATCACACAACGGCATAGACAACGGGGTCTGGCTTAAAACCAAACCCCGTTTCACGTAAAACATTGTAAGCAGAGCGCTTTACTTTCAAAGATATTCGTCGGCCAGTTGCTTCCAGGCAGGCAACGAATTGACGATGGTCTCGTAGCTCACGCAGTAGCCCAAGCGGAACCAGCCCGGCATGCCAAAGCTGTCCGAGGGAACCGCGAGCAGTTCGTACTTCTTCGCGCGCTCGCAGAAAGCGTTCGCATCGGGCTCCAGCGCCTTCACCCATAGGTAGAACGCGCCATTCGGCTCAACATAGGTGTAGCCGTACTCCGCCAGTGCATCGGTAAGCGCGGTGCGGTTGCGCGCATAGGCCTCGACATCGCTCGGTTCATCAATGCAGTCGATAATCACGCGCTGGAAGAGCGCCGGAGCGCACACGAAACCCAGCGTACGGGCGGCACCGGCAACGGCAGGCATTAGACGAGCTGCCTGAGGATTCGTATTGGGAACCAGGATCCACCCCACGCGCTCGCCCGGCAGCGACAGCGACTTGGAATACGAGTAACACACGATGGTGTGCTCGTAAATCGAAGGCACCCAAGGAACCTCGGCGCCATAGACGATCTCGCGATACGGTTCGTCCGAGATCAGCATGATCGGATTCTCGGGATCGCGCTTGGCGTTGACCTCGCACATAACTTTAGCCAGGCGCGTCAAGGTATCGCGCGTATACACAGCGCCGGTCGGGTTGTTGGGTGAGTCGATAATGACGGCAGCCGTCTTATCGGTAATCGCCTTGAGCACGTTATCCACGCTCAGCTGGAACGTATCTTCATCGGCGAGCGCCTCGACACACGTACAGCCGGCCTTCTCAATCCACACGCGATACTCCGGAAAGTACGGAGCGATAACGATGACCTCGTCGCCCGGATTGGTAATCGCGTTGAGCGTACAGGTGAGCGAAGCCGCCGCACCCACCGTCATAAAGACATCCTTGCCCTCATAGCTCGTGCCAAAGCGGCGGTTGAGCGATTCGGCCACGGCGGTACGGCACTGCGGCAGACCCGGTGCAGGCGTGTATCCATGCAGCTGGTCGCTCGGCAGCTCCAAGGCCTTCTTAATGGACTCAGCCACGGCGGCAGGTGCCGGAACGCTCGGGTTACCCAGTGAGAAATCAAACACGTTTTCCGCGCCGATCTGTGCCTTGCGCTCAAGGCCGTAGCTAAAGATCTCGCGGATGATGGAGCTCTCCGCACCGCGCGCATACATAGTATCGTTGATCATCTGTTCCCCTTTCGCATAGGCGCTATTGTACGCTTTAGCCGAGCAAAGTGCCGCAGCAATGTTAATTGGGGACAGACTTAAATGCGTGAAAACGCTCATTTAAGTCTGTCCCCAATCAACAGATGGCCCATATCGCTCAAAAGAAAAAGCCTCCGCAGGTTTCCCCGCGGAGGCTTTTGTGACAAAGATTACTCGTCGACGTCAGTATTGCCGTCGGCCTTCTTTGCGTCAGCAGTCTCGACATCGTCAGCATCCTCAGATGCGACGTCGGCATCCTCCTGCATGGCCGCCTGCGCAAATGCCGCGGCATCGGCCGCCAGCTCCTCCTCGCTCATACGAGGCGCACGCTTCTTGGTCGGCATGCCGGCCGCCTTGGCATTGCGCTCCTCCTTGGCTGCCAGGATATCGCCCTCGCGCTCAAGGTAGGCATCCCACTCGTTGTCGAGCAGGGCGTTCACGGCGTCGCCTTCGACGGTTTCGCGCTCAAGCAGCACCTTCGCCATCAGGTCAAGCTGATCGCGACGAGCATCCAAAATCTCGACCGCACGACGATGGGCCTCACGCATAATGCGCTGGACCTCAATGTCGATGCGACGCGCCGTCTCCTCGGAGTAATCCTGGTGATCGGCGTAATCGCGGCCCAGGAACACCTGATGCTGCGCCTCGCCAAACACCTGTGTGCCCAGCTCCTCGCTCATGCCCAGACGCGTGACCATCTCGCGCGCCATCTTGGTCGCGCGCTCCAGATCGTTGCTCGCGCCCGACGTGATGTCGTCGCACATGAGCTCCTCGGCAACGCGACCGCCCAAGAACACGGCAAGCTCGTCGAGCATCTCGTTCTTGGTCTTGAGGAAGTGGTCCTCCTGCGGAAGCTGCAGCGTGTAGCCCAGGGCCTGGCCGCGACTGACAATCGAGATTTTGTGGACCGGATCGGAGTGCTCCAGGATGTGACCAACCAGGGCGTGACCGCTCTCGTGGTAGGCGATCGTGGTGCGCTCGGCCTCGGTCATCACGCGACCCTTGCGCTGCGGACCGGCAATCACGCGCTCCATCGATTCCTCGACCTCGTCCATCGAGATCACGGAACGATGGCGGCGGGCAGCCAGCAGCGCAGACTCGTTGAGCAGATTTGCCAGATCGGCACCGGTAAAGCCAACGGTCATCTGGGCGAGTTTCTCAAACTTCACGTCCTCGTCCATCGGCTTGTTCTCGGCATGCACGCGCAAGATCTGCTCGCGGCCCTTCACATCCGGACGGTCGACCGTGACCTGACGGTCAAAACGACCGGGACGCAGCAGCGCCGGATCCAGAATGTCGGGGCGGTTGGTGGCGGCGATCAGGATGACCGACTCGCTCTCCTCAAAACCGTCCATCTCGACCAGCAGCTGGTTGAGCGTCTGCTCGCGCTCGTCGTGACCGCCGCCCAAGCCGGCTCCGCGCTGACGTCCCACGGCATCGATCTCATCGATGAAGATGATCGACGGGGCCTGGGACTTGGCCTCCTTAAAGAGGTCGCGCACGCGGCTGGCGCCGACGCCCACGAACATCTCGACAAAGTCGGAACCCGAGATGCTAAAGAACGGCACGCCCGCCTCGCCGGCAACGGCCTTGGCCAGCAGGGTCTTACCAGTACCCGGAGGGCCAACCAGCAACACGCCGCGCGGAATCTTGGCGCCCAGCTTTCGATAGCGATCCGGATCGCTCAAAAAGTCGCGAATCTCCTCGAGCTCCTCGACCGCCTCGTCCACACCGGCAACATCCTCAAACTTGACCTTGGGGCGCGTTGCCTCGTTGGTCTTGGCGTTGGTCTTGCCAAACTGCATGTTCCTGTTGTTGGCGCCCATCATCTGGCGCATAAAGTAGAACATGATGGCGATCAGGGCGATCGTCGGCAGCGCGCTCATCGCCAGGTCGCCCCAAAAATCGGGGTCATTGGTGTTGACGATGTACTTGGTATCGGGGTGCTCCGCCATAAGCTCGGCAAGAGAATCGGAGCCGACATAGGTCGAGGAGAAACTCTTGAGCTCGCTCGTGTCGCCCTTGTCCTTTTTTGTCTTCCAGTAATGACCCGCCACGCTTCCGTCTTGAACCGTATAGGTCAAATCTTCGACGCGATCCTGCTTAATGGCGTTGACCATCTCGCTCGTCGCGAGCTTTACGGTATTGCTGGAATTGGCAAAGCCGGAGCCCATGTTAAAGAAGGCGTAGCCCAGAAGCGCGCAAGCCAAAATAAAATACAGCCAGCCCGTACGCGTGGGCTTCTTGCCTCCGGGCATCCCCGGGATCTTAGGCTCCCGGGGAGTCTGGGAATTGTTATCGTTACGGTCGTCGGGCATCTTACGAATAAACCTCCGGTTTCAAAATGCCCAGATACGGAAGGTTACGATAGCGCTCGGCATAGTCGAGGCCGTAGCCCACCACAAAGGCATCGGGGCAATGGGTTCCAACATACTTGGGCGTGACGGCCGAGGCACGGTCCTCAACGTCCTTCCACAGGAAGGCGGCGACCTCCAGAGAAGCGGGCTTGCGGCTCTCGAGGTTCTTCATCAGATACTTGAGCGTCAGGCCCGAGTCCAGAATGTCCTCGACGATCAGCACGTCGCGGCCACGGATGTCGATATCCAGGTCCTTGATGATACGCACGATGCCGGAGGACTTCACGCCGTCGCCGTAGCTCGAAACAGCCATGAAATCGATGTTGGTCGGCAGCTCGATCTTGCGCATCAGGTCGCCCATAAAGACCACGGCGCCGCGTAGGACCGCGATCAGCACCAGATCCTTACCCACGTAGTCGCGAGTAATCTGCTCGCCTAGGCGAGAAACGATACCGTCGATATCCTCCTGCGTAAACAGAACCTTCTCGATATCCGGATGTTGAGAAGCCATGACAACCCTTTCTTGTGCTTATCGCCCACACACCGCCGTATGGACGCGAACTACACATTCTAGCAGCGCACGGGGTATATTTACCAGCCCGTGCGCCATCAGCGCGGGAATACCGTCAACGTCGCACAGAATAGTAGGCGCAAGGCGCTATTCCGCATCGACTACGCGGAGCAGATATGCCACGCGCGTTGCGGCCGTGCATTTAAAACGCTCGTCGGCCCGAACGCCCGCAACCCACACCACGGCTCCCCCCGGAGCCGTTCTTACCACGGGCACGCCAGAGCGTTCGGAAACGGGAATGCGCACCTCGTTGAGCAGGTCGGACACTTTCTTGCTTCGACCACTCATTCCCAGCGGGCACATCACATCCCCCGGCACAGGGTTATCCACCCACAAGCGCGCCGATCGAGCCTCAGCGGGAATCTCTCCGCACGAGCCAGCGAGCATCCGATCGCTATCGCGGTCGGCAAAGCCCAAGGCCGCCGCATCCACGATAGCGGCCACCTCTCCGGCAGCCACAAGCTCGCGGGCTCGATGCACGACATCGTATCCCGGCTCAACGGCCATCGGCTCGGCCACCAGCATACGCCCCGCCCCCAAAGACAGGCGCCCGGGAACGGAGATCCAGTCGGCAACTAAGCCCTCGCGCGCCACCGGGGCCTTGAGTGCCAGCATTCCAAACTCCACGCGCGCATCAATTCCCGCCGGGAGTGTGACCGAGCCCGCACCCTCGGCAACACAGGCGAGCACGCGCTCCACATGCCGCATCTCCGGCCGAGCATCGGGGTCGATGCGCTTAATTGCCAGTCGTACGATGCGCCGGGCAATCACCACCTCGGCCGCGGCAAGGCGGCGCGCGTCGAGGACCAGCGCACCCGCCACTTCCTTGCGCAGGCAGCTTCGAAACGCCTGAGCCGAAAGCTGAGACAAAAACGCATCCTCGTCGCCCAGGATCTCGCAAGCGGCACCAATCGTCTTGCAGACGTTCGCGTTGCGCTGTGCCACCACCGGCATCACCCGGTGGCGCACATAGTTGCGCAGGTACGAAACGTCCTCGTTGCTCTCATCCTCCCGCCACAGCTGGCCATGCACCTGCAGATAGTTCACGAGCTCATCATGCGTGAGGTCGAGCAAGGGGCGTACCACGATGTTCCGACGGCGTGGAATGCTCGATAGACCAGCGGGCCCCGACCCCTTAATCGCATTCATCAAAAACGTTTCCGCGCGGTCCGATGAGGTGTGCGCCGTACAGATGCGGGCCGCCGTCCGCGGTGCGCCCGTCTGGGCGCAGAGCTCACGAACGTATCTCCGTGCCGCGGCATAGCGTACCTCGCGGGCAGCCGCCTCGATATTGCCCGATTCATCATCAAAATAGGCATGCTCAACACACAGCGGCAAGCCATATTGCGCGCAGAGCTCGCGCACAAAGGCCTCGTCGCCATCGGACGCCTCACCACGCAGGTGATGATTTACATGCAGTACGTGCAGACGCTCGCGCGCAATGGAAGCGACGCCGCGCCCGTCCATGATATCCAACTTTGATGTGCATGCCATAAGAAGCAAGGCCGTCGAGTCCGCACCACCTGATACCATGAGCACCACAGGAGCAGCCGTCTGCCGCGTCGCCAGGGCGTAATCATCCGCCCTCGACGCAGCATGATGTCCATAGTGCTGAGATACCGTTGGCATTCGCTTCCTCCTCTATTCGTCCGCACCCATTGTATCCTTTGGAATCTTATGTCTCGCCTGCACCTTCATATCCTCGGCAGCGGCTCAAAAGGCAACTGCGCGCTCATCGAGGGGCCGCAAGGTCTCATCATGATCGATGATGGCCTGTCCCGCCGCGAGACACTTAAACGCATGGCGGAGCTCGGCCTCTCGGCAGACGACGTTGCCGCGCTTGTAATTACCCATGAGCACACCGACCACATCAAAGGGCTCGATGTATGGTGCAAGCACTGGCATGGTCCCCTCTTTGCCAGCAGGGGCACGCTTTCGTGCAAAGAAACCCTCGCACATCTACCCGTAGAGGAATTTGACCCCGGCGACACGCTTTCCATTGCCGGCATCCGCGTGCGAACCTACCCAACATCGCATGATGTCATCAATCCTGTCGGTTATCGATTCGACACTTTCGATGACTCCATTGGCTTTGCCACCGACACCGGAGAGCTAACCAAACAAGCTATAGACACCCTCGAAGACTGCCGAGTTCTTGCACTCGAGAGCAACCACGATGTGGCCATGCTGCGCCAAGGGGATTACCCCCGCTTCCTCCAAGATCGAATTTTATCTGCAAAAGGCCATCTCTCTAACGACCAAGCCGCCGACGCAGCGCGTGGGCTCGTCACCGATCGCACCGAACAGCTCATTGCGATGCATATCAGCCAAGATAACAATCGCCCGAGCCTTACCGTCAAAAGCTATGCCAAAGCTCTAGCCGCAACCCTGGATGACGAGGTCGGCAGTTCCGCCACCCTTCTCCAAGGATCGCGAAAACTCTCGATACGCCCCGCAAGCCAGCATCGACCAGCAACCATTCAATAGTCTGTCCTAGACAGCAAAAGGGGCCGGGAATCGCTTCCCAGCCCCTTTTGTTGTCTTTTAATAGCGCGGAGCACCAACGAAGTTAGTCGATGGAGATCTTCGTAACGTTCTTCTTCTCGACGATCTTGGGAACCGTTACGGTCAGGATGCCGTCAGCATACTTAGCCGAGAGGCCCTCGCTCGAAGCGTCCTTGAGATACACGCCACGCGTCGCGCTGTACGAGCTGAACTCCTTCTGCAGGAAGTTCTTGCCCTCGTTCTCCTCGTCCTCCACAACGTTCACGCTAATGGACAGACGGCCTTCATTAAGCTCAACATCGATGTCATCCTTAGCCACGCCGGTCAGATACGCCTTGACCTCATAACCATCGCCCTTGTCCTCGACATCAACGGGGAACGCCTTGGAAGCAATCGAGTTGTTTGCAAGGTCGGTCATATCATCAAACAGATCGAACAGCGAGCTAGCAGAAGGACGAACGCCAAAAACCGAACGATAAGGGACCATGCTTGCCATGTTTACCACTCCTTTTAGGACTGCCGAGCCATCTTCTAGGTGACTGGGACTTCTTTTGACGCTCTTATATATGCCCACACAGTGCTTAGATATACATCGACTATAAAGTTTTTTGAGTCCAGTACTATAAGCATATCTAAGTGTGTATGACTCAAGTTTTAGTAAGGTTAAGGTTCTTTGAACCAGAGCTTAAATAACGAGTATGTTCGCAGCTACAAATAACAAGGGGCTTACAATGAGCGCGTACACGTTGTTGGTAACGAGCTAAAGGGCATCATGGACGACCGAAACCAGAACAAAATGTTTATGCCGACGCAGGGGGAAGATACTTCCACGCAGCCGCCACGGTTCCATCGCCCCCACATCTCGCAAGAGCCCATTTATGATACGGAGCCCGAGTATGTGACGAGAAATCGATATCAAACACTCGAGGATGCCCAAAGGGGACGTAAACATATGGGCGTCGCCTCGGGAGACCCTGTATATCTGAAAGACGCACCATTATCTAAAAACAGCGCAGTTAGTGATGAGCCACTGAAAGCATCCGCCGCTCATCAACAAAGAGGTCCTCGACCAAAGCAAACCTTGACGCATTCGGCTCGCTATCTCGAAACGCCAAAACAGGGAAAATCGATCTTCGTTTCGTCAAGTAAACGACGCAAGCAGCATCGACTGACAATCCTGCTTTTGATCATTGTGGCCATAGCAGTTGCCCTTGTTATTCGATTTATTATCTTTAAATAAATGCTCAATACCAAAAACAATAAGATTGTCTAGTGTAATTAAGTCATTTACGCTCCGTAAGCGCAAAAAAGGGGGAGGCCGCGAGGCCTCCCCCTTCTCAGTTCAAGCGTACGG